>CALGAG010000122.1 GCA_937951995.1 uncultured Bacillota bacterium
AGAGCTTTTTCTATAAAATCATTCCTAAAGTCAATTATGCCACTGTAATCAAAATCACCCGTGGTATGGACCATCCTCATGGCTATCTGGAGCTCTTTAGGTGAAAATCCTGGATCCACTATGGCTTTTCTTATGATTTCCATGCTCCTATTTTCTATCTCCATGGGCTTCTTAATATACATCCTTTCCACCTCCACTGATCACTTCATCCAGTATTCCCTTCAGAAGCGAACTCTTTCCGGCAAGATTGAGGTGCTGGAAATAGCCTAAAACATTTTTCCTTTTGTATCCGCAGGCCCAGCTGTGATTTCCCAGCGGTTTATTGATTCTGAAAATAGGTTCATCCGTATTCTCAACCACTGATTTGTGAAATTCATTGGCAGGTATTTCTGTTCCCGCCTTACCAAGAACACAGTCTTCCCCTATTGATATATTCACGTATCCGAACCTTTGAAGTCGGTCAGTCATTCTCGCATCTCCTTTTAGAAGGCCGCACATTTCAACTCCTTCCAAGGTATCCATAAGGTACAGCATACCGCCTCCCTCAGCCAGTATGTGACCACCACCCTCTCCATATTCTCTGATTGAAAGGATCATGGATCTGTTTTCAGATAGCCTTTCCTTGTACTTCTCAGGATAGCCACCTCCCAGTATGACCAGGTCGGCTTCAGGAAGGGCCCTGTCATAGACTGGGGAGAAGAAGCACACGTTCGCCATTGACCTTAATAGCTCCAAATTCTCCTTGTAATGGAAGGAGAAGGCATCATCCATGGCGACTGCAACCCTCATATCTCCCTTGTCAAGCTTGGCTGCTCTTGAAATGTCAAGATCCCTTGCAATTGAAAGGAGCTTTTCCATATCCAGGTTTTCCTGGACCAGTTCAGCCATCATCTCAATTTTCTTTTCCAGCCCGGTTATCCTACCAGGTTCAAGTAGTCCCAAGGACTCGCTATCAATTTCAAGATCCTGGTCATATGGTATATGGCCTATGACTGAAAGACTTGTATGGTTTTCAATGGCTTCCTTAAGCATTTCATACATCCTTTTGCTGGTCTTGTTGAGGATTACCCCTTGGATTCTTGAATCCTCAAACTCAGCCATCCCCTTGATCTTGGGAACAGCTGAGAACATCTCCCCCTTGGGCGTGTACACAAGAACCACAGGTATATCAAGTCTTTTGGAAATGTCATAGGATGATTTCTCCCATGTGTTTGAGGAACCATCAAAATATCCCATCACTCCTTCAATTACAGCTATATCTCCCTTTCCCATTGAAAGTGCTTCCCTGACCCCTTCCTCTCCCTGAAGATGCAAATCCAGGTTACCAGCTCTGGTACCTGCAGCCATGGAAAGAAACTTGCCGTCTATATAATCCGGTCCTGTCTTGTATGGACTTACAAAATATCCCTGTTTCTCCAAGGCCCTAATTATTCCGGTGGTAATGGTGGTCTTCCCGGTGTTGCTTGATGGTGCTGCTATCATAAACCCCTTCATGACCTAATCACTTCCTTCATCTTTGTGACAAACATCCTCTGTATTTCCTCAATCTCCCCAAGAGGGGTCATATCAATGCTCACATTGAACCCTTCCCTTTCCAGGATGCTACTCCAGGAATCCTCATCTTCAGATGCCATATCGTTCTTTGCATGGTCTCCAGCCACCAGCATAAATGGCTTTAGTAAGACCTGACTATTGCCTCCTTCTTTAAGCTTTCCCATCACATCTTCCAGTCCAGTTTTCCCTTCAAGAGTACCTATATGTACGTTTCTGATACCCGCCCTTCCAAAGTGTTCTGCTAGTCTTTCATAGGAAGTGTCAGCCTTGTGTCTTGATCCGTGACCCATGAAAACCACTGAAGCATCATCCTTAGGGATGAGTATTTTTACTATGTTCCTGAAATCCCTGTCCTCCCACATAAGGGGAGTGCCAACTCTTACAATGACCTTGCCGGTATTTTTCATAAAGTCCCTGGCAGCCCTTAGAACCTTCTCAAATTCAATCCCTGCTATTATATGCAAAGGCTGCACATAAATATCTGTAACTCCTTCAGATGCCAGTTGCTCCATGGCTTCCTTCATATCTGGGACTTGGATCCCATAATCCTCCCTTAGCCTTCTGATTACAACTCCTGAGGTGAAGGCCCCTACCACAGGATAGTCGGAAAATTCCTTCCTTATTTTATGTTCTATCACATCAATTGTCTTCTCCCTGGTATCCTGATGGGTTGTTCCAAAACTTGCCACTATAATTCCCTTTTTCATCAAAGCACCTCCATACCTTTTCCTGAAATCTCTCTGCTACTTACCCAAAGTGGAAGACCC
>CALGAG010000123.1 GCA_937951995.1 uncultured Bacillota bacterium
GTGACAGCGAAGACCCCATCGACGAGGATAGCTTTTGTGTGGTATCGCCTGCCGGAGCCATCGGTTTATGCGATGACGGAGAGGATATCGACTGGCTGTTTCTGTCAGATATTTCGCCGAATGAGGATTTGCCGCTGTCATACCAAGACGTTTCGCATATAAAGTTCTGCCCCAACTGTGGAGCTCCCGTAGTTCCCGGCGCACATTTTTGCGGTGGCTGCGGCGAGAAGCTTCGCTAAATCAACAGGCTATTATGGTTACAGCTCAGCTATAATTGTAATGGTTCCTTTAGCCGCACCAGACTTGACAAGGCATTAAGCCTTGTTTTTTTTTCGTTTACTAGTGATATTCCCTCCATTCTTTGCTATACTAAAGGGGAAGAGAGGGGGTAGAATCATGATATTACATTACGTAAAGGTCAATCCGGCACAGAACACCACGGTCTTTGTACTGGACCAGGTTCCCAGGAAGGACCACGCAGCGATTTCAAGAAAGCTTATGAGCTATGAAAGTGTACATGCAGAGCAGGTGGGTTTCATAGAAAAAACCCTACTGCCGGATTCAACAGAAACCCTTAGGCTCCAGATGATGGGCGGGGAGTTCTGCGGTAATGCCAGCAGGTCTTTCGCAGCCTATATGGTATACACGGGATATCCCTCGATCAAGGCCCAGGGGGAGGACTATCTGGTTCCCATCCAGGTATCAGGCTGGGAAAGAAATGTTGATTGCATTGTCACGCCTCTAAAGGAGAGAAACAGGTTCCGTTCCAGAATCCAGATGCCACTGCCCAAATCTGTAGGTGCCCAGGAATTTATAATCCAGGGAGAAACAATATCCACAATAAGGGTGGACTTCTTTGGAATAACACACTTTGTTGTAGACAAGGACGCTGTAAGAAGCACCCTTGAATTCTTCAATATTGTGAAATCCAAAATGGACAAGGAGGGTTATGAAGCCTTCGGTATAATGTTTTATGATTTTGAGGAAAAGTACCTGGAACCCCTTGTGTATGTAAAGGGAACAGATACAACCTGCTGGGAAAAAAGCTGTGCCTCAGGTACGGCTGCACTGGGTGTTTGCCTCTCATATCTTGATGATGTCAGTATTTCAAGGGATATAGCCCAGCCAGGCGGAGTACTCAACATAGGTGTGGTTTGGACAGATGGCATGGCCGAGGAGATATTCCTTGATGGGGAAGTCGAAATAGTATCAGAGGGAACAGTATCACTTAATCTATAGGAGTAATCAGATGGAAGAAAAGACATTGAAAAGAGCAATTGCAACAGCAGTGGAAACCGGCATGATTATGCTCCAGAACGGGGCTGAAACCTACCGGGTTGAGGAGACCATCAACAGGATGATCTCCTCAAAGACAAATTCTCCTGTGGAGGTATTTGTCATGTCCACAGGGATAATAGTTGGAGCCCATATAAATGGAGAGCCCTATACAACTGTTTCCAGGGTGCCTTCAATTGGACTTGACCTTGAGACAATAGCAAGGGCAAACTCCTTTTCCAGGATCTTTACCCAAGGGGACATGACCCAGGAGGAAACTGACATAATCCTAGGTGAGCTAAGGTCACCACCCAAGTTTTCAAAGCCCATTAGGTATGCCTTCAGCGGTATGGCAGGAGGCTTCTTTGTGCTGATGTTTGGAGGTAGCTTTGTGGAGTTTGTCCTGGCGTATATGGCATCCAGCATTACGGTCTTCTCAATGGACAAGCTTACAGTTAGAAGGCTGAATTTCTTTGTCAAGAATATCCTTGGGGGATTGATTTCAGCCCTCTTAAGCATATTCTTGGTCTTTGTGGTGGGCGGTCTTTCAATTACCGCTGATTTTAACACTGTTATAATAGGTCCCTTGATGACCCTTGTACCAGGGGTTTCCCTTACCAATGGAATAAGAGACCTGATCTCCGGAGAGCTTATTGCAGGGACCACAAAGATGATGGAGGCACTTTTCATTGCAATAGCCCTTGCCTTTGGAGTGGGTATCGTGCTTCAGGGAATCATTGCGTTCATATAGGAGGATTTTTATGTACATTCTGACCCAGGGATTCTATTCCCTCTTGTGTGTAATCGGTTTTTCAATAATATTCAACCTGCCAAGAAGGCTAGTTCCCCTGGCATCCCTAAGCGGAATGCTGGGCTGGATAGTCTACATACTTCTTCAGCAGACTGCCACAAGCTTTATTATCCCGGCATTTGTGGGGTCCATTTTTGTGGGTCTTGTGGGAGAATTGGCTGCAATCTACAAAAAACAGCCTGCTACAATATTTATTATTCCAGGAATAATACCATTTGTACCAGGCTATGGAATCTATTACACCATGTTTCACATTATCGACAACAACTTTTCCCAGGCTCTTGTCACAGGCGGGGAATCCCTTTTCATTGCAATCTCAATAGCCTGCGGCGTAGTAATTGCAACCTCTGTTGTACGGTATATCCGCCCCTATCTGAGTCAGGGGGACGGTTCTTTTTGACTCACTTTCCCAAAATGT
>CALGAG010000124.1 GCA_937951995.1 uncultured Bacillota bacterium
TAGCTTCCTCCTCCAGCTTCGGTGACCCCTTTAACCACAGCCTCCATTGCCTCTGGAATCCACTTTCTGATCCCATGGTCGAGGGTTCTGATTGTCCCGGCCAGCTTCACCTCATTGGGAATAACATTGTATGCATCTCCACCGTGGACCATTGTAAAGGATACAACAGCTGGATCAAGTGGACTTTTTCGTCTTGAAATAACGGCCTGGGTCTGGTCTATGACCTGGGCAGCCATTACAACCGGGTCAATTGAAAGGTGGGGCATTGCAGCATGTCCTCCCTTGCCTATGATTGTAATGTCAAATGCATCCGGGGATGCCATAAGGGACCCCTTCTTGAATTGGAGCTTGCCTTCCAACAGGTTTCCCCAAAGGTGGCATCCAAAGGCAGCATCAACCTTGGGGTTTTCCATAACACCCTCTTCAATCATTGGAAGGGCTCCCCCATCCTCCTCTTCAGCAGGCTGGAAAACCAGCTTTACATTTCCGAATAGTTCTTCCTTTATCTCATTAAGTATCATTGCAGCCCCGAGAAGGCCTGCGGTGTGTCCGTCATGTCCACAGGAGTGCATGACTCCAGGAACCCTTGACTTGTATGGAACATCTGCCGTCTCATGGACCTTCAAGGCGTCCATATCCGCCCTAAGGAGTACAGTCCTTCCAGGTTTTCCCCCTCTAATCAGACCGACAACACCCGTTTTGGCTACTCCTGTCTGGACTTCAATTCCCAGCCTCTCCAGGGTATCTGCCACCTTGGCGGCAGTTTTGACTTCCTCAAATGCCAGCTCAGGGTACATATGGAAATAATGCCTCAGTTCCACAACCTCAGGGTAATACTTTTCAGCAAGTTCCTTAATCTTTCCAGTACTCATAACATCTTCCTCCCCTTCTTGATTCAGTATGAGCTTTATCCATTTTTCCAATTACACCATAACACTTTAAAAGGCAATAGGTAATGAAATATTTTTTCTTATTATAGCGTTTAGATGAAAATATTTCTATTATTAAACAAGGGCACCCCCTTAACTAGCCTTGGTCTTTAACTTTTCTCCGATTTCCAACACTATATCAACTACCTCCTGACCAATCCTCTCCTGAGCCTCAGCAGTGGCTGCACCTATATGGGGAGTCACGCTAACCCTTGGATGGTTGCAAAGCAGGGGATTTGGGTTCGGTTCCGTTGTGAACACGTCAATTGCGGCAGCGCCTAGCCTGTTACTGTTCAATGCTTCCAGAAGGGCATCCTCTTCAACCACCCCACCTCTTGAAGTATTGATTATTATTGCTGTATCCTTCATGATGTTAATTTCGTTTTCACCAATCATGGGCTTTTCCGTTGCCTGAACGTGCAGGGTCAGAAAATCTGCTCTTCTTAGGACCTCATCAAGTTTAAGACATTCAAACCTTTCGTCGCATTCAATATAGTTATCGTAAAATACCACTTCCATTCCCAGGGCTGAGGCCTTCTGAGCCAAGGCTCTTCCAATCCTTCCAAAGCCAATTATTCCAAGTGTTTTCCCCTGAAGCTCAATTCCCGTATAATGCTTCTTGTTCCACTCCCCCTCCCTCATTGTAAGGTTGGCACTTACTATATGTCTTGCCAATCCAAACATGTGACCAAGAACCAGCTCTGCTACGGAATTGCTGCTTGAGTTGGGTGTGTTTCTAACATCGATTCCATTTGCCTTTGCGTAGTCCACATCAATATTGTCAACACCAACCCCTGCCCTTACAACAAGCTTCAATCTCGTACCCTTGGCTGCATCAATAAGCTCCCTAAACACCTTTGTTGCAGATCTTACAATCAAAACATCATAATCCCCAATAATCCCCTTTAGCTCTTCCAGTGTATGGTGGTCTGTATCCACCTGGTAATTTTCATTTTCAAAGACCTCAACCGCTTTTTTGTCCAATCCATCATTTGCCAATATTCTCATTTGAATTCCTCCCTTTCGATTTTAATAAATCTAATAAATGAATGATTCCTAAAGATAACCTTGATCTGCACTCCCTTCTTATCCAGGCTTAGACAATACTCCCATCATTGGCCCTCCTCCCTTAATCAAAAAAACAAAACCCCGTCCACCTATAGTAAATATAAGGGACGGGGGAATATCCACCGCGTTGCCACCCAAATTGACAGATTGCTCTGCCCTCTCAAGTTCCTTTATCGCAGGATTACGGCCTTGCTCATTTCACAGGCTACTCAGAAACGGATTCACCAGCTTAACATGCAGATTCCCACCAACCACCTGCTCTCTTAAATGCATCACTGGCTACTATTTTCATCATCATTTGAATATACAAAAACTCCCATCACTTACATACATAAGGGACGGGAGATTATACACCGCGTTGCCACCCAAATTAACAGATTTCTCTGTTCACTCAAGTTCCTTTATCGCAGGATTACGACCATGCTCATTTCGCAGGTAACTCAGAAATGGATTCACCGGATTATCATGCGGATTCACACCAACCATCCGCTCTCTTAAATGCTTCACAGGCTACTATTTCCTTCATCGTTTTAGTAATATTTCTATTTATTGTATTACCGTATTGAATACTTGTCAAGAGAATATTTGAATATATTTTGGCTGCAGTGACCATTGACACTGCAGCCAAACTTCATAGGTTTAAATTAGATTTCCATTCTGGGAGCTATTTCCCTCAACAAACTCCGTCAAAATAACAGGCTCCGAGGCACTGATTATGCTGATTTCAATTTCTGTATCCATCTCCAGAACATAAAGTGAGAATCCATCAATTTCACGTTTTTTCGCCATCCCAAACTCAACAACGAAACTCTCAGTGGAGAACAATGTAACCATGGTAGAAGGTTTTAAATTGTACCTATCACCTTCACCAAGAATCTGTAGTTTGGCGGGATATCCACTCCTTAAAATAAAGTTATAGTCCCTGCAGTCCGGAGAGTTCTTTGAACTTGTCTCCCAGCCTCCATCAAAGTACTCAACTTCATACTTTTTCAGTTCTCTGGCATATAACCCCTTGTGGACTACAGAAAGGTCTCCCTCAAGTGGCAGAAGGTACCTCTGATAGCCACTGAAATCCGAGAACGTAGATTCCGTACCTGTGAAGGTGGCAGACGAAATTCTCCACAGAAAGTCCCTGTCTGCAAAATTTGCATCCTCCGGATAGATGGCCAGCTGGGTTGTTTCTCCACCGGCCCATTTTGTTGTTTTAAAATCTTCTTTGGTTATTATCTTCTCTTTCATGATTTAACCTTTCCATGAAGCCTTATTTGGCATTGACTCTTAACTTGCTCCATCTGATTCTAGATATTATGCAATTGATGCATTATAAATTTCAGCAATTGATTCCCCTAGCATGGTATTGAACTCCTCATCACTTTGGTCAACACTTAAACCTTCCACCAGGGCTCTTGAAAAGCTTGCAATCAGGCCTGGGTTTTCATAAAGAAGTCTCACTGCATCCTCTCTACTGTAGCCGCCAGATAAGGCAACCACACGCATAACCCTTGGATGTTCTATCAATTCATCGTAAAAGCCGGCTACGCTAGGTATTGAAAGCTTCAGCATAACCTCTTGGCCTTCCTTAAGTGTGTTCAATTGCTCCAATATTTCCTTCTTGAGCATCTCCTCAGATTCCCTTTTGTCTGAACTGTTGATGTCAACCTCAGGCTCTATAATTGGGACCAAACCCTTTGCCATTATTTGAATTCCAATTTCAAATTGCTGCTGAACAATTTTCTTTATTGATTCCGGATTGGCCTTTTTTATCACCGATCTCATTTTGGTCCCAAATATTCCTCTCTCAACTGCTCTATCAAGCAATTCTCTAAGGTCTGGCATTGGTTTCATAAGCTGTACCCCATCTACTTCGTCTGCAAGTCCCTTATCAACCTTAAGAATTGGAAGTATCCCCTTTTCCGCCCATAGATAGTCAGCAGTGAACTTACCCTCAATCTTTCGGTCCATGGTCTGCTCAAAAAGTATCGCTGCCAGTATATGGTCTGAGTTAAATGCCGGACTTGTAATGATTCTTGTCCTCATCTCATGAACCAAATCAAACATCTCTTCATCATTCTTATACTTGTCCTCAGTTACACCATAGCCCAACAGAGCTTTAGGTGTGCTTCCACCACTCTGATCCAGTGCAGCCACAAAACCTTTTCCATTTTTCATGATATCTCTTTGTTTATCCTTCATAGTAAACCCCCTATTTGTTTATGTTCCAGTCGTATTTATCTGTTTCCACATATTTATGTATACCCGTAAAGTATAAATGTACACTTTGTACAGCTATTATGGATGCTGCTCCTCTATTGACAATCTTCATTCAAAGCATAAATTAGCTATATCAAACAAGTATTTGCAGTAAAACTAACTATGCACAAACAATCCGGACCACCCTATTTCCATGGTCCGGATCTTTTTCTCATTAGCTACTAATCACCATAAAAATCCCTTGCCAACTCATCTAAATGTCCAAGCTCAACTAAAAGCTCCTTCTCTGGTATGCCTGTTTCCATATCAATTCTAGCCGCCTTGAAGAAGTTCTTGCTTAGCTTCTCTTCATCTACAGTGATTCCTTCAAGGGGTCCTTCTGTCTGAGGTGGATTCCCAAAAGCCCGTTGAGTAATTGTAAAGTCAGATGGCTTCAAGCCTTCCCTTACGTTGAATGCATGTCTTAGCATGAAAATTCTCCAACCAGTCTCATGAACCTTTTTCTCATCGTAGTCGATTCCAGTAATTGCGGTCAAAAACTCATTCTGAGCTTCAGGAGGTGCTGCATAGGCATTGAACATACACAAGCTACTTGCATTCATAACCTCATTGTTTGTTGTAAGCCCCAGGTCCATCTGTCCAGTATCATCATAGTTATACTTGCTTGGGTCTGTGCTCATCATCTGTATCAATCCCAAGCCTCCCTTTACGTGTCTTCCTGGTGTCGGGTCATACTTGTAGGTTCTTGCCAGTCCTGGTGCATACTTCGGATCATGCATTGGCAATTCTATGCCTGAGGCAGTCTGAAGGAACTCTTCCCCTTTACCCCAATGCTTGGCAGCATAGGCTGAGCCATTTGCAAGAACAGCTCCACAACCTTCACCGTCGGCCATCTTCTGAAGAAGCTCGACCATCGCTTCACCATTTCCCCAGGTAAGATCGATGCCATCAAGCTCATCCTTGGTAAGTACTCCTTTATCATAGCACTCCATAGCCCAGGCAACAGTCATACCTGCAGAAATTGTATCAAAACCGTATCTGTTGCAGATCTCATTGCATTTCATAATGGCATCAGCCTCACCGCACAGACATGTGCTTCCAAATGATGCAGCAGTTTCATACTCAGGCCTTTCAGTCTCTTCCATTGGCCATCTTCCGTCATCTACACTATATATTGCACCGCAACCTAATGGGCATGCTGAACAATTGTATTTTTTAGTCTTATACTTATCTATTGTAGCAGCAGTTACCTTCTCAGCATTTTCTTCACCGAAATCTACAATACCTACTCCATCCCAGTTCTTTACAGGTGAATCCCCACTTAGTGCAGATGCTGCTGTTCCAACACCTGTCCCAAAGGTTCCAAAAGCCTTAGCCAGTTCGCTTGTTTTCATGAACTCCCCAATTTTTTTGTTAATTTCGAGAACCTTTTCTGGATTAGACACGGGTATTTCTCCTGTGCCTCTTACAGCTATAGCCTTAAGCTTTTTGGATCCCATTACAGCTCCACCGCCACCTCTTCCGGGTGCGCGGTGTCCATCGTTAATCGGACAAGAAAGAAGTGAAAGTCTTTCCCCAGCTGGTCCAATTGCAGAAACCCTAATTTTAGGCTCGCCTGTTTCTTTCTTCAATTCCTCCCAAACCTCTTTGGAATCCATCCCCCAAAGATTTGAAGCATCCCTAATCTCCACCTTGCCATCATTAATGTAGATGTAAACCGGCTTATCACTTGCGCCACTAACAAATAGTGCATCATAACCCGCCTTTTTTAGTTCAGGCCCAAAGAAGCCTCCAGAGTTAGCATCATTCCATCCTCCTGTTACCGGAGACTTATGTACGGTTGTATATCTTCCTCCAAAGAATGCCTTTGTCGCACTTGTAGGTCCAGTAATGAATCCCATTACGTTTTCAGGCCCCAGCGGATCCACGCCTGCAGGCATCATCTCATATAGTATTTTTGCTCCGAAGCCATATCCTCCTATGTAATATTCTGCCATTTCCTTTGTCAGTTCCTTTTCTTCAATACTGCCTTCAGTAAGATTCACAAACAACATCTTCCCAGCATAACCGTATAGCATATTCATCCTCCTCTACAATAAACATAATTTTCTGTCTTATTGGATGTATACTCAGTTTTAATGCCTTCAAGCGTTA
>CALGAG010000125.1 GCA_937951995.1 uncultured Bacillota bacterium
TAGAGTAACTACTTTCAAAAAAAAGAAGAGGTCGCCCTCTTCCCTTAAAAACCCATCTTTTTCAGTTGCAGAACCGCCTTGGCCCGGTCATTGACTTCAATCTTCAGGTAGATCTGGCTGATATAGTTCTTTACAGTTCCAATGGATAGATACAGGTCCTCAGATATCTCCCTGTTGGTCATGCCCTTCATCATCAGGGAAATTATCTCAAGCTCCCTTTGAGTGAAATCACCTGTGGTAATCCCTGAAGAACCTTCTTCCCTTAGTCTTGATGTAATCTTTGCGGCGACCTTGCCTGGGAGGATGATGCTGCCCTTCATGCCATCCACTATTGCTTCTATCAGTTTGTCACTGCCAATATCCTTAAGCAGGTAGCCTGATGCACCATAGGTCATGGCTTTTATTATATACTCATCGTCGTCAAAGGTTGTCAGCATGATGACCACAGTTTCAGGAGCATCCCTCTTGATCAGTCGGGTGGCTTCCACCCCGTCCATCTTCGGCATCCGGATATCCATCAGGACAACATCGGGCCTGATTTCAAGGGTTTTTTCATAGGCACTTTCACCGTTCTCGGCCATGTCCACAACGGTGATAAGAGTGTTCATCTCCAAAAGTGCCTTCAGTCCATCCAATATTATCCTCTGATCATCCGCAAGCAAGACCCTGATTTTATTCACTCTCTTCACCTCCAGCAACTCCAACCAAGGGAAGGGTGATCTCAACAGAAAATCCCTCTCCGGGACCACTTTCCGTATTCATGGTACCACCAACTCCCAGTACCCTCTCCTTCATGGCGGTAAGTCCAAATCCATACACTATCTCATCGGTTCCAACTCCATTGTCCGAATATGTCATGCACAACCTTTCCCTGAAGTCCTGAAACAGAATGTCCGCCCTGTTTGCCTTCCCATGCTTAAGACTGTTTGTGCAGCACTCCTTTATGGAACCTAGGAGGACACCCTGTAGAATCGGTGGTATTGCTTCCTTTACATCCATTATAATCGAGATTTCCATTCCCGTGTTTTGTAGCATTTCCTCCTGTAGTTCCCCCAGTGCTGCTGGAAAATTCCCCACCTCCCCTTTCCGGATTGTCCTGACTGACAGCCTTATTTCACCGAGCCCCCTTTTAACCTGGTCCTTAGCCAGGGACAGCTTTTCAAGAGCTTCCTCCGGTTGGTCGCCAAAGAGCTTCTCAGCATTCTCAATTGAAATTACAGCACTTGTCAAGGTGTGTCCGACCTTGTCATGAATCTCAGCAGTGATCCTGTTGCGTTCTGAGATTGCTCCCATTTCCCTCAGCTGTTCTGCCTGGTCCTGGACCCTTTCAAGGGCTGCACTTAGCTGGTTGTTTGTAAGCAGCTGACGCTTGAGAGTGTAGAAGGCTGCTAGCACAAGGACAAAGAGCAGGGTGTTTATATACAGGTAGCTGATGATCTCGTCCATCCCATCCAGTCCATTGAACCTGAGGGCCTTTGCAACACCTCCTATCCAGTAGGCACAGAAGGCTGCCATGGTGTAGGGCCTTGCAAGTCTGAAGGGAAACCTGTTTATTATACTGGCTGTCACTATTAAGACGATAAACTGGGCGAAGTATGAGTTGTCCAGATACTCAATCGGTATGGCAATGACCAGCTGAGTGATGGGTAGAATGTAGTATAGGATTCCAGAATTTTCATCTATGAAAAGGTTGTTTATCACCATTATGACAAAGCAATAGGCCAGCAGGCCAGCAAGTAGGCCTTGATATGGATTTTCAACGTTATCGGCAATAATCCTTAGGGAGAAAATTTCATAGGCTATCACAAGCATGACAAATATCCCCTGCTTGATATTGGGATCAACATCCACACCTTCAAAGTCACGTGCCATCCTTTTTTCCGTCCTGCGATTGTTAAACAGGTAGACAGCAGCAGCAGGAAGGTTGAGGACAGCAATGGCCAAGGCGTAGGCTCTCCGCTTAGCCCTTGAAAGTTCACCATTTCTCAAGGCATGCCTGATGAAGTATGCCTGAATGGCAATCTGAACAATGATTCCAGGTATTATTATCGGCAAGAATCTACTCACTTCCATACAACTACCTTCCTTTCTTCCACTCCATATTGACAAAGGATCCACCTTGATATATCTTTATTATACGAAATATTCTGATAACAATAAAGCATGTGCTATTATTTTTTCAAAGGAGGTACTTATGGGTGCAAACAAAGGTTGGCTATGGACAAAAATAGACTCTGACTACTGGTCTGAACCATCAGAGGAGATCTATTATCTGGGAAGTAGATGGGAGGATATGGGTTTTAGAAAATTTCTTGATCTTGGATGTGGCATAGGGAGACATTCTCTACACATGGCCAAGCTGGGCTTTGATGTGACAGCTTACGACCTTTCCGATACGGGGCTTCAGCTCCTAAGGGACAAGGCCTCCAAAATGGAACTATCTATTCATACAGTCAAGGGCGATAACGAGAGACTGACATTCAATGACTCCTCTTTTGATTGTCTCCTTGCCTATCACTCCCTCTACCACTCGGATTCGGAGGGGATGGGCAGGATTGTTTCCGAGATGCACAGGGTGCTGGGGAGTGGTGGAGAAGGCTACCTGACCCTGATTTCAAAGTCCCATCCTGATTATCTGAGGGATGACCTGGAAAAACTGGATGCAAACACAGTCATGAAGCCTGAGGAGGACGGGAGCATAGTACCCCACTATTTCGTCCAGTATGAAGAAATAGAAAAGCTGCTCCACCCCTTTGAAGTCATCAAGGTCAAGCATGTTGAGGACTTCTTCTCCGGTAAAAGCAGCTGGCACTATTTTGTTCATTGCAGAAAACCATAGGGGTTGAAAATCTAAGCAAAATCTATAATTCAAGCCTTATTCCGTTGTTCCGGAGCCATTCCTTCCTTTTTTCATAATCTGGCAGTATTCTCCCTAGCAACTGCCAAAAGTCCCTGGAATGGTTTCTGTGGACCATATGACACATCTCATGGACCACGATGTAGTCCAAAACCGGGGCTGGGGCCATTACAACCTTACCAAGCTCCTTCTTCTCCTGTCTCTCCAGATCAAACTGGTCATTTATCCTTTTTAGAAATAGCATTCCGAATATGTAATCCATGTACTGGGAGCTGTTAAGGGTTCCCCTAAGTATGTTTGCACAGTCCCACAGCTTGTTTTCCAGAGTTCATAAATCTATCTTCTGCATGTGATCCATTCCTCCTGTCATTGATGAATCTTGAAATTCTTGTCATATATTCCCATTATATCGCATCCTGTCCCTGCCACTAAGTCAAGAATAACTCTAAATAACTCTCCATGTGGATGCCATTGAAATGATTATCTTCCCTGAAAATTTGTTATTGCCGTATTCCGTTTAATCTTCGTAGTAGACATCAATACCAATATCTCTGTATGCATTAAGGAAATATATCATTCTAAGCGTGTTCTCCATCTTTTCCTTTTCTTCAATGCCATTTTCTTTGATTACGTCTCTTCTGAAGCCCTTAAAGTTATCAACCAGTCTAATCAATATCAGATCATCGAATATCCCTGACATCCCCGATGTTATATACATGCCTTCGTATGGCAGAACTCTTGTAAACAAAATAGGGTTGCCCTCCAGAGTTTTGCTGAAAAGCATATCTGTCAACCTTATGTTTTTCCGGTCCTCCAGAAGGTCCCTGAGGAAGATCAGGTTTTTGCTCTCTGACTTGTTTACTACCCTGAACAGTGAAAGGTAGGAGTTGTCGTAGCTATCAAGTATTTCAGCTTCCAACTGGCTGATCATATTATTGTCCCTAAAGAGCTGATAGATCTTTTTACCGTCCACTAGATGTTCATAAATCAGAAAATCCAGAAGAAACGGCAAATACATTTCATCATAAATAAGCTCATCCACATCACCCATCATATCGATATAATCCGCACAATACCTCAGAATTTCCATTCCAAACTTATCAACCGAGTAATCAAAAATTCTTGAGTTAAGGATTAGCTGGGCTTCCCTAAAGTCTTTGTATCTTTCCATAAACACGTCCACTCCTTGCAATAGTCTGCTTTATTACTATTTTGCTACAAAAGCAATGGTATAATCCAAATCCATTGTAATTTACTCCATTATAACCTAAACTTAGTTGCCAACCAACCAAATTCCGAATATTTGTTGAATTATCAACATGTTTGTATTATTATGTTATTATGTTGTCAAACTATTGGAGGTAATGTAATGAAAAGGTTTCTTGTCTTGATTATGGCTATTCTATTTCTTTTATCCGGTTGCACCTCACCAAGCTCATTTCCGGACCTTAGTCTTGATGACCCTCGCTTTGAAGGTTATGAGCCTGAAAAATCCATCTACTACAATCCCGAATCAGGGATAAAGTTAAGGGTAAGTCCAATGATTGAGGCCACATACCTGGCTGTTGAGATGACTGGCAGGAGCAATGACTTCACCAATTACCAGGGCAACACTCCCTATGTTGAGGCTGGTAAGGAAAGGTTCAAGGAATTTGGGGACCACGAGTTTGTGAGGATGCTTTCCTCCATGATGACAAGGGGCTACACCTATGATGCAATCCCTTCCTCAATATATCATTTCAATGAGGATTTCAGGTTGAGGGATGATATAGAGATCAATGACTTTACTATGAAAAGGTCCGGAGGACTTGAGAATATGGAGAAGCTAATGGCCTACCTTAAGGCCTTCAGAATGGACAGTGACTTTGATTCATATTTTATGGAGAACAAGGAGGAATACATAAGGATGATGGATAGGGGTCATTATATGCTGACCTCCCATAATGTGGAGGAGGTTGTTGAAGGCTTCTATGGAAAACCCATACAGAACTCAATCATCACCGTCACTCCCCATGCAAAGAACGCCTACGGAGTATCCATCGACCTTAAGACAGGATCCCTTGAGGTACTTCCAACCCTGGGAGTCTATGATGACGAAGAGATTTTCATAAATGTCCTGGTTCATGAGATCTCCCACACCTATGTCAATCCACTGACAGCCCAGCAGGGCGATATTTTGGATGAAACAAAAGATTTGTATGAACCCATTGAGCAGGTAATGTCAAACCAGGCCTACTCAAACTGGGAGATTACCGTAAATGAGCATATTGTAAGGGCCAACACGGCGATAATGCTGAGGGATATTCTAGGTGAAACAGAATATAAGAACGCTCTTGCCAGGGACCGTGAACGGGGCTTTGAATATATTGACCAGGTAGTTGAGTCAGTTTCCCACTATACTGAAAACAGGGACAAGTATCCAACCTTCCAGGATTATCATCCTGAAATGATGAAGGTCTTTCTTGAGCTTAAGTAAAAATGTGCCCAAGGGGACTGACCCCTTGGACACTTTTATACTCTTATATTTCAAGATTCATTACAATCACTGTATGATCCTTTTTCCCAAAGGTCTGTTGTTTTCTCTCAATTTCCCTATATCCCAGCCTCTTCCAGAAGTTCATTCCTCTTGCATTTTCCTCTATGACCCCAATCCTTAGCAAGTATCCTCCATTAAGTGATACATAATCCTTAATGTAATCGTGGATTGCACCACCAAGATTCATTCCCCTTCTACTGGGGTCTATCAACAGCAGCCCGATTATCCACTCACCTGCTGTCTTGTAGTCCTTTATCATTTCCACGACACCTACAATCTGCTCCTTGTCATAGACTCCAAAAACCCTCTTGTCCTCCACTTCCTTACCAGGAGGAAGGTCATTCAGAATGTCAAATCCAGCTTTAGGTCCTGGCATCTGACCTTCTGTGAGAAGGGCAAACTCATGGCACCTTTCGCACAGGTCCTGCAACTCTGCCTCATTTCTAGCTCCAAGTAGCCTAATTTCAAAGTTTTCTTCCTTTAGGGTTAATCTATTCATCTGTCTCCTCCGAAAATGTTTATGTCCTCTAGGAAATCACCCACGATTTCTTTGAAATCCTCAGGGAACTCATGCCCCAGTTCATTGACCCAAATTGACTTTACTGCGGTTCCACTGTTTATCAAGGCACTTGCAAGGGTTTTGCTGGGCTCCAGACAATCAGTATCCTTTGCACCGCAGATTATTATTACCTTGATGTTTTTTTCCTTTAATATTTCAACCAAGGTGACCAATTGGTTTTCGATCATAGGGATCCAGGGTGACTGGAGGATTATCGCAGAACAACCAATATCCTCTTCCAATATGGCTCTAAGTATGACATTGCAGCCTGCCGAGAAGCCTCCTAGGATCCTTTTTCCATATTCATCCCATTGAATCTTCTTAAGGCAGTTCTTCAGCTGTAAGGGTCCACTGCCCTCATCTTCCCATCTGAATATGCCAAATGAGTCTATCTCCTCTGATTGCATGTACTC
>CALGAG010000126.1 GCA_937951995.1 uncultured Bacillota bacterium
GGCTTTCTGTTTTTTGCAGCCGAAAGGAAGAGTCCGCACATTCCTCCGATATCAAAACCTCCAACCTTTGCAAGAACATCAATTGGATCATTTTTATCTGGTTTGTTGACCTTGATTCCCCTCTTTATGACATTCATCTTATGGAGATACTGGTCCTCGGTCAAACCTGCCCCTTTTCCGCAGGTGACTGCAACATCAAGGCCTCCCAAAACACTAAGCATGGCTGCAGATGTGGTGGTGTTTCCCATCCCAAGCTCTCCTGTCCCCAGGATGTCATAGCCCTCACTAAACAGCTTGTCTCCAACCTCTAACCCAGTTTCTATTGACCTAACAGCCTCTTCATAGGTCATGGCAGGTTCAACAGCCAGGTTTTTTGTCCCCTTGGCGATCTTACGGTCGATTACTCCCGGTATGCCTATGTCGCCATTCATTCCCATATCCACTGTTATAATGTCTGCTCCAACAAATTTTGCCATTGTTGCAACTCCTGTTATCCCCTTTACCATGCTCTCTGCAAGTAGCTGGGTGAACACCTGGGGAGCTGCACTTACGCCCTCTTCCAGGACTCCGTTGTCACTGCACATAACGGCTATAACCTTCCTATCCAGTTTGTTTTCTATCTTTCCCGTCATTCCCGAAAGTTTGATGGTCATTTCCTCCATCAGTCCCAGGCTTCCTATGGGTTTCACAAGGCCATCCCATTTCTCCCTTGTCCTTTCCATGGTTTCCCTGTCTGCAGGTCTTATTTTCTCTAACGTTTCACTTAATAGTTTCATCCTTCCACCCCTTATAATTATTTGGCCCTTCCCTGACTATTATTCTCCATTATTTTCATATTTATGTAATCATATCCCTTTGGCCTATGGGGAATAATGCAATTAGTGCAATCCTTTATGCCATTCACATCCTTGAATTTACCTCCACAATCCTCCATCAGATACAGGGGACAGTAGCAGAACATGCAATTGAACTCCTTCTCATCCTGTACCTTGTGGCATGGAAAGTACTGACAATCCGTGTTTCTATAGAATCTGTACGAGTTTTCCACAGCTTGTTCACTCCTTGTAATATCCAATTGTTTCCAACTTCATCTTCACCAGGTCTGTGTAGCCTTCCTTCTCCTGCCTGCCAATAACCAGAGGGACAATACCAAGGTCCCTGCAGGCAAGGCCCTTCTCCCTTGTCCCGCCTCTTATTCCGCTATCCTTCATCACAACATAATCGACTTCATACTCCTTGAACAGTTCCCTGTTCAATTCCCTTGAAAAGGGACCAAGCAGTGCAACAATGTTATTGAGACCAACCTTATTGTCCAAACATATTCCAAGACTTTCCTGGGAGGGTATTATCCTGTGAACAAATCTGTTACTACCTCT
>CALGAG010000127.1 GCA_937951995.1 uncultured Bacillota bacterium
GATGTGCAATGAAATTTTGCTGGACTACATTGACTGTCAACGATATGGACAAATCCATTGAATTTTACTCTGAAATCGTGGGACTGAAGGTGGACAGGAGGTTCAATGCAGGACCGGATACGGAAATCTGTTTTTTAGGAGAGGGAGAAACAAAGATTGAGCTGATTTGCGATACCGACATTAGGCCGGATTGTCTGGGTGAGGGCATATCCATGGGCTTTGAGGTCGAGTCTCTTGATGAGATGAGGGATGTTTTGAAAAGAAAGGGGATAGAGGTACATAGTGGCCCATTCCAACCAAACCCAAATATAAGATTTCTCTATGTAAAGGATCCAGATGGATTTAAGGTGCAGTTTGTGGAAAACATTTAAATAAATGACCTTATAAAAAGAAATCGACCAGCTTGTACAAGCTGATCGATTTCTTTTTACTGAACTTCATCTTCCTTGGGTAGGGAGGTGAAGTTTTGAGTTATTCTGGAGTAGATATCCACTGCATTAACAAGGTCTTCGATCTTTATATGCTCCTCTTCCGTATGGGCCAGGGAAAGATCGCCGGGACCAAACACTACAGTTGGTATATTGGCATAGGTCTTTAATAATGCTGCATCGGACCATCCTATACCCCTTGTGATATTGGGCTCATAGCCCATTACGTCCTTGATACCCTCCCTTACTGATGTAACGATGGCCTCATTGAAGGATGTAATCAGTGGGGGATGGTATAGCTCAAGAAGACTCTCAGGAGTCACTTCTATCTTGGCATTGAATTTGGGGTCCTCTTCCTTGAGCTTATCAATTATTTCCTGGTACTCTGCCATTACTGAGTCCTTGTCTTCACCAGGGATATACCTTCTGTCAATCCTAAGGATACATTTGTCTGCCACGGTGCTTTGCTCGGTTCCTCCAGTAATTGTTCCAAAGTTCATCACCGAGCTACCCATGTACTCGTCGTATTTTTCCCTCAGGACAGGATAAAGGTCTTCCTTGACCCTGCTGATAAAGGTCATTGCATGTTCAATCGCATTGACTCCAAATTCAGGTCTCCCACTGTGTGAGGCCTTTCCGTAGAAGGTTACATCAAACCACTCCAAACCCCTGTAGCCTATGGCATACTCGTAGTCTGAGGGCTCACCCACAATTGCACCATCAGCTGTGATATCTGATTTTACTATATATTCAGTTCCTTCACTTTTACCCTCTTCGCCGATGACTGCAGTGAAGATGACATCACCTCTTGGAACATAGCCACTTCTTTTCATTGCAACCATGGATACCATAAAGGATGCAAGGGCACCCTTCATGTCCACAGATCCCCTTCCATAGATTTACCCATCAGAAAGGGTTGCTGCAAAGGGATCAATGGTCATATTGTAAGGCAAGACCGTATCCGTGTGTCCATTGAACATTAGTGATTTCCCATCCCCCTTTCCTTTAATTGTAGCTACTACATTGGGTCTTCCGTCCACAACAGGGTGAAGCTCCGAATGAATCCCATTATCAAGAAGATAATTGTGTATAAACTCTGCAATGTTTCTTTCAAATCCAGGAGTATCCTTATGGCTGGGTATCCTGACCAGGTCTTGTGTAAGGCTTATCAACTCAGCCTCAGTAAAATATTTTCTTGGGTCGAAGTTCATTTCTGTCAAAATGTCACTTCCTTTCATAAATACCTTTATAATTGAAAAGTTTGACGGCTTTTCTTAAATGGTAGGGTATTGAACCAAAATGCCTCTTAAGCTTAAGGTCAAGCTTTTTAAGGTAGTCCTCCATGATGCTTATCTCATCCAGGCTGGGAATATAATCTCCATACTTGGACTTTACAAACAACTGGGTTGCCTGCTTAAAACCAAATTTACCAAAGTCGTGAAACTTGTGGGAAATCCTATTGGAATATTCAAAATGAGTTTCTCCTGGATTGCTCCCATATCCCAACCTTTCAACATGCTTGGTCATCTCATGATAAAGGTATAGGACCTTGCCCCTGTTGTCAAGGCCTTGGTAGGACTGCTTATCTTTCCTAACATGGTATATTCCCCTTAAGAATCTACCCATCACCACTAACGTTATCACAAGCAGAGTAAATAATGCAAATGATGAGGATGTCCAGGAGGGATTCTCCTTGTCTGCACCCTGTGTACCAGGTGTATCCCCAGTTACATCATCTGAATCTTCCCCTCTTCCATCAGCAGACTCAGGATCTCTACTTCTGCCATCAACTTGGTCAGATTCAACATCTTCAACAAGCTGGGGATTATAATCCAAGAGCCTGGCAGGAGGGTTGTAGGCAGGTGTTGCTTCCAGTGTAATCCACCCAACCGGCTCTATATAGGCCTCTACCCATGCGTGGGCGTTGCTGTTTCTGACCTCTTGTATACCCTCATCGGTTTCCGGACCAATAGTAAAACCTTCCACATACCTGGTTGGAATACCTTCAATTCTCAATAGAACAGCCAGGGAAGTCGCAAAATAAGTGCAATAGCCCTCCTTCTCCTGGAAGAGGAAATAGTCAACAAAGTCAGTGTTTTCAGGGACATGGGGTACATCCAGATTATATTCATATGACTCCCTTAGGTAGCTTTCCATTGCAAGCGCCTTATCAATACCTGAATCCAGCCCATCTGTAATTGCATTTGCAAGTTGGATAGTCCTGTCTGATATTGTGTCGGGAAGGTCTAAATAAGGGTTGGGATTCATTAGGTCATCTAGGCTTTTATCCCTTCCCCTTTCAACCTGGATTCCATAGGCACGTGGGATGTAGGCCCTGACGAAATAGGTTTGGCCTGCATAGACTCCGTCTGAATAAGAAAGTGAGAAGTCACCATTTACAAGCAATCCCAAACTGTCTTCGAAAGTGAATGAGTAGGGTTGGAGTGGACTAAATACAGTTGTTGAGGATAATCTAATATTTGTGATTGAGAAACCAGCCTCCCTATAGTAAAGTGCTTTTTCCTCATCTGACAGACCTGAAAAATCAGACCCCTCCTGTACCAGTTCAAAAAACCCAGGGTCTTCCATCCAACCTGTCCCAGTATATGTGTGCCTGACATTGCCACGAAGGTAATTTACCCTGTCGCCACGGATACTCATAACTAGAGTATCGTCAATCTCAACCGGGCCACCCAGAAGGGAGGAGTCATCCTGAAATCCTGTTGTAGAAAAGTCAAAAGCTAGGGCATCACCAGAAACCCTTCTGGCACCTTCTCCTGAACGCAATTCCTGTACGATGGGGAATGCCGAGTTTACCTTGTCATTCAGCCATGCCCATCTTATATAGTCTGATGTTCCAGGTAAGGTGGATGAAAGGAGTGCGATTAACATACTGTAGATTATGACTACATGCATCCAGGACGGATACATACTTGAAAATACGCCTTCACCTTTGATGGTTTTGACGGAATCTAATTTAACCAGGGATTCATAACCCACTACCAGTAGGTATGAGAAAATAAAAAAGACCATAAGGATAAATGCAGTGTCGTAGAAACTATACCAGTAAATGAAGAATATGGGCATGTAAAGCAGGGGTAGAAGAAGTCTTTTTCTCCCCCTGAAAACCACCAATGATGTGTAGATGGAAGTAACTGAGACAAGTATCATCCACAGTGGAAGCCGATTGTCCGGACTGATGTTTTCAACGCCGGAAAGATTGTTGATTACATTATTTATCAGGTCGAAGGTCAAGTCTCTTATAGCAGGATAGAATCCCGACCAGACACTGTCCAGTATAATTGAACCAACAAGTGATACTGTCAACAGGATGAACATATACAGTGGCTTAATTACGAGGTACCTTACAATTGCAGCAATTAGAAACACTATTGCAAGTTCAAGCCAGATACCTTTGTTTAGGCTCATGCCAACAGAAAACATCCTGGCAAGGGAAAAAACCATGGTTAAATAGGACAGATTAATTGTAAATCTATTGAGCTTCGAATCATTGCCAATCATGGGACACCTCCAGGACATCACTGATGCTTTGATTGTAGTCAAGCCGGTACACAGGGATATTATCCTCGCGAAGCTTGCCAACCAGGTATCCATCCACAGACCCAGACCTATTGTGTTTATCAGAAACCACCACTACAATGGGATTCATGCCTCTATATGCAAGATCCATAACCGTTGAACCATTTTCAGGATCCAATGAAGGAGTAACCAGGATGGTACAGGATCCTTTTTGTATCTTGAGGGACTGATCAAGTATCAATTGGCCAAGGGGGAGACTGCCGGTTGCCGAATATCTGGCCAGGTTTTCGAGATATGGTTTGAGGTCATTATAGTCTCTCCCTTCCAATCGGTAATGCTTCCTGTCATTTTCATAATTAACCGCTATAGTTATGTTACGAGACAGACAATAGTTGACTATGCTTACAACCGTCTCAACCGCCTTGTCTTCCATCCTCCGGTCAATATCCCCTTTATAATTTGAGGATAAGCTATCCATTAATATTTCAACATATGTGTCGCTACGGGCTTCAAATTCCTTTATAATAGGGACCTCGCTTCTTGAACTTGCCTTCCAGTGAATGGACCTGGTGGAATCTCCCTCTCGGTACTCCCTTAGTGCAGATACACGACTTTTGTCCCTGTAGGCACTTTGGGACACAAGCAGTTCTCCTGATTGAATCCCTGCAGGAATCTCAAAGGAGCTTATTTTTGTGATTTCAGGCAGTATTAGGATTGATATATCCGATTTAAAATGCTTCTTGAGGCTATACAAGCTAAAAACATCATTTATAGCCAGATGAAAACCACCTACTTCATAGGAGCCCCTTCTTCTGAGGGTGGTCATTTCAGTCTTGGCGAAAGTATTCCGACTTTTCAAATAGAAGGTCAGATTTTCAGCTTTTTTGCCACCAACTGCATATGAAAGATCCGGTGTGAAGACCAGAAATGGGAAAAGAAGATAGGAATTGTTTTTTACCAGGTATCTAATGCCAATAATGTCTCCTGCATAGAATTCACCTGAGGGGACACCAACAGAGCCTGATAGGAGTAGGAGTCCCAGGCCGCTGTGTATTAGGGGCAATATCAGATAGAGTAGGAGGGCATGAAAAATCAGGTAGGGGATTTTTCCTCCTACCAAGAGAACGAATACAAGTGATGACATTAAGAGTATAAGGGCTGTTATGAAATTTCTATTCATGGCTTAACACCGGAACTGTCACCCGCTTTAAAACTCCCTTCAGTATTGATTCTATACTTTTTCTTTCGATTCTAGCCTGGGATGATAATATCATACGGTGGCCAAGAACAGGAATCGCCACTTCCTTTACATCATCGGGAATGACATAGTCCCTGCCCTTGATAAATGCACAAGCCTTTGAAGCCTTCAACAGATCTATGGATGCCCGTGGACTTGCTCCCAGTCTCAGGTCTTCATAAGACCTGCTCACCTCTGAAATCCTTACGATATAGGATAGGATATCATCATGGACCTTAAGAGAGGCTACACTTTCCTGCATATCCAATATTTCCTCTCCAGTAACCACTGGACTTACATCCACGAGATTCCTGATTCCTTGATAGTTATGAAGGATTTCAATTTCGTCCTCCTTGGAGGGATAACCAAGGGAAATCCGCATAAGAAACCTATCAAGTTGTGCTTCGGGAAGAGGGAAGGTTCCCTGGTATTCCAGAGGGTTTTGGGTAGCCAGGACCATAAAGGGCTTTCTCAAAACATAATCCCTATCCTCTGTGGATACCTCACCCTCCTCCATAGCCTGCAACAGGCTGGATTGTGTCTTTGGTGAGGTCCTGTTTATCTCATCCGCCAGAAGTATCTGTGTGAAAATCGGGCCCTTCCTAAACACAAAGGATGAAGTTTCCTTCTGAAAAATATTAACGCCGATTATATCCGAGGGCATAAGGTCTGGAGTGAATTGAATCCTTCTATATTCAAGATTCATGCTCTTGGCCAAGGCCTTCACCAGGGTGGTTTTTCCTACACCAGGTACATCTTCTATGAGCAGGTGGCCTTGAGCCAGAAGGGCCATCACAACTATTTCAAGTACATCGTCCTTACCCTTTATTGCCTTCCTTAAATTCGCCAGAACAGCTAATGCTTTAGAATTATCCATGATTTCCTCCCAACAAGTGTCTTCATGATATTTATACCTAAAAACAAATCATGTACACATGCAAAGGGAAACCTTTTACAGAGTTTAAAGCAGCACACCTATAAGTAATACAATCGTAACCAAATAGTAAACACTTCACAGTGATACATGGGTATAATATCCAATAGGAAGTACAATCGGACCAAAGGGAGGTAAATTGTAATGAGGAAGTTTGTTAGTGCTTTATTGATCATGGTCATGACCATTGGAGGTTCACTTTCCTTCGGAGTTGAAGCCCGGGGAAATGATATTTCCCTCCATCTGGGAAGTCCATTGATCCTATCAGGAAGTGACATGATTACCCTTGATTCAGAGAATCCAGGAGTGGTACCTGTTATTCACAATGATAGGACACTGGTGCCTTTAAGGGCCATCAGCGAGCACTTCGGCGCTGAGGTTGATTTTGACCCGGTTAAGAGAGAGGCTTCAATAATGTTTGAGGGTGTGCAGTACCTGTTCCCGATTGACAAAAACTACTACGATGTCTTAGGGGGTGAGGAAGCTGCCACGAGGGTTGAATTCGACACAGAAACACTGATAATACAGGACAGAACCATGGTTCCACTGAGGATTATTGCAGAAAATATTCTTGAAATGGATGTTGCCTATGACGACAGAGTTATCTTTATTGGAAAGGGCCAGGATGAATTAAATGATGAGTTGGTTCTTGAAGTAAAGAACAAGATTGGTCAGGCATTGAAGGTTGGAAGTAGAGAAGAGCTTCTGGCACTGATTGATAGCATGGAAGAAGCTCCTATGGAAGAGGCGGTGAGGGAGCCTGTAATGGAAAACCAGGCGCCTGCAATGGATGGAAGTGCAGGTGCACGGGATGACTCCAAAGATTTCTCAAATACAAACGAGCAGGTTGAAGGTATAAATGAAGCTGACATCGTCAAGACTGATGGAACCTATATTTATGTTGCAACCAGGGACTCAGTAAAAATATACAGGGCAAATGATGGGCGCCCAGTATTGACTGATTCCATGGAGGTTATGCTGGACAAGGAGACAGGAGAATACATTGAGTTCACCGAGTTATATTTGGATGAAGGCAAGCTTGTTGTACTGGGGAGAAAGGGTGCAATGGGAAACTGGATCAGACCCATGCCTGAACCAATGCCAATGGAGGATGTCATGGTAGACTCCATCATGCCATTTTATGGTGAGGAGTATGTCTATCTTGGAGTGTATGAAATTGATCAAGAGGGTAAAATGAACCTGGTCAAGGAGCTTGAGCTTGAGGGAGGACTTCTTTCCAGCAGAAAGAAGGATGAACACGTATACCTTGTAGTGAATAAATATCTGTCCTATTACGGACCATACCCAGACAAGCCAATACCGCTTTTCAGGGACTCCACAATTGGCACTGAATACAGGGAGATACCTGTTGACAGCATACTCTACCATCCAGGAAGAAGAATGTCCAATTACCTTCTTGTGGCGGCAGTGGATATAATGGATGAGAAGGAATCGGCCAATGTTGAAGCTTACCTGGGTAGTGGAAGTGAGGTTTATATGAGTGAAAACGCACTCTATGTGTCGGGAAATGACTACAACTCCTTCTGGGGTACAGTTACAAACATTGCAAGATTCACAGTTGATGGAACAAGGATTGCCTATTCAGGTGGAGGAATGGTTCAAGGGAGCTTGCTGAACCAGTTTTCAATGGATGAGTATGATGGAAATCTAAGGGTGGCAACAACAGAATGGAGGGGAGATAGTCTAAATTCAGTTTATATACTTGATAGGAACATGGACCAGATCGGTTCCATTGAGAACCTTGCACCTGGTGAAAGGATCTTTTCGGCAAGATTTATGGGGGATATTGGATACGTCGTAACATTTAGACAGGTTGATCCGCTTTTTGTGCTGGACCTTTCAGATCCAGAGAATCCCAAGGTTACTGGAGAGCTTAAAGTCCCTGGTTTCTCAAACTATCTCCACCCTATCAGTCAAGACATTCTGCTAGGAATAGGACAGGATGTGGATGAAGAAACAGGAATACAGCAAGGCATCAAGCTTTCATTGTTTGATGTTTCAGATTCAGGTAAACCACGAGAAATCAAGAATCTTACTCTGGGAGATACCGGAAGCTATGCGGAGGTTCTCCATAATCACAAGGCCTTGATGCTTAAGCCTGAGGAAGAACTGATAGCATTTGATGCCACACTTAACACATATTCTGGAAAGCTTGCCAGGGAAGCCTTCAACGGCTTGGTGGTAGTAAAGGCAAGTAAAGCAGGAGACCTACAGCTGGTCGCAGAAATATCAAATGAAGGTATTTATGGACAAAATGTTAAGAGACCGGTCTATATCGGTGACATCCTTTACTATGTTATGGATGACCAAATCAGGGCATTCAACATGGATAACTATGAAGAGATAAAATAGGACAGTAAAAAGCCTCTGGATCATTCCAGAGGCTTTAGATATGTCTTATTACCAGCCGCCGCCACCGCCACCGCCGGACCCTCCTCCGGAGCTTCCGCCACCAAAGCTGCCACCGCCTGATTTGGCTGGACTGGAGGCCATGGTTTTTCCAACGGCTCTTGTATTTGCATCCATTCTGCTGACGAAATAGGGGGCGTGAAAGGCCCTGCTTGAGTTGGTCTGGTACCAATCCGGATTGCTCATTGCAATCCCTTCAAAATTCTTCGCCCATTGGTCAGTTACACCAAGTACCATGGCATAGGGTAGGATATGGTAGAAATATTCAGGATCATCATCAACAAGCTGCCTTATCCTATCCCTTTCAGCCTTTTCAATGAAGTTCTTAAGACCCAAAAGGTGCTGCATCCACTTGATTCCCTGGGCTGTTCTTCTGTGGGCCAGGGGTGAGAGGTAAATTACAACCACACCGATTGCAAAGCCAATTAGATATATGGTGCCCGCCTCGGTGATGTACAGGATCAGAATTGATATTGCCAGGGGTACAAGAGCTGTGAATATTCCAGTCATGATGGTCTTGAACCTTTCATAGGGAAGCTTTGTCTTCACACTGGCAAAGAGGTAAGCTGATCCTGATAGGAAGGCTGCCAAAACGATACCTCCAATTACTGCGAAAATAGTCACAAGACCTGGACTGTAAGGATTCATTTCATTGAATATACCAAGAAATACCAGCACAAAGGCAACCATTCCTATGAATGACATTCCCAGGGATGCAAAAAAGCCTGATCTGGACAGGAACCTCCTATTGTCAAATGAGTTCATAAGATCGCTTTTCACAGCTCCGAGGGTTATATAAAAGCTTTCCTTGAGTTGGTCAATGTCCACCACATTGTCAATGGCATATGTGTTAAAAAGGTCATTGAAGTAGACGCTTTCAAATCTCTTGGTACCTGCGGGAAGAGCTTTCAGCTTCTCCAACTTGAGAGTGGTCTTCTTTTTCTTGAAAATCAGACCCTCCTCTTCCTCTTCTTCAATAATCCTCAAATAACCCTTGTCTGCCCAGTAGATCAGCATGGAGGTCAGGTCATAGGGGTCTATACGATTGTCATAGATATAGCCTATCTCAGCTGGGGTCAGGCCCTCAGGCGGGTAGAATTCAACCGTAGGATAAATAGGGTCGTCCCTACCATACTTAAACAGCAGACCAAATGCTCCAAATAACAGTAATGGGAACAAGGCAATATAGGATTTTGTGAAGGTTCTTATGCCATCTCCATCAGGCTGGACCTGGCTATAGTAGCCCTCATCAAGGGGAAGGGCTATGGTAAGCGCCTGTCCTGGAGATATGGTCTCCCTGTATTCTCCACTTATCCTTGTACCGTTAACAGTGTACTCCACCTGTGGTCTAAAAGTGGAGCCGGTATATCCTGCAGTGAAATTAATATCATCTGGATTGAAATCCTTTGGCATGTTAATGGTAAATAAGGTTCTGTGGATTGGAATTTCCCACTGGTCACCAACCAGATTAAAATACAGCTCGTCCATTTCATCATTAAGGTCATCGCCTATATTGTAGACATAATTGATGGTATAGTACTCTATGGGGTTTGAGTATTCATTTGGATCACCTATCCTAAGGGATAGGTAGTCGCCTTCTCTGGAGGATTGAAACTGGTGTCCAACAACATCCACATCCTGAATCTTAACTGGCTTGCCAAAGTAGGTTCTTGCGGGTATATCCCTAAAAATCCCATGCATGTCAGACCGGTTGAACTGGACAGTGATTTTTTCAACGATTCTGTAGGAATTATCCTCCATGATATCCATACTTATATCAAGCTCTGAGATTTCCAGGTCGTAACCAGAGGCTTCCACCTGATGTGGGAACAGGAATAGAGTAACTATAGCCAATAGCAGAAGTGGTAATTGTCTGTTAAAACTGAACCTGAACATTTTCTCTCTCCGTTTCATCTGCAGTGAAGTAGGTTGCCCTCTTGAATCCAAACAGCATGGCTACTATGTTGGATGGGAAGGACTCCACCTTGGTGTTCATTGTCTTTACAACAGCATTGTAGTACTTTCTGGATTGTGCAATATCCTCCTCGACCTTTTGCAGCTGCCTTTGAAGATCAAGAAATTGACTATCCGCCTTTAGCTCAGGATAGTTCTCACTAAGGGCAAACAGTGATTTTAGAGTACCTGTAAGCACATTCTCAGAGGCCTGCTTTTCTTCGATTGTGGTTGCATTCATTGCCTGTGCCCTGGCTTCAACAATCTTCTGGAATGTCTCCTGCTCGTGCTTCGCATATCCCTTTACAGTTTCAACAAGGTTAGGGATAAGGTCATAACGCTTTTTAAGATAGACATCCATTGTAGAGAATGCCTCCTCTACAGCATTTCTAATCTTTATGAATCCATTGTAGGTGCTAAAAACATAGACACCAATTAATAGTATTATACCGCCTGCTACAAGAAAACCCATGATATCACTCCTCTTCTTTATTTGTGTTTATTATACCACTTCCAAACGGTTTCTTACATATGCATATTAAAG
>CALGAG010000128.1 GCA_937951995.1 uncultured Bacillota bacterium
TCCTGATCCTGATTTGGGCCTTTCCCTTGTGGCCCAGGGTGATGACATTGTCGCTTGGCTCACAGATTACACAGTAGTCAGGCTTAAGGGAAAGCTCCTCATAGAGGTGCTTAAGGTTCTCTCCGTCACAGAACTCCTCACAAACAGTTCCTGTCACATAAACGGTCTTGCCTTCAAGATAGCCCAGGTCCCTTGCCCTTGCAGCAGCATAGACACTGGCTCCAAGGGCTGACTTCATATCCACGCTGCCTCGCCCCCAGAGATAACCATCATTTACTTCTCCTGAGAAGGGAGGATGCTCCCATTCCTCAGGATCGTTAACCTGGACCGTATCCATATGGCTGTCAAAGTGGATGATCTTTGGTCCGTCACCAATCCTTCCAACAACATTTCCCGTGGAGTCTATAAAGACCTCATCATAACCAAGCCTCTCCATCTCATCCTTAACAAGTTTGGCGTACTCACCCTCCTCATCAGTGTAGCTTCTGGTCTGAACAGACCTTTGAACAAATTCAATCAGTTGTTTTTCACTATTCATCCTTGATTACTCCTTCCGTATTGAATAAAAGTATTACTGACTCCTCATCAATTTTTAATTCTTTCCTGTAATCACCATACTCAGGATTAGTAATAACCTCCTCAACAAAACCAAGTCCAACCGCACCTGACTCTCCAGAGCTAAAGGAGGGGTCATCTCCAGCAGGATTTTTTGCCCTGTTCATGCCCTTAAAGGTGATTTCGTCCCTGCAGGTTATAAATGCACAGGACTTGGCCTTTATGAGGGGAAAGGTTGTTATGCTTGGCTCACCGCAATTAAGTCCTGCCATTGCAGTGTATGGCTCACCTCCTATGCTAACCATTCTACCCTGTTTTACAGATTCATATATACAGGCAACGGTGCTTGCCTCAATAATCCCCACCATAGGAAGATCATCTCCATAAGTGTTGTGAAGATACCACAACACACCACCTGCCATTGATCCCACACCTGCCTGAAGAAAAACATGGGTTGGTTTTACACTCATCTGCTCCAGGGCTTCCTGGACCATGGTTGAATACCCCAGTACAATATTGTTTGGTATCTCTGTGTATCCTGGCAATGCGGTATCCTGTACAAAGGGGTGGTTGTTTTCTTTGGCGTATTTTTGAGCATACCTAACAGTGTCGTCGTAGTTCATGTCCGTCACATCAACCCTTGCATTGTGTTTCTGGATTGCCCTGACCCTTCTTTCCTCGCTGCCTTTTGGCATGAAGATTATAGACTTGTGGCCAAGCATATTGGCTCTCCAGGCAAGGGCATTGCCGTGATTACCATCTGTGCAGGAAACAAAGGTGTAGGACCTGCTTGGATTTCCCTTGATAATCTCATTTAAAGCATAGCTAACTCCAATACCCTTGAAGGCATTGAGCCCAAATCTATGGGACTCATCCTTGACATAGATACCTTTTACTTTCAGGTCCCTGGCAAGGGATTTCAGTTTGTGAAGGGGTGTACTTTGGTATTCCTCCATGGACCTGTGAAACATGTAGGCACCTTCGAAGTCCTCGGGTAGTGTAACATCATTCAAGCAATCTGTAGGTTCATTGAAAATCATCCTTATCTCTTGCATCTCATCATCCTCCTTATGTATAATTATATTGACAAGATTGCACCAATTATACAAGAATATGGTATAAAAATATCGTAATATTATCAAAAACCATAAATAAGGGGGAGAAAAGATGCAAACCTATGACATCCGCATAGAGGATAACAGGATGGAATCCACACAGCATGGGACATTTGAATTTCCATTGGCTATATACACCACAAGAATCAACAGCAACATACTTGGATTCATTGACTGGCACTGGCATCAGGAACTACAGTTTTGCATAGTCAGGGAGGGAACTGTCCACTTTAAGGTAAACGGGGACTCGATATTCCTGTCCAAGGGAGAGGGAATCTTTATCAACAAGGGACAGTTACACAGGGCAGAGAACACGGAAAGCCGTAATGGAGAATACATTTGCTTTGACTTTCACGAAAACCTCATCTCAAGTTTTACGGGTAGCATCATCAATACCAGATATGTACAGCCATACACAGAAAATAAGGCCATTCAGCATTGTGTGCTGAAGACATCAGTGGATTGGCAGAAAAGGATACTGAAAAATCTTGAAACAGCCTATGACTCCTATCTCAAGCAGGGGATAGGATATGAGATAAGGCTGCATATACTACTTTTAGAGGTATGGGCCGACCTTATGGAAAATCATTTCGAAAAATATCCGTCAGATAGCGAAAAAATTTTGGACAACGAAGACCTTAAGAAGGCCATGGACTATATCCATAAGAACTATATGACAAAGATAGGGCTTGGTGACCTTTCAGAGGAGGTCAATCTTTCCAAGAGTTCCTTTAGTAGAAAGTTCAAGAAGCAGATGAACTGCACAGTATTTGATTACATCATAAACTACAGGATCTCAAGGGCAGCCTCACTGCTGATTAGTACAGACCGGACTGTAGCTGATATTGCATATAGCTGTGGCTTTGGCAGCACCAGCTACTTCATTGAGAAGTTTAGAATGAAGACAGGGAAATCTCCATTAAGGTATCGCCTATCTGCTTTCTCATCTTGACCCTATTCTCTTCATTTGGCTCAAGAAGGTAGATGTTTTGAATAACCCTCTTGACCCTGCTTGGCTTGTCGCTTAGGACAATAATCCTGTCCCCAAGGCGGATGGCCTCCTCAAGGTCGTGGGTTACAAGGACACAGGACCGGTTCTCCAAAT
>CALGAG010000129.1 GCA_937951995.1 uncultured Bacillota bacterium
AGACTTCTTTCAAGAACCTTGGAGGATGGAGGTACTCTTACCTCATCACTTATACCATGGAATACCTGTGGAGCCTACATGCAGAGTGTACTTCTGGTATCACCTCTTGCATATGCGCCATTCGCATTCCTGAACCTGATCAATCCGATAGTAGCAATCATCTATGGATTCACAGGCTTCAGCATCAAGAAGGCAGAGCCAAAAGCGGAGTAGTAAAAATCCCTGACATTTTAAATGTCAGGGATTTTTTAATTCACAATTCTCAATTCACAGTGCACAATTTACTGGAGTCGCTCTCAGGGGTCCAAGATCCTTCGGCAAGCCTCAGGATGACAACGTCATTGTCACTCTGAGCAAGGCGAAGAGTCCTGGTCCCTATCTATTTGCTCATTTTCTTAATTCTTAACTATTGGTTCTTAACTCTTACTCTCACTATATCTTTTCATTGTTCATTGTTAGTTGTTAGTTGTTCACTGTTCTTTCTTACCTCTTACCTCTTACCTAAATCATTCCATTATGAATTATCCTCTCATTTCCGGAATAACATTCACCGGCTCTTCTCCCTCAAGAATCCTTACCATGCACCTGGCAGCGTTCCAGGCCAAATCGTCATAGGTCCTCTGGGTGCCTGCGGCAATATGTGGCGAAAGAACCACATTGTCCATCTTAAGGAGGGGATTGTCCCCATCCATGGGCTCCTTCTCATATACATCAAGTCCAGCCCCAGCAATCCTTTCTTCCTGAAGTGCCTTGATCAGGGCCTTTTCATCCACAACCGGTCCCCTTGATGCGTTTATCAGGATTGCATTTTTCTTCATAAGGGAGAACTCCCTTTCCCCCATAAGATGGTGGGTCTCCTCCGTAAGGGGTGTAAGAATAATCACAAAATCACTTTCAGCAAGCAGCTGGTCCATGGGCTTGTAGGAAATTCCAAATTCCTCTTCCGCCCCTTCCTTCCTGGACCTGTTATGGTAGGACACGTCCATCTTAAAGCCAAGGCTGCACCGTCTGGCAACCTCCTCCCCAATTCTACCCATTCCAATTATACCAACCCTGGTCCCGGAAACATCCAGGCCCATTAAGTGGTTGTTCTCGATTTTTTTCCAGCTACCACCCTTTACAAAGGAGTTAAGCTCAGTGATTCTTCTGGCCGTCGAAATAAGCAGTCCCATGACAAAATCAGCCACTGTATCATCAAGTATACCAGGTGAATGGGTTCCAATCACCCCAGCCTTCTTCATCTCCTCTATGTCGAAGTTATTGTAGCCCACTGTAATGTTGCTGACAACCTTAAGCTTCTTGCCCCTCTCCAGGAGCTTCTTGTCAATTGGGGTTATTAGGACCACGGCTCCCTCAACATCATCGATCCTCTCGTAAATGTCATCATAGGTTATTGCCTTGGAATAGTCCATCTGAACAAGTTCACAATGTTCCCCCACATACTCCATGATTTCATCCTTGACTGGATATCCTATCAATACCTTAGGCTTTACCATCCTGATTCCTCCTTACCTTTTCCTTAATTCCGGCACAATATATGGACTGTCTCCCTTTTCCAGGACCTCCACAATGGCCTTGGCCGCAACCATCGCCATCTCATCCCTTGTCTTCCTTGTTGCTGATCCTATGTGGGGAAGGGTGACAACATTCCTCATCTGGAGCAAGGGATTCTTCCTGTCAATTGGCTCCCTCTCATATACATCAAGTCCCGCTCCTGCAATCCAACCCTCCTGAAGGGCCTTGATCAAAGCTTCCTCATCCACAACAGGACCCCTTGATGCATTAATAAGGAAGGCATCCTCCTTCATCTTACCAAGCTCCACCTCCCCGATCAGGTGATGGGTTTCTTCTGAAAGTGGTGTCATGACAACAAGAAAATCTGCATTTTGGAGAACCTGGTCCATTTCCATGTACTCAGCCTGGAATCTCTCCTCTGCTTGTGGCTTTCTTTTTCTGTTATGGTAAACAATCTCCATGTCAAAGCCCTGTGCCCTCTTGGCAACAGCCTCTCCGATCCTTCCCATCCCTATTATCCCAAGGGTTGAATGGTGGATGTCCTTACCAAAGAACTTGTCCATTTCACCCTTTTGCCAGTTTCCGGCCTTGGTGTCTGCATCAGCCTCAACAATCCTTCTTCCGGCTGAAATGATAAGTCCCATAATAAGGTCTGCAACTGTATTGTCCAGGACCCCTGGTGTGTTTGTCCCCAACACCCCCATATCCTTCATGTCATCAAGATTATAGTTGTTGTAGCCCACAGAGATGTTGCTGACAACCTTTAGTTTGGGTGCATGCTTTAAAAGCTCCTTGTCAATCTTCATCCCAACCTCCAGGATCCCATCCACATCACCAATGTGGTCCACGATTCCCTGAAAGTTCTTCCTCTTTGAAAAGTCCCACATTACATAGTCACAATGGTCTCCGATGTATTCCTCTACGGATTTGGGAATTTCATTTGCAATAAATATCTTAGGTCTCTTCATATTCTTCTATCATCCTTTCTTTAGGCAAATATGGCCATTAACCCTAGGGTTGTGGCAAATATCAGCAGCATCTGCAGTGCAAAGTATGGAAGGTACTCCTTGTATAGGTCTCCTGTAGTGACCTTCATTTCACCTATGGTCAGTACCTGGCACAGGTGAAGGGGGGAATAGTAGTAACCTACAAATGAAACGGCTACAAGGAAAAAGGTATAAATGTGCAGGGCATTGCTTCCCAGGTCCATCATTGAAAGAAGGGGCAGGGTTATTGCCAGGGAGGATGTTGGGTAGCCGGTGATGTATCCAAAGAAGAAGGATACCAGGGTGAAGATGACCATCACTCCAAGTCCCCCTTCCACTCCCATAAGCATCTTGTTGATCATCTGAAGCATGTCGTCCATCTGTAGGATTATGTCCTTGAGTATAAGGATGGAGGTGACCAGTATGATTGTATTGTAGTTTATTGAATTGTATGCCTTGTAAAGAAAATCCTTCCTGTCACCCAGCAGGTATACAATCAGTATGCTTCCCAGCATTGATATGAAAAAAGGAAGTCCTGTCACTACATTAATTACAACCGACATGTATATTGGGGATGAAACCACCACCAGGCGGCCTATCCCTCTCAGGGATACATCCCTATCCCCTTCCTCTCCGTTACCCTTACCTCTCATAAAGAGCATATACCCAATCAGGACAGTACCGGCAACAAAAGGCAGTCCCAGTCCTATGACCTTATAAACGTTTAGCTCTGGTATGGCTGCTTTTATAAACATCATTGTAGTTGTGAAGGGAAAGAGAAACATGGATATATGCCTGAAGATAAGGTTTATTGCAGCCCTTCTTGGGGGAGTGATCTGGAGTTCATCCCCTATGGTGTTGATAAATGGTGCCGAAAGCACCGCTCCACCAGGCACGGACATTATCCCTATTAGAGATGGAAGCACCATCAGAATTACCTTCTTGCTGGTTATAAGGCTGAGCATAGCATCCACAATCCTCTGAAGGATTCCATAATGCTTCATCAGGCTTCCAAGAATCCCCACCATGGTGACAGTTAGTATGGTATCCCTGGAGTACCTGTCCAGAACAACCCCCAGGGCAGTCTCCCCAAGGGTGAGTATCCCAAGTCCTGAAAATATGCTTATGGACAAGGTAACTGCAAGGATCGCGTAGCTTAGCTTGAATTTCTTCTTTATAAGTATTGGTATGAGTGCAAAGGATGCTAGTGTAACAATTAATTGTGTCATATTTCCGCTCCTATCATAAAATTTCGTTAATCTAATGATACCACATCAGTAAAGCCTTTTGCCATATGTTAAAAAGATAACCAAAAAAATACCCCTTGTGGACTGCAGCCTTTCTTGACTACCTTCCCAAAAGGGGAGATTCTCTATTATATTTACTTTTCATATACAGGTGTGAGGTATTCCCTGTACTTTTCATTTCCTCCTGTGGTTATGTTAAAGAACATTTCCTTGAGCTGCCTGCATACGGGACCTTCATGGCCGTCCCCCACCTTCCTGTTGTCAACCTCAACAACTGCAGTAACCTCCATTGCAGTTCCACTGAAGAAAACCTCCTGGGAGTTGTAGAGCTCTGTCCTTGAAACGCTCCGTTCAACGACCTCCATTCCCAGCTCCTCCCTGGCAAGGGTCATCACAGTATCCCTTGTTATTCCCTCCAGAATGTCATCTGACAGGGGTGGTGTCACAAGCTTGCCCTTCTTTACCAGAAAGATGTTTTCTCCAGGTCCTTCGCAGACCTTGCCGTCATGGGTAAGGAAGATAGCTTCATCATAACCGTTCTGCAGGACCTCCAATGATGCCAGGGCTGAGTTAAGGTATGCTCCTGTTGATTTGGTCCTGGGTGGAAGCATTGTGTCCGTAACCCTTCTCCAGCTGGATACAGCCACCCTAAGTTCAGATTTTCCAGCGTATTTCCCCATTGGCTGACAATAGATCATAAGTCTGTTGTCATCATCGTAGAGAGTGGGGGTCAATGATTCCGAGCCCTTGTATACAACAGGTCTGATGTATGTAGTGGTCCTGAAATTATTCTTCCTAAGAAGCTCAACCGTAACATCACAAAGGTCTTGTACACTATATGGAATGTCCATATTAAGGGCCTTTGCAGACTCCAGAAGCCTTTCGTAGTGCTCCTTCAACCTAAAGCCGTAAAGCTGACCCTTTTCCTCGTCCCAGTATGCCCTGATTCCCTCAAAGCAGCCAAGACCATAGTTGACCACCTTTGACC
>CALGAG010000130.1 GCA_937951995.1 uncultured Bacillota bacterium
AGCATAGGATCTGATTTGCAGGCATCCATAATGGCTACCTTGATAGTCAAGGAGTTGGGTGTAGGCAAGATAGTGGCTAAGGCTCAATCTGAGCTACATGGAAAGGTTCTTAAGAAGATTGGTGCGGACAAGGTTATATTCCCTGAAAGAGATATGGGGATTAGGGTGGCTCATAATCTGGCATCTAATAGCATAGTCGACTACATTGAGCTTTCACCTGACTACAGTATTATGGAGATTGAGGCCGTTTCAAAATGGTACGACAAGACTCTCGAGGAGCTTAGACTACGCAATAAGTATCATGTCACAGTGATGGCCATCAAAAGAGGAGAGGATGTAAGTGTCTCTCCAGGACCAACATATAAGATCCATAGAGGCGATATTCTTGTTGCGTTGGGGTCTACTGATGCGATAAATGATATTGCTGAGAAAGCAGGTGAGTAATATGCTGGAGGTAACTTCTCCCAAGAATCCCTTAATAAAGGAGGTCAGGTCCCTCGACAGAAGGAAATATCGGTGGGGGCTTAAAAAATTCCTTGTTGAGGGAGTAAAAATGGTGGATGAAGCCCTTGGTAATAAGGACCAGGCCATAAAAATACTTTTTACGGATTCTCTAACCAGTACAGAGCAAGGGAAAAACCTCTTTAACAAGCTGGCTGCAATGGATAATTCAGTCTATTTGCAGGAAGAACTATTTAGGAGTATTTCAAACATGGAGAATTCACAAGGGGTATTGGCAACCGTTGGCTTCACGCCAAAGGGTATTGAGCATATACCTGATGAGGGGATATTATTATACCTTGATGGCCTTCAGGATCCAGGTAATCTTGGAACAATAATCAGGTCTGCAGATGCATTTGGAATAAGTGGATTAGTCCTTGGAGATAATTGTGTCGACCCTTACAACCCAAAGGTTGTAAGGGCAACAATGGGATCGATATTCAGGGTCCCCCTATATTTTCAAAATAACAATGAAGACTTTCTTTTAAATCTATCTGCAGGCAGGAGAATTCTTGCTACTTCTCTTGAAGATGCAAGTCCCTTAAGTGACATAATCTTCAGTAACAGGGATGTTATTGTTATTGGCAATGAAGGGCACGGAGTCTCACCTGATATCTTAAAGCTGTCTGACATTAGGATTGTTATACCAATGGTGGGGAATGCAGAATCACTAAATGCAGGGGTTGCAGCATCCATAATAATGTATGAGACCAGTCGGAAACTTATTAAATAGGTTGAGTTTTCGACATTGTGGTGCTATAATTTAGTAAATAATCTGAAATTTCATTATAAATTAATTTGAAAGGAGCCTATTATGAAGGAGAGATTGGAAGCCTTGAGGGATGCTGCCTTCAAGGAGATACAGGACAATATAGATTTAAACGAGCTGGAGGAGCTTCGTGTTAAGTTTCTTGGCAAGAAGGGTGAAATAACCAAGATTCTAAGAGACATGGGCAAGCTTTCAGCTGAGATGAGACCAGTTGTCGGGCAAATGGCTAACGAGGTGAGAGCTGATCTTGAGAATAAAATCAGTGAAACAAAGGAGATACTTAAGACAAAAGCCAAGGAACAGAGAGTTGCTTCCGAGACAATAGATATAACAGTAAACACCAATCAGATAAAGAGAGGTCACAGACACCCCTTGATACAAACTGCAGAGGAACTGGAGGATTTGTTTATATCAATGGGATTCTCGGTAGTGACAGGGCCAGAAATTGAAACAGTGGAAAATAACTTCGATGCCTTGAACTCCCCTGACAACCATCCATCAAGAGACCTTTCAGATACATTTTATATAAATGAGGATATGCTTTTAAGAACCCACACATCTCCTGTACAAATAAGATCCATGAAGAAGTATGGGGCTCCATTGAGGATTGTATCCGCAGGTAGGACCTTCCGCTATGACGATGTGGATGACACTCATTCACCAATGTTCCATCAGCTTGAGGGCTTGGTTGTTGATGAAAACATATCCATGGCCAACCTGATTCACACATTGGACATATTCATCAAGGAGCTTTTTGGAGAGGACATGAAGACCAGGTACCGCCCACACCATTTTCCTTTTACAGAGCCCAGTGCAGAGGTTGATGTAACCTGCATAGAATGTAGAGGGGAAGGTTGTCCTGCATGTAATTTCACTGGATGGAGCATGGAGCTTTTAGGTTGCGGAATGGTACATCCCCAGGTGCTTGAGAATTGTGGAATAGATTCTGAGAAATACACTGGATTTGCTTTTGGAATGGGAATAGACCGAATAGCAATGGTGAAATACGGAATAAAGGATATTAGACTCTTATTTGAAAACGACAATAGATTTCTTAAACAATTCTAGGGGGTATTGAAAGGATGTTATTACCAGTTAATTGGCTAAAAAACTATGTTGATCTGAGCATATCTTCAAAGGAGATAGCTGATGGTCTGACTTATTCAGGATCACACGTTGAATCCATAACAAGCATGAACAAGGGAATTGAAAATGTTGTGGTTGCAAAACTTGAAAGCATAGAGACACATCCAAATGCTGATAAGCTTTTGGTATGCAAGGCAAGCACAGGACCTAATACGTACACAGTAGTAACTGGAGCAAAGAACCTGAAGTCTGGTGATTACGTGCCATTGGCCTTGCCAGGTGCAAAGCTGCCAGGTGGGATTGAAATAGGTATCACTGATTTTAGGGGAGTGGAATCACAAGGGATGCTTTGCTCATTAAAGGAGCTTGGATATGCTGATAATGTCATACCCAAGGAAATGAGGGACGGAATATTCGTCTTTGATAAGGACTATGAATTAGGACAAGATGTAGTAAACCTTATGCAGTTGGACGATGATATAATTGAGTTCGAAATAACTCCAAACAGGCCTGACTGCCTCAGCATTTATGGAATGGCAAGAGAAGCATCTGCGACCTTTAATGGGGAACTGCAGGAGCCTGAGATAGAGATTGAGAATGAAGTTGATGATATTCATGAATACACAAATGGAATAGAGGTCAAGACAGAAGCCTGTAGAAGATACTATTCTAGGGTCATAAAGGATGTTGTAATTAAGCCATCACCATTATGGATGCAAACAACCCTAATGAATGCAGGTGTTAGACCTGTAAACAACATGGTTGACATTACCAACTACGTAATGCTTGAGCTGGGTGAACCCCTTCATGCCTTTGACCTTGATATGCTTGGTGGAAGGAAAATAATTGTAAGACAAGCAGAAGCTGGAGAAAAATTGACAACCTTAGATGATGTCGAAAGAATTCTGGACCAGAACGACGTTGTAATTGCCGATGAGAACACTGCAATTGGCTTGGCAGGAATCATGGGTGGACTTGACAGTGAAATAACAAAGGAAACCAAGACTGTTCTACTGGAAGGCGCCAACTTCAGTCCAAGACATGTTCGTCTTACATCCAAGAAATTGGCCTTAAGATCTGAAGCATCCACACGATTTGAAAAGGGAATTGACCCTAATCTTTGTAGCCAGGCCGTCGAAAGAGTATGCGAACTTGTTGAAAAAACAGGCGCTGGAAAGGTTGTAAAGGGTGTAATAGATGTTGATCAGACTAGTGGAAACCCTCATTCCATATTAATGAGACCGGAACGTGCAAGGATGCTTTTAGGAGTGGAGATACCAGACGAGGATCTAATAGACTATCTGGAAAGGTTGAGATTCAAGACAACTGTCAAGGAGGGTAACATAATTGCAGAGGTACCATCCTATAGAGATGATGTAAAGGTTGAGGCTGACCTGATAGAGGAAGCTGGAAGGCTGTACGGGTTCCACAACATAGAGAGCAAACCGCTTAAAGGAGGCTTGACCAGAGGGGAGAAGCCCTATAACAAGCAAATTGAAGCAAGGGTTAAATCAGTTCTTCAGGGAATTGGCTATAATGAGGTTATGACCTATTCATTTATCAGTCCAAAAGCATACGACAAGCTTAATCTACCTGAGGATGCACCTGAAAGAAACTATATCAGATTGATGAATCCACTTGGAGAAGATTACAGTACAATGCGCACCACATTGATGTCCAACATGATGGATCTACTGGGAAGAAACGAAAACAAAGGAATTGAGGAAGTCTTTGCCTATGAAATCGGATACACCTTTATCCCCAAGTCTTTGCCAGTGGTAGACCTTCCTGAGGAAAAGCAGGTCCTGTCCATTGGTTTCTATGGAGACAAGGATTTTTATTACATGAAGGAGACACTTGAAATGGTCTTTAGTCGACTGGGAATCAAAAATCTAGACTATAGACGTTTGACAGACAATTATTCATTCCATCCTGGGAGAGCTGCAAGAGTATATTCAGGAGATGATGAACTTGGTGTATTTGGAGAGGTCCATCCAGATGTTGCGGGTAACTATGAGCTGAAGAACAGACCATATGTTGCAACCATAAACTTTGACAAGGTGGTAGAGCTGACAGATTTGGACATTAAATACAAGCCATTGCCTAAGTATCCATCAATGACAAGGGATATTGCTGTTGTAGTTGATGAGGATATAATGGTTGGAGAACTTGAAGAAGTGATCATTCACCATGGCAAAGACCTTGTTGAATCCATCGATCTTTTCGATATATACAGAGGCAATCAGGTTGAGAAGAACAAGAAGAGTGTTGCGTTCTCAATAGTATACAGATCATACGAGGGAACTCTTACTGATTCTGTAGTAAATAAAATTCAGACCAGCATAATTGAAGACCTTGAAAATAAATTTGATGCAAAGCTTAGGAGCTAGGGGAGGGTTTCCTCCCCTATCATTAAGCGTGTGAAGATACCGGACTGTTTAAGGAGGATGGTTATGACGGATAAAAAAAAGATTAACGTGTTAATTGATGGTCGTAACTTTACAGTAGTAGGTGCCGAGGATGAAAGGTATGTTAGAGAATTGGCGGCTTTTGTGGATAGTGGCATCAAAAAGATGTCCAACAAGAACGAAAGACTTAGTCCAACAATGGCCGCAACCCTTACTGCATTCAATATTGCGGATGAGCTTTTCAAGCTCCAGGATGAGCATAAGGAATTAAAGAAAAGGTCGAAGGAACCCTTGGAGAAATATGATTCCCTTAAAAAGGAAGTCCAGGATGCTAATGCAAAGATAAGGGAAATGGAGACCAAAAGCCTTGAATATCAGGATGAGGTTATAAAGACCAAATTGTCCAAGGAAGAGCTGTTTGGTGAAATAAACAATCTCAAAGAGAATGTAAAAAGTAAAGACGAAGAAATAAGTAAGTGCCACCTCCATCTTAAGGAGTATAAAGATAAGCACTTTAAGACACAAATGGAAATTGTGGAACTAAAGAAGCAACTTAAGGAGACACTTGAGCTTCTTGATGAGAACTGATCAGGAGGAGAATTTTTGAATAAAAACTTGGAATTATTAGCCCCCGTAGGGAGCACAGAAGCCCTCCAAGCCGCAGTGATGAACGGAGCAGATGCTGTGTACCTTGGAGGAAAGTTGTTTAACGCGCGGCATTATGCCTCCAATTTTGATTATGAGCAATTAATGGAGGCTGTTTCTTATGCCCATTTAAGAAATGTTTCAGTTTTTGTAACTGTAAACATACTGTTGGATGATGAGGAAATTTCTGAAGCAATTGACTATGTGAAGTATTTATATGAAATAGGCGTTGATGGAATTATTGTACAGGATATTGGATTTGCTTCACTTGTTGGAAGGATTTTTCCAGAGCTTCAGATTCATGCAAGCACCCAGATGACTATCAATAATCTGGAGGGTGCAAAGCATTTAGAGAATCTAGGCTTCAAACGTGCGGTTCTAGCCAGAGAGGTAGCCTTGGAAGAAATCGAAAGGATATCCAAGAATTCGGATATTGAACTAGAGGTATTCATCCATGGGGCCTTGTGCTTTTCATATTCGGGACAATGCCTGATGAGCAGCCTTATTGGAGGGAGAAGTGGCAATAGGGGAACATGTGCACAGCCATGTAGAATGGAGTACAGCATAGTAGACAAAAACGGAAATTTGACCGGGAACTTGGATAAGGGTTATTATCTGAGCACCCGTGATCTGAATACCCTTGACCAAATTCAAGAACTGATAGGGGTTGGTGTGAAGTCCTTTAAAATCGAAGGTAGGATGAAAAGGCCAGAGTACGTGGCAACAGTAGTTGGCGCCTACAGGAAAGCCATAGATCATGGAAGCTCATCACTTACCCAAAAGGATAAGACAGATGTCCAGCAGATGTTCAACAGAGAGTTCACAAAGGGCATGACCTTTGGTGATTTTGGAAGGGATTTTGTTTCAGTTGATAGGCCAGACAACAGGGGTAGAATTGTTGGAAAGGTTATTTCATCTAAGAAGAACAGCATTCAGATTCAATTGTTTGAGGATATTGACCTTGGAGATGGACTGGAGTGGGATACTTATGGCAAGGATAGGTCTGGAACCAAAGCTCAAGTACTTGGAAAGCAGGGAGAGAAAATATGGCTGGAAAGAATCAAGGAACCTGCCCCTGAAGGCTCTCTCATAAGAAAGACTTCAAGCTCTCAGCTTCTTCTGCAGGCTCAGAAATCCTATGAGCATAAGGACAAGGAGTTTCCAGTGGACATGAAATTAAGCTTACGCATTGGAGAAGTACCAGAGCTTTCAGTAAGCTACAATAATAGCCTTGTTAGGGTCACAGGAGAAAACAAGGTTGAGAGTGCCTTAAAGGCACCAATCTCCAGGGAACGGATACATGAACAACTTTCAAAGCTTGGAGATACTGTCTTTTCATTGGGAAGTATCCACATGGAATTGGATGAGAATGCTTTCATAACTGTTAAGGACATAAATAAACTAAGAAGAAAAGCTGTTGAAGAGCTTGGTGGAAAAGTTATTTCTAGCTTTAAAAGAAGCTTGGATTCAAGCTACAAGAATTTAAAGGCAAATGAACTAACTATCACTAGACGCAACAAGGAAAAAGCCAGACTTAACGTAAGGGTCAGCAGTCAGAGGCAATTGGATCAGCTGAATCTGGATAAGTTGGATAGAGTTTATATTGGCTTTGATGAGCAGCTTAAAGAGAATATTGTCAGGCTTAAAAAAAGAGGCTTGGAGGTTTATTATTGGACTGACAAGATACTTTATGAAAAGGACCTGGAAAACCTTCAGCTTACAGTTGAAGATAATATTGATCAGCTGGATGGAGTTTCCACATCCAATCTGGGGACACTACAGTTTATAAGGGATAGATTTAACACGAATATCCATGGGGACATTGGCCTAAACAGCTTTAACTCTCATTCCATAGATTATTTTAGAGCTAATGGAGTAAATGGTATAACCTTGTCACCTGAGCTTAATCTTGGACAGATCAGAAGAATAGCCGAAAAAACAGGCGGGGAACTTGAAGCGATAGTCTATGGTTACTTGCCATCCATGATCACAAGGAACTGTCCAATGGCATATATAAAAGGTTGCAAGGATGATAAAGCCTGTAGAACCTGTCAATATGCGGATGGATTTATGCTAAAGGATAGGATGGGCAAGAATTTCATGATGAAGAGAGGAGAAGGATTTACAACCATATATAACTCTGTTCCGCTAATGGTTCTAGATAGACTTGAAGAGGTCCAGAAGTCAGGTGTAACATCCTTCAGACTTGATTTTACAATTGAGGACAATATAACTGAAATTCAAGAAAAATACTATGATTATTTGAACCGAACAATCGATAAAAATGAAGCTGTCAGCTTTATGAATGAATACAAATCCAATACTGAGGTAACAAACGGACACTTTTACAGAGGTGTCGTTTAGCGGGGTGATTTTTTGAATCAAAAAAGCTTAAAGGTGCTAGAATTTTTTAAGATTAGGGACATGCTTGTGGAACTGGCGGAATCAAGTCCAGGCAAGAGTATTGCAATGGAGCTGATGCCTTCTGTTGACTCCAATGAAGTTAAGTATTCCCAAAATGAAACCAGTGAAGCATTGACACTGCTTATGAAAAGGGGGAATCCACCCCTTTTTGGAATAAACGAGGTAAGTGGTGATGTCAAGAGGGCTGAACTTGGAGGAATGCTACATCCTGGTTCCCTTCTGAAAATAAGTGAAAGCCTTCGGGTTTCAAGAGCATTGAAAAACTACATGAGAGACACGAGAGAAGAAAGCTCTGAGCACTACAGAATCATCGGAGAGATGATTCAAGGGTTGGGTGTTATAAAAAATCTGGAGGACGCCATAAGCACTGCAATAATCGGAGAGGATGAAATCTCCGACAATGCAAGCTCAACCCTAAGGAATATCAGAAGACAAATCCGAGTGAAGAATGATGGAATAAGAGACAAGTTAAACAGTATAATCACTTCATCAACACATAGAAAGTATCTTCAGGATGCCATAGTAACAATGCGTGAGGGAAGGTATGTAATTCCAGTTAAGCAGGAGAACAGGGGAAGCGTACCAGGGCTTGTGCATGATGTTTCATCAAGTGGAGCAACTGCCTTTGTGGAACCTATGGCTGTTGTTGAGCTTAACAATCAGCTTAGGGAGCTTGAAGTCAAGGAAAGAGAAGAGATTGAGAGGATCCTTATGGAACTCTCTGGAATGGTTGCAGAGGATGCTGAAGGAATAAGAAGTAATGAAGTATTGCTTTCGAGGCTGGATTTTGCATTTGCAAAGGGAAAGCTTGCTTTGGCCATGAATGCAACAAAGCCGGTTTTTAATGAGCACGGATACTTAAATATTAAGAAGGGAAGGCATCCATTGCTGGGAAAGGAAGTTGTTCCAATTGATGTCTACCTTGGAGATAGTTTTAATACACTTATCATTACGGGTCCAAACACAGGAGGAAAAACTGTAACCCTAAAGACGGTTGGCCTATTTACACTGATGGGTCAAAGTGGGCTCCATGTACCAGCAGATTTTAATTCGGAACTGGCTATCTTTAGAAAGATTTTCGCAGACATAGGTGATGAGCAGAGTATTGAGCAGAGTCTTTCCACCTTTTCATCCCATATGACCAACATAGTTGACATTCTGGAAGAGGTTGACAATACCAGTCTCGTACTTTTTGATGAGCTTGGTGCAGGTACTGACCCAACAGAGGGAGCTGCACTTGCAATGTCCATTCTGGACCATCTCAGGACAATGGGTATAAGAACCCTGGCCACTACTCATTACAGTCAATTGAAGGTGTACGCTCTGACCACTGAAAATGTCACAAATGCCTCAGTTGAATTTGACGTAGAGACATTAAGTCCCACATACAAGCTATTGATTGGAGTACCAGGTAAATCAAATGCATTTGAAATTTCCAAACGACTTGGCCTCCAGGATTATATAATAGACCGGGCTAGAGACCTTTTGACAAAGGAAAGCATTGAATTTGAGGATGTTCTTCAGGCCATGGACAGAGATCGAAGGATAGCAGAGGAGAACAAGTCCGAGACAGAGAGGTTAAAGCTTGATATACAAAACCTAAGGGAACAGTTGAGTAAGGAAAAGAACAAGACAGAGGAAATGAGGGAAAAAATCCTTCAAAAGGCAAAAGAGGAAGCGAGACAAATTGTAAGAAATGCAAAAGACAACGCAGACTTGATTATAGATGAGCTGAGAAGCATTTCCAGTGAAATTGATAAGGACAAGGGCAGAAGACTTCAGGAAGCACAGGATTTGCTTAGAAAGGAAATCCGGGACAGGGAAGCCCAAGCTAGCACTGGAATAAGGGAAGTAAAAGCTAAAAAGCCTCCCAAGAACCTAAAGGCAGGAGAAGCAGTGGAAGTCCTTTCTCTAAATCAGCAGGGTACTGTTGTCACACCACCTGATGACAAGGGTAATGTAGAGGTACAGATAGGAATAATGAAGGTAAATGTATCTGTTGAAACCCTTCGGAGAATTGAAGGAAAGGACCAGACCAGCTCCATGGAAAGGAGCAAGTCTGTTAAGTCCAGAAAGACTAAGGCCATAAAGCCTGAGCTGGACATAAGAGGTAGGAATATCGAAGAAGGAACCTTCGAACTGGATAAGTACCTGGACGATGCATTCATATCTGGGCTTAAGGAGGTATACATTATCCACGGCAAAGGTACGGGAGCCTTGCGAGAAGGAATCAAGTCCTATCTTAAAGGCCACAGACTTGTTAAATCACAGAGATCAGGTAAGTATGGAGAAGGTGGAGACGGAGTTACTGTGGTTGAATTGAAAAACAGTTGAAATTTCAACTGAAATCGGTTATATTTATTGATATGATAAAACCTTTGATAAGAAGAGTAGGGGATAAGCTGTCCAAAGCGAGCTGGAATTAGGTGCAAGCCAGCGACAACAAATCCGTTGAAAAGAGTCTTGGAGGTTACTTAGGTACGTTAATCGCGTTAAGATTTCGAGTGGGCTTAGGCCAATAAGAGTGGTAACACGGGGTGACTCTCGTCTCTTGATCAGGGGATGGGAGTTCCTTTTTTTGTATAAATAAGTTAATTACAATCTAGGGAGGGAAAAACATTGATAAATTTTAAGGATAAGGTAATAGAACTGCTGGATGAAAAGATAAGCAGCTTAACAGCTGGAGAAATTGAAGGTCTAATTGAGGTGCCACCTTCATATGACATGGGAGATTACGCTTTTCCAACCTTTAGGCTGGCTAAGGAGTACAGGAAGGCTCCCAATGCAATAGCAGAGGAAATAGCTTCCAGCATGGAAGGGAATGAATTTTTCGGGAAGGTCCAAAACCAGGGTCCCTATGTAAACTTCTTCATTGCCAGGGAAAAGCTGGCGGAGGATGTTATATCAGAGGTTATGGATAAAAAGGAAATGTATGGTTCTTCTGATATGGGAGAAGGCAAGAAGGTAATTGTTGAGTTCTCATCACCAAATATTGCCAAACCATTCCACATAGGCCACATAAGGACTACCGTAATTGGAAACTCATTGGCTAAAATCTATAAATTTCTTGGATTTGACACAGTGACCATAAACCATCTTGGAGACTATGGAACACAATTTGGAATGCTTATATCTGCCTATAAAAAATGGGGCGATCGTCAGGTCATTGAATCTAACCCAATTTCTGAACTCTTAAAGCTATATGTAAGATTCAACCAGGAAGCTGAAGATAAGCCGGAACTTCAAGATGAGGCTAGGTATTGGTTCAAGGAGCTTGAGCACAAGAATGCTGAAGCCATGGAACTATGGCAGTGGATAAGGGATATCAGTCTTAAGGAATTCAACAGGGTTTACGATATGTTGAACATCAAATTCGATTCATATGCGGGTGAGAGCTTCTACTCAGACAAGATGCCTGAGGTTCTTGAAGAGATGAAGGAAAAGGGGATTATGAAGGAATCCGAAGGGGCATTGATTGTAGACCTTGAAGAATATGGGATGCCACCGGCACTGATCATGAAAAAGGACGGCTCAACCCTGTATACAACAAGGGACATAGCTGCAGCCTTGTACAGAAAGAAGCACTATGATTTCCACAAGAATCTTTATGTTGTAGCATCACAGCAGAATCTCCACTTCAAGGCCTGGATAAAGATAGTTGAACTGATGGGGTATGAGTGGGCCAAGGATTGTATTCATATACCCTTTGGCATGGTAAGCTTGGAGGAAGGAACCCTATCCACAAGAAAGGGTCGGGTAGTTTTCCTTGAGGACGTCTTGAACAAGGCAATTGAGAGCACTAGAAGTATTATCGATGAAAGGAATCCTAATCTTGAAAACAAGGATCTTGTGGCAAAGCAGATAGGAATAGGTGCAATTCTATTCCAAGAGCTGTTTAACCAGAGAATAAAGGACTACACTTTCAATTGGGATAGGACTCTGAGTTTTGAAGGTGAAACAGGTCCTTATGTACAGTACACTCATGCCAGGACTAACTCCCTATTGGAAAAGGGAGGCTTTAATCCAGAGGATCAAATCAGCTTCAATTTGCTGACTGGTGAGGATGAAATAAACATTATAAGAATGCTGTATGATTTTCCAGGCATTGTAGTAGACGCCATGGATAAGAACGAGCCATTCTACATCACTAGACAGATCGTTGAAATTGCAAAGGCTTTCAATAAATTCTATAATAGCACTCAGATTATCACTGGGGATGAGGAGGCGAAAAAAGCAAGACTTGCACTTGTCTACTCAACCAAGACAGTAATAAAGACTGGTCTTGGCCTATTGGGAATCGAAGCACCAAACAAAATGTAGTTTAACCTAAAAATCAATTTAAAAAGAGACCTTATCTAAAATGATAGGGTCTCTTCCTTTAGGTAATCTAGGAATTGGTCTTGGGTCAGTTCTGCAAGGGAGGATAATTCCAAAAGTATGTTTTCCCTAAGAGCTAGAAAATCATCTATGTTTGTAGCCTTGCCAGTATACTCAAGAGCCTCTATTATCAGCAACATATCGTCCTTAGACATTTCCTGGATACTAATCTTGTCAAAATCAAAATGCTTCATCTTATGTCCCCTTTCATTTGTTCTACTATACATTCTAGTACTTTTCAGACCATTATTCAATAGAATTAATCCTAATTATTATTGGCCTTGTCTTGTGTTTTAAGGTAAAATAGTAATGGTGGTTTATAGAAAGGAAGATATCAATGTCAGTTATACTAACAACACTCAATTCTAAGTTCATTCACTCAAACCTTGCTATACGGTACCTGAAGGAGTATGCAAAGGACCTTGAAGATATTAGAATTGAGGAATTTACAATTAATCAAAATCTAGGTGAGATCGCGGCCAAAATCTATGGATTGAAGCCAGACCTTGTTGCTTTTTCAACCTATATATGGAACATAGACCAAACCTTGGAAGTGTGTGAAAGGCTAAAGCTTGTTAGTCCAGACACTAAGATACTTCTAGGTGGGCCAGAGGTATCCTTCCAAATGAAGGACCTTATGTTAAGAAATGCCTTTATTGATTATATTGTTTATGGCGAAGGTGAAGAAACCTTTAGAGACCTTTTATTAAAAAAAGAACCATTTGGAATAGAGGGACTAGTCTATAGGCATGGGGGAGAAGTAATCGTAAATCCACCAAGGCCACTGATTGGAGATATAGATAGGATTCCATCTCCCTACCATTCCATTGGGGACGAATACAGGAATAAAATTGTTTACTACGAAAGCTCAAGAGGTTGCCCCTTCAATTGTGCATTCTGCCTTTCCTCGACAATCAAGGGTGTCAGGTATATGAGTATTGACAGGGTCAAAAAAGACTTGGACAACCTAATTGATGCGGGTGTAAAGCAGGTTAAGTTTGTTGATAGGACATTTAACGCAAACAAGGAGTTTTCCAAGGAGGTAATGAAACACATTATTGCAAGGGATCCAGGTGGGATTAACTTTCACCTTGAGGTAACAGCCCATCTTATTGATCAGGAACAGTTGGAGTTTTTTGAAAACATTAGGGAGGGCTTGTTCCAATTTGAGATAGGTGTTCAGTCAACCCATCCAAAGACAATAGAAGCCATTGGGAGAAATACTGATTTTGAAAGACTGTCACAAGTAAGCAAGGCAATCAAGAGCAACAAAAACATTCATCAGCATCTTGACCTGATAGCAGGCCTTCCCCATGAGGACTACAAAAGGTTTGGAGAATCCTTTGACCACATTTACTCATTAAGGCCAGAGAAAATACAGCTGGGTTTCCTAAAGCTCTTAAAGGGGTCAGAACTTAGGAACAAGCAGGAGGAATATGGTTACAAGATAATTGATAGGGCTCCTTATGAAATCATGGGGTCCAATTGGCTTAGCTATGATGATGTAATATCCTTGAAGGGTATAGAAGACCTGGTGGAAAAATACTACAATGAAGAATTCTTCAGACATAGCCTTGAATACATGCTAAGCAACCATTTTGAAAGCCCCTTCAAATTTTACGAGAACTTTATGCAATACTGGAAAGCAAAGGGTTACTACGAGTATTCCCATGGAAGAGAAAAGCTCTATTGGATACTGCTTGAGTATTACAAAGAGAAATCATTTGAAGGTCCTGATTTGTTTTTAGAACTGCTGACCCTGGACTTCCTTGAGAATAACGGTGGCAAACCAGTTCCCAACTTTCTCAGCCAAGGAGACAAGCTAGGTTCAATTGATTATCATGGCATTCTCAAGACTGAGGAGTTGCTTGAAAAATTCATGCCAGAATATAAAGACCTTCCAACAAAAAAACTATTAAAGAAAGTGAAAGTACATTATTTCAATTACAACATCAGTGAAATTGTAGAGGATGGGTATAGAAATGATGGGGATATGAAAGGGACATTGATTCTATTCAAATACAGGGATGGTACAATTGAAAGATGTAGGACTTACGATATTACAAGCTATGTGGAGGAATTTAGCCAATGAAAATATTAAATGACATAATCCTTGTTAACAAGGAAATTATACAAAAATCAAGAAGTACAATCACTAGAAACCCTGAAATTCTTCTAATGGGAATAGTATACTCCATCCTGAGTCTGTTGGCAGGGATACTTATTTTCAATTTGCTGGCAGGATTGGGAATTCTACTGGGTATAATCTATGCCTTGGTTGAAAGTGCAATTGTTTCAAGTTATTTATTTGTACTGCACAATGTTGTAGTCTATAACAGATTCAGGTGGCAGGATATAAAGAACGGATTTACCTACTACATCAGGAAGGTGTATGGTGTACTGTTCATATTCTACCTAGTAAACCTAATAATAGGTTTTATGTCCAACATACTGGGATCTGCAATAATTGCAATCCTATTTATCCTTGGACTAGGTGCTTTTGTAGTATTGAATCCATTGCCGGAGGCTTTGTACGTAAAAGACAGAGATTCCCTTCAAACTATTCTCTACTGTGTTGATTTCATGAAGGAAAACTGGATAAATTGGCTGGTGCCAAACTTCATTCTAATACTAATCCTGTATCTGATCACTGGTGGAGTGTTTAGCGGTGGGCTGAATCCATTTAGAGGTTTGTCATTTAGCACCTCAATTTCGTCCATTGTCATGTATATCATTGGAAGTGCAATTCTTTCAGTAGCTATGGTATATAGGGGACACCTGTTTAAGCTCCTGAGTACATCGACTTTAAGAAAAAGAATGTTTATGAGGAAACTATAAGGAGGAATTCTATGTCAGCAGGAGAAAGATATTTTAGTTCAAAGACTGAGCTGGTAAGCTTTATACAGCTTAAGGATGAAAGCCAGGTCAGTCTAAAGGGGTTTGAATTGGACCAAACAATCCCCCTTCCAGTAGTTACAGACAAGCTCCTCAGCCAGTTGAACAAGGTTGACAGCGACCAGGGAATAACCTTGGAGAGGGTGATAGAAGGAATTCTTTACCTGATGGGAGCTGACCAGGATTTTCTACACCATGATTATTATGGTCGAATACTTGAAGCCTACAACCCAGATATGGAGAGAGACCTGTTTAAAAAGGCCATAATGGCACTTGAAAGTGGAAATTATACTGAAAGTGGTCTTTATCTCAGGGCATTCAACAACCTTTACGGTACAAAGGAAGGCATGTTCTACTATGCTATGGTCCTTGAAGCCATGGGAAAGGATGGAATTGAAGAAGGAAAAATAGAGGATGGCAACAGCTTCCTTGAGGAATCAACAGCTATACTTGAAGAATTGTTGGATGAAGATGAAAAGTACTATCCGGCATACTATAAGCTTGGCTACCACTATAAATTCTATGAGCAATATGTTAAGGCCAAGCTGACGTGGGACAAGGTTCTTATATATGACCCAGATGAAAACAGAAGACAGGAAATAAGACAGGAACTGGATATCCTGGATCCAGAGTATAGGGTTGAGCTTGGGCTGACATATATGAACAACATGAATTACGAAAAAGCTATAGAGGTTTTATCAAAGCTTATGCCAAAACATATTAAGAACTGGTATGCAAATTATTTGCTGGGCATGGCCTACAGGGGCTATGGAGACAACCAAATGGCCATGGAATACTTCTACGGGGCAATGGACAGTGACCCTACCATACCAGAGGTATACAATGAACTGGGAATTTCATATTTCAATGAAAATGACATTGAAAAGGCAATGGAGATTTTCACTCAAGGAATTGAAGCTGGGAATGTTGATGATTATAGATTGTATTTTAACAGGGGGCTTGGATATCTAAACCTGGGTAACATTGATAAGGGATATGATGACATATATAAGGCCCATCAGTTAAATCCAGGGGATGACAACGTAAAGGCTCAGCTTAATGCAATAGAGAGCTTCAGAAATAAACAATAAGATAGGGGGACTAGACATGATAAGGGAACTAAAGGAACTGTTGTCAGTTAAGGGTGAAAAAATGAAGCTTGCTGTGGTGGCCTGCCAGGATGAGGATGTCCTTGAAGCTGTTGTTGAGAGTTCAAGGCTTGGTATAAGCCAGCCAATATTAATAGGATCATTGAAAGAGACAAGGGAGATAGCGGAAAAGTTGGACATTGATATTTCAGACTTTGAATTAATCGATGAGGAAGATCTGGCGGCAGCAGCTGAAATCGGAGTTCGAATGGTTAGCCAGGGCAAGGCTGATTTTATAATGAAGGGACTTGTGGATACATCCATTCTTCTAAAGGCAGTGCTAAACAAGGACTGGGGACTTAGAACAGACAGCCTTCTTAGCCATGTAATGGTATATGATGTTGAAACCTATCACAAGTTGCTTTACCTGACTGACGGTGGAATGAACCTGAATCCCTCACTGGAGGAGAAGAAGAAGATTATAGATAATAGTATCATTGTTGCTAAGGCAATGGGATGCGAAAATGTCAAGGTAGCTGCTTTGGCTGCCAAGGAGAAGGTAAACCCTAAAATGCCTGCAACAGTCGATGCTGGTGAATTGAAAAAGATGTCAGATGATGGCGTATTTGGGAAGGATGTTACTGTTGAGGGTCCATTGGCATTGGATCTTGCCCTGTCAAAGGAAGCCGCCAAAATCAAGAGGATAGAAAGTCCAGTTGCAGGTGATGCTGATATTTTGTTGGTTCCCAACATAGAAATGGGTAATGGAATCGGCAAGGCCATAACATACCTTGCAAATGGAAAGTCTGCAGGGATCATAATGGGGGCAAAGGCACCGGTGGTTTTGGTATCAAGAGCCGATGACAAGGACACCAAACTATACTCAATTGCACTGGGGAATATGATTTCCAGTTATTTGAGTAAAATGGCCTAAAACACTGATTTTCGAATAATTGGATTGTTAAGGGAAGGTTAAATTTATTGTAAAAAATCGTTGACTTTACTCTCAAAAGATGGTAATATTTAAAAAGTCAGCAAAACACATAAATGAGCTAGTAAAAAAACTTCAGAAAAGATGTTGACACAAGATTGGTATACATGGTATACTAATCA
>CALGAG010000131.1 GCA_937951995.1 uncultured Bacillota bacterium
TTCATGATATAATTAGATCAACAAATCCTCTGAAGATTGGTGGTGGTTCCATGAATATAAACTGGAAGAAGATAGTTTTATTTGCCCTTGGTGTGCTTACGGCAATTGTTCTGTTCTTTGGTATTAATCTCTACCTTGCCCTTGAGGGAAGCCCATTTGAGAAATGGCAGGAGAGAAGAGAGGTTGTAAGAATCTATGAAGAGGCATACGGCAAGGAATTTGTGGTTGAGAAATCCAACTTCGATTATAAGAGAAATGAATTTGAATTTACCCTCTACCCTGAAGATGATCCTGATATGACCTTCAGGACAAGCCTGAATACCATGCGGTACAAGGATACCTACGGTGAGGTCAGGTCCAGGTCCTTTATTCGTGGAATTGTAACTGAAGCCCTTGGTTCTGATTTTGATTATCTGGGCTACACCATGAATGTTTTTGAGGATCACAATCCAACTGATGTGTTTGAACCGGATCTTATCAAGAGACTTTCAATGAACAGCTATACGGTGGATTTTAGCTGGGATGTGGAGGAGATTGACTCTGCTGAAATCGATGCTGTATTTTATGATATTGTCGAAAGGATTGAGGATTCCCTCCATGTTGAGCTTGGAGACCTGAAGATCCGCTCCTCAGTGTATGATGGCGAGGATTATTATTTCAAGGATACTGTTATAGTTGAATAGAAGCATTGGTCTTTAGATACCCTGTTTTGGGTATCTTTTTTTCTGTGTTTATTTTGCATGGTAAAGTATGAAAATATTTGTTGACCGATTCGGTCGATGGTTGTATACTTGAAGTAGATAAACCGATTCGGTCGAAATATTGCGAGGTGATGTATATGGATAATTTTTTATCCCTGCCTGAGTATAAACAGAAGACAATCAGAAATTCAGCCCTTAAGGTATTTGGTGAAAACGGCTACAAGAAGGCTTCAGTGAAGGATATCGCAGATGAGGCTGACATCTCAAAGTCCATGGTCTTCCACTACTTTGGAACAAAGAAGGACCTGTATCTGTATCTTGTGGACTACTGCTCAAAGGTACTTACAGGACCCCTTACCAGCATCCAGAAGGACCTACCCAGGGACTATTTTGAGAGAATGAAGGTAGCTACGGAAAAGCAGATGGGTGTGTTGAAGGATGAGCCCTTTTTCCTAAAATTCCTTACCTCCATGCTGTCTGAGTCTGATCCTGAGGTATCAGAAGAGCTTCAGACCTACAGGGATTATGCGGCGACCTTTCAAAGCAGCTACGCCCTTGATGACATGGACTTTTCCAAATTCAAGGATGATGTTGACCTTAAGGTTGTCCTGAGGATGATGGTTTGGATGGCTGAGGGATTTTCGAGGAATGTCTCCCTGGAAAGTGAAGAGGCATTGAATAAGTATATCGATCAGTTCAATGAGGCCGTGGAGTTGTTGAGATCCAACCTGTACAAGGAGGAATAACTATGAATGAACCGGTAATAGAAGTAAAAAACCTCAAAAAATATTACGGAAAGCAGAGGGGAATTGAGGATGTGAGCTTTTCAGTCCAGGAAGGTGACATATTCGGCTTCATCGGTCCAAACGGGGCCGGCAAGTCCACCACAATCAGGACCCTTCTTGCCCTTCTCAAGCCAACAGCTGGTAGCGCATCCATATTTGGAAAGGACTGCATCGCCCATGCCTCAGATATAGCCAAGGATGTGGGCTACCTGTCAGGAGAGCCCAGCTACTATGAAAACATGAAGGCCAAGGAATTCCTGAAATACTCCGCTGAGCTCTACGGCAGGAAGGACAGCTCCAGGCTTGAGGAGCTCTCAGAAAGGCTCCAGCTTGATCTGAAACGAAAGATTGAGGACCTTTCTATGGGAAACAAGAAAAAGGTTGGAATCATCTCCGCCCTGCTCCACTCCCCCAAGCTCCTTATTCTTGATGAGCCAACCAGCGGACTTGATCCACTGATGCAGCAGATATTCTTCGATATCCTAAGGGAGGAGAATGAAAAGGGAGCAACCATCCTTTTCTCATCCCACGTCCTCAGTGAGGTGCAGAAGCTCTGCAACAAGGTTTCAATAATAAAGGAGGGCAATATCATAGATACCCAGAGCATAGCTGAGCTGAGAAAAAATGGATACAAGAAGGTTTCGATACTTGCGGATGGAGGTCTAGATAAGGATGACCTCAAGATGGATGGAGTCGCGGACCTAAATATCAGGGACGGCTCAGCAAGCTTTATCTATATGGGACCTGTAAATGACCTTCTTCAAAGGATCAATTCATTCCAGGTTCGGGATGTGTTTATAGAGGAACCAAGCTTGGAGGAAATCTTTCTCCACTACTATCAGTAGGAGGTGAGTGTTGTGGTAGTTTTCAAATACGAATTAAAGCAGATGAAAACCTTGATTATAGCCTGGTCTGTTGTTATGGCAGCTTTGGCATTTCTGCTGATTCCCGTGTTCACGGATATTGGCAAAAGCGTTACGGGAGACCCCCAGCAGCTTGAGCAGATGGTTTCAGACAATCAGTTCCTGCAGGCTGTCGGCATGAGTGCTGAATTCCTGTCAAAGCCAATTGGGATGTATGGCTTCCTCAACGGCTGGTTCTTCACACTGGCAGCATCTGTTCTGGCAATGCATGTGGGTCTGTCTGTGAACACCAAGGATTTTGTGGGCAAATCTGCCGATTTCATATACACCAAGCCCCTTGATCGTGGCAAGGTCTTCCTTTCAAAGCTACTTGCAGCTTCCGTGGCTGTGTTCACCGTTGGGATTGTATATTTTGTCGCATCCTATCTAGCCCTCAGGATAAACCTGCCGGAAGGGTTTGAGATGTGGATGTTTCTTCACCTTGCCTTTTCCCTTATTATGCTCCAGGCAATCTACCTTGCCCTTGGAATATTTGTCGGGGTTATATGGCCAAGGAATAGAAGACCCCTTCTTTTGGCAGTGACCTTTGTGTTTGTTACAGTTGTGATTGGAACCTTTGCTGCAACCATTGGCTATGACCTGCTCTTGTTCCTGTCCCCTCCCAAGTTCTTCGGTGGATCGGTAATTGCAAGCATGGGTGGCTACGATATGAGATTTGTATACTGGCTCTTTTTCCTGGTAATAGCATTTATTTCATCAGGCTATTTCATTTTCAGGAAAAAAGACCTTATTACCGTCTAAAGGGAGGTGTGTGATTTGAAATCGATAATAATGAAGGAGTTAAGGCTTCAAAGAAAGCTTATCCTAATATGGTCCCTTATCCTGATTCTTACTGCCGCCTTTGGCGGAATTGAGTTCATGGGTCTTCAGAACCAGATGGATATGCTTGAAACAACAGTTGCAGATTTCCCAAGAATAGTAAAGATCATGTTTGGAGTGGATGCATTTCCAATAAGTACGCCTCTTGGTGGCTACGCCAGCATGTTCTACTGGTACCAGCTGGTGCTGTTCGCCCTGGCGGTCTATCTTGGCTTCCACATTGTTTCAAGGGATGAGAAGGATAACTATGCCGACTTCATATATACCAAGCCCTATGACAGAAAAACAGTACTCCTCTCAAAGGGAACGGTTGTGCTCATAATAAATGCTGTATTTGCTGTGTTGACAGCTGTGGGAACGATCATATTCCTGGTTCCATTCCTTGCAGATGGCCAGACCCTGATGCCCCATATAATGACCTCAACAATTGGAATGTTCCTTACACAGCTTATCTTTTCGGCTGTGGGGATGGTCTTTGGCTCCATTACAGGGCACTTCAGAAGGGGCATGCTTGGGGGCTTTCTGGTTCTCGTAGTCACCTATGCCATCGCATTTTCAATAGAGTATATTGGCAATCTGGACCATTTGAACTTCCTGTCCCCTGTAAGGTACTTCAACCTGGTCTCTCTGTCCCAAGGTGGACTTAGTCCCCTCTATCTTTTCCTGTCAGCTGGACTTATTGGAGGATTGATGTTCCTGGCGGTCAAGGCTATAGGCAGGCGGGATTTGATTTAGGCAGAGCATGTCATACTTGCCAGCTAAAGTATGATTTAAGCCAGCAAATTAGCTGGAGACTATAGCAGGGATTTTGTAACAGATTAATAATGGCCATTATTAAAGGCAGCCTGAGAATTTCAGGCTGCCTCCTCAATTTTAGTCTATTTCCAGTCCCATGCAGATTGAGTCGTGGAAGACCCCGTCTATGCAAAGGTCCCTTGTCCTGATTCCCTCCTGATGGAAGCCCAGCTTTTCGTAGGCAGATATGGCGGAGAAATTGTCTGTCCTTACCCTGAGGTTGATCTTACGTATTATTCCCGTCTCCCTGCTCCAATCTACCAGGTACTGTATAAGGGCCTTGCCAACGCCGATTCCCCAGAATTCCTTAAGGACTGTCACTCCGAATTCTCCCACATGCTCAACCCTCTTTCTCGGTCCACCTGCAAAGCTAAGGTTTCCAATGATCCTGCCATCCTTCTCTGCAAGGATAAAGAGGGCATTCTTGTGACTTGAAATGTTCTCGATGAATATTTCTTCCTCATGGACCGTCTTTTCAAACTCTCCCCGTCCAAAGGTGATGAAGTCGGATTCCCCTCCGACCTGCTGCA
>CALGAG010000132.1 GCA_937951995.1 uncultured Bacillota bacterium
GTTCTTTGCCAGTTTCTGGGCCTTATCCAGACGTCTTTCCAAAAGCTCCAGGTCAGAGAGCATAAGCTCCAGGTTGATTGTCTCAATGTCCCTAAGTGGGTCGATTCCACCTGAGACGTGGACAACATCCTCGTTCTGGAAGCACCTCACAACATGGACTATTGCCTCGACTTCCCTGATATGTGACAGAAACTTGTTTCCAAGCCCCTCGCCCTTGCTGGCACCTGCAACAAGTCCTGCAATGTCGTAGAACTCTATTGCTGTGGGAACGATCTTCTTTGACTTGTAGATTTCGGCAAGCTTGTAGATTCTCTCATCCGGAACCGCTACAACACCAACATTGGGTTCGATTGTACAGAAGGGGTAATTCGCCGACTCCGCTCCTGCATGGGTGATTGCATTAAATAATGTACTTTTTCCTACATTTGGTAGGCCTACTATTCCTAGCTTCATTTTAAATTCCTTTCTATATATGAATTATTTTCATCATCTATCCACGAGTTAGAATTATACCCTAAATATCTTTGGATTGCAACGAAAGTATTGCTTCTAGAAAGATTATATCACAAGGCATGGCTACTGAGGCACCAAGTTTACAATAGGGCCAATAATCTTGTATTAAATCCATATTTGTTATAAACTAGTAATATTAGTTAGAAGCACAAAGTAATATATTTTAGATGGAGTGGATTAAGTTGAGTGAAAGAATTACGGAAATAGCTGGAGAAGGCTGTGAAATACTGGTTCCCTTCAATGAAAGGAAGCCTTTAAAGGACATAGAGAGAAGCATTATAAAGACCTACAGAAAGCATATCTGGACCAAGTTCATCAAGGCCGTAAAGGAATATGAGCTGATTCAGGATGGTGACAAGGTAGCTGTAGCAATATCGGGAGGGAAGGACAGTCTCCTGATGGCCAAGCTTTTCCAGGAGCTGCACAAGTATGGAACACAGAATTTCGAGCTTGAGTTCATAGCAATGGATCCTGGCTACCATCCGGATATCAGGGACCTGCTTGAGGATAACTGCAGGTATCTGGACATACCAGTACACATCTACGAAGCCAATGTATTTGAGGTTGCAGACAAGATTGCCCAGGACTATCCCTGCTACATGTGTGCAAGGATGAGAAGGGGAGCACTTTATGGAAAGGCACAGGAGCTGGGCTGCAACAAGCTTGCCCTTGGCCACCATTACAACGATGTTATCGAGACCACCATGCTCAATGTCCTGTGTGCAGGAAACTTCAAGACCATGATGCCAAAGCTTAAGGCACAGAATTTTGATGATATGGAGCTGATCAGGCCAATGTACCTGGTTGAGGAAAAGTACATTGAACGGTTCATTCAAAACTCAGGAATCTGGCCACTTAATTGTGCATGCATGGTGGCTGCTAAGAAGATTGGAAACAAGAGAACAGAAATAAAGGACCTGATAGAAAGACTTAAGGATGATTTCCAGAATGTTGACAGCTCAATATTCAGAGCTGCACAGAATGTCAATATGGAAGGAATTCTCGGATGGGAGAAGGATGGAGAAAAACATTCCTTTCTGGATGAATACTAGGAAGCCCAAGGACTAATAAAAAGTCCTGTAAATTTAGGTTGAAAAATGGCTTTGGTCTTTTTCGGCCGAGTCAAAATCAAATGGAAAAGAAGGGGTAATATGTTATATACACCGCAAAGATTCTTGAAGGTACTGCTTGGTCTGTTCATTTTTTCAGTAGGAATTGTACTTACAATAAACGCAAGTCTGGGAGTTTCCCCATGGGATGTATTTCACCAGGGTGTTTCAAGGACTGTAGGCATAACTATTGGCCAGGCCAACATAATAATGGGTTTTCTAATAATTCTCCTTGATATTTATCTGGGACAGGCCATAGGCTGGGCAACGGTCATGAACATGTTGTCCATCGGAACCTTTATTGATATTCTCATGCTGAACAATCTGATTCCGGTGGCCCAGACACCTGCTGTGGGTCTGATCATGATAATTGCAGGAGTGGCCATTCAGGCAATTGGATTCTCAGTTTATATTTCGCAGGGAATAGGTGCAGGGCCAAGGGATGGTCTGATGGTTGTTCTTACGAAAAGAACGGGAAAATCCGTTAGGCTGATCAAGAGTGTCATAGAGGCAACTGCTGTAACAATAGGAATAATACTTGGAGGCAGCTTTGGAATGGGGACAATAATAATGGCCTTTTTCGGTGGGATTATTTTCCAGGCCACCTTCAGAATGATTAGATTCAAGGTGGAAAAGGTTGAGCACAGATTTATACAGGATGATCTGAAGGCACTGAAGAATAGGGCGTAGAAAATGGATGGCATGAAGGCCATCCCTTTTATTAGAGTTCAAACACCTGATTTCTTTTGTTGACTCCATGTATATGTGTATTGTTGTCCATGGGAATGTTGATAAAATCATTGATTATTTCAAAGTTATCCCCAAAGTGAAGGGGAAAGAAATGCATGGGCTTTATATTTTCGATAAAGTACTTCCCTCCCAGGGAGTAATGGTCTCCCAGTCTAGGGTCTACTGGGAAAAAGGCCAGATCGATTTCATTACCTCTTATTCTGTCTATCTCACCTTTAAAATCCCTTTCCATTAAATCCTTCTCCTCCTGGGAATCCTCCTCCCAGTGCCACCAGTGGAGGTCTCCTGCAAAGAAAATCCTTGTTCCATCTACCTCAACAAGGAATGATACACCCTGGTCTGTTGACCCGAAGGTATCCACGGAAAAATCCATGAAGTCCAGCCTTTCATATGGACCCATAAGCCTTATCCTTTCATTTGAAGCCACCATGATGTCGTCGCTTAGTATATATGTTATATCATCATTTGCCAAGGTCCACTTGAAGATGTCCTCGTTGAAATGGTCTGGATGGGTATGGCTCACAAAGACAATAACCGGCTTGTCAGGAAGCTCTATGTCCCCCTTGAAGTAGTCAAAGACCATGAAGTACTTTTCAGTTTCAATAGCATAGCCGCTGTGATATATATATTCCACCTTGATTTTTTTGTCTAACATCCAATAACCCCCTTTTGAGTATAGTCATAGTCTACCCATTTTTACCTTTTTTCCACCTGGTTTTCATATTCCTTTCACAAAAGGGTAGTAGAATCTAATTATAAAAGGAGGAAAGGAGATAGGAAAATGGATAACTACAATGATGTTGACAAGGATAGAGAAAATGATCAAGTTGCAGATAATCAGGAGGATGGGAACAGAATTCAGAAAAAGGAAAGAAGGGGACGAAGTTGGACCACCCTTGTGGCAGTGGTTCTTCTGATATCATTTATGGGGGGATTTGCTGGGGCCTATATGGGTAATAGCTATTTTTCCAATCAGGATAGCACAAATCAATATGTCAGTGACCCCATAACGATAAATCCAAATGACTCAATCACAGCTGTTTCGGCTGTTGCCAAAAAGAGTATGAGCTCGGTTGTAGGTATCACTACTGTTGAAACCCAGGAGTTCTGGTTTTCCCAGCAGGATGTCAGTGGAGTGGGTTCCGGGGTAATCGTCCATGAGGATGGATATATCCTGACCAATTCACATGTGGTTGCAGACGGAGAAGCCAAGGAGATAACCGTGAAGTTTGAGGATGGTGAACAGACTGAAGGGGAGGTCCTCTGGAATGATCCATTCCTTGACCTTGCAGTGGTTAAGGTTGCAAGAAGCAAGCTGCCTGTTGCGGTCCTAGGTAATTCAGATAGTCTTGTCGTTGGAGAGCTGGCGGTTGCAATTGGAAACCCCCTTGGACTGGAATTTGAGAGAACCGTAACCAGCGGGGTGATTTCTGGCCTAAACAGGGCAGTAAGGGTAGATGCGAGCAATGTCATTGAAGACCTAATCCAGACTGACGCATCCATCAATCCTGGAAACAGCGGAGGACCCCTTTTGAACAGAAACGGCGAGGTTATTGGAATCAACACCGCCAAGATGAAGACAGCTGAAGGACTGGGATTCGCCATCCCAATAAACCTTACAAAGCCCATTATTGAAGAAATCATCCAGACCGGAACACACCAGACAGTTATGCTTGGAATAACTGGTGTCTCCTTGGAGGAATACGAGGCAAGGCTTGGCATAGACCTGGAGCCGGAAGGTGGAGTGGTTGTTATTGAAGTCCAGCCTGGAAGCTCCGCTCAGGATGCAGGAATTCTACCTGGTGATGTAATAACAAGGATTGATGAAAGGGAGATTTCCAACATGGGTCAGCTTAGAAGGGCCCTCTACAAGTATGGAAAGGGTGACAAGGCTGAGCTTGATATAATAAGAAATGGAGAGAAACAGACCCTCCTTCCTGAATTCAGGGACGCAAATATAAAGCCTGAGACAAACTGATGTCTCAGGTTTCATTTTTTTCCAAGGAATCCTATCTATTTATAATTCCTTCAAGTAACAATCTTATGTGAGCCTCCATTTGCTCCTTTAGATCAAAGTCTGGATATTGAATACACCACTCATAACTTATCCCCCTAATGGCCAAGACGAAATGTCTTGAAAGGGAATCAAGTGGCAGGAAAGATTTAAATTCCCCACTATCCATACCCCTTCTAAGGACCTGATCAAAAAGTGCATATAGCTCCCTGCCGTAACCTTTTACAGGTTCAGTATCGGCATTGTCTGTCAACATCATCTGATATACCTTCTTCATATTTTCATAACCAATTGTATTTATCAGGGTATCTGAAATATTGTCACAAAGTGCAACCAGCATCTGGGAAGCTGCCATTTCAGCAGGGGCATTCTCAAGGAATGTCCTGTACTCAAAATCTGCCTTAAGGGCGTACTCCCTTATTATCAATGAAATAAGCTCATCCTTTGACTTAAAGTGAACATAGAATCCACCCTTGGTAATGCCTGCGGCATCTGTGATATCCTCAACGCTTACAGAATCAAAGTCATGCTCGTTGAACAACTTTTCTCCAGCTATATAAAGCCTCTGTTTAGTCTCTTCTCCCTGGACCTTTCTCTTATCGGATTTTTTTCTCATTTGTATTCTCCTTATTGTATTTATCGGACTAATGTAGTATAATAATCCCAATCAGTAACCGGGTTCACTGAACGGGGTTATTAAGTATAAGATATCATTATTTAGCCTTAATATCAAGCTAATTATTAATTGGAGGAGTAACCATGAAAGGGAATAAACTTAGGATAGTAGTCATTTCACTTGCATTTGCAATGGTATTTCTGACGGTTTCAAAATGGTCCCTTGCCAAGAGTGAGGATGAAGTTGAGATATTTGAACCCTTGGGAGTTCATGCTTTGTCTGAGGATCATGTAGTTGGATTAACTACGCATTCAGAAATTACCCATGATACATATTTGACAGAAGAAGAGGACAC
>CALGAG010000133.1 GCA_937951995.1 uncultured Bacillota bacterium
TATTGAACTCAGCATTCTGGCACTTGATATGAACGTGGTTGTCCTTTACATGAAAGCTGATTGTATCGTCTGGAAGCTTCTTTACAATATCCCCAAAAATTCTTGAGTTAAGTACTATCTTTCCCTTCTCCTCCACAGAAGCCTCTATAAAGGTTTCTATGCTTATTTCCAGATCCGTTGCAGTAAGCTTCAAACCATTGTCATTTGCCTGAATAAGAATACCATCCAGAATCTGAAGTGTTGATCTGGTCGAGATACCTCTTTGAGCTATTGTTATATGTCTTGCAAGATCTTTTTGCTCCACTTTGAATTTCATTTTTTATCCCCCTCTTTTAGAATAATAGAATAAGAAACTATAGTAGTAATAGTAGTAGGACATGTGATTATGTGGATAAGTCCATCAAATCATTTGTCCTCTTGTTTGTCGGGATTTAATAACATGTGGATAAGTTTAAAAAATTATTAGAACTTTTCCACAAAAAATCACTTTCCAAGTTCTTCTATTATATTGTCTATTTTATTTCTAAGCTGGTAATCAGATTGAATATCAGTAGATATTTTCTCACAGGCATGTATTACAGTTGTATGGTCCCTGCCACCGAACTCATCACCAATCTTTGGCAGTGAGAGATCTGTAAGCTCCCTGGTGAGATACATTGCAATCTGTCTGGGATATGCAATTGCCCTTGTCCGTTTCTTGGAATTAAAGTCATCCATTCTGATTTCAAATCTCTTGGAAACCTTGTCCTTTATAAGGTCCACTGTAATTTCAACAGGCTTGTTGTTTGAGATGATGTCCTTAAGGGCTTCCTCTGCAAGTTCCTCGGTTATTGCCTTGTTTGTAAGTGATGAGTAGGCAACCACCCTTATGAGTGCCCCCTCAAGCTCCCTGATGTTGGATTGTATCTTGTTTGCAATAAGAAGCATTACATCATCCGGAATGTGCATGTTCTCAAGATTGGCTTTCTTCCTTAATATAGCAATCCTTGTTTCAAGATCAGGAGCCTGTATGTCAGTTATTAGACCCCATTCGAATCTTGATCTAAGTCTGTCTTCAAGGGTTGGTATTTCCTTGGGTGGCCGGTCACTTGAGATAATTATCTGCTTGTTGGATTCATGGAGTGCATTGAAGGTATGGAAGAATTCCTCCTGGGTACCTTCCTTTCCTGCAATAAACTGAATATCATCTATTAGAAGAACATCTACATTTCTATATTTATTCCTGAACTCCTCGTTCCTATATTCCCTGATAGAATTGATAAGCTCATTTGTGAACTTTTCGCTTGATACATAAACCACCTTGGAGTTTGGATTCTGGCTGAGAATATAATGTCCAATGGCATGCATCAGGTGAGTTTTTCCAAGCCCTACCCCACCGTATATGAATAGGGGGTTATATGCTTGAGCTGGTGCCTCTGCAACGGCAACTGATGCCGCATGGGCAAATTCGTTGCTTTTACCCGTAACAAAGGTACTGAAGGAATATTTTGGATTTAGCTTGGATTTGTTTAGAATATCCTCATTTTCAACTTCCTTTGGCGATGGGGGTGATGGCTGCACTTCCTCCCCGGGTATAATAAATTTAATGTTATAATTACTTCCGCTTATCTGGTTGATTGCATTTCTTATGAGATTGAAGTACCTCCCCTCCAGTATTCCTTTGGTGAAATCATTGGGGGCTCCAAGCACAATCTCTTCGTCTGTCAGGCTTATGGGTTCAATTGATTTTAGCCATGTATTGAAGCTGACCTCTGTCAATTCAACCTTGATAAGATTGAGGACATCCTCCCAGATCTGGTCCAAATTCCTTTCCATATAATAACCTCCCTAAAAATTATCAACAAATTTATCAACAGAAAACCATTGACTATTCATATAAAGATGTATAATGGTTTCTGTGGATAAAAATATCAACTCATTGTTGATTAAGTAAAAAAAAGCTTAAGTATATTTCTTGTCCACACTATCCATAGGGGCATATTGTGGATAAAAACTTAAACAAATTACGATTCTGTAATATAAAAACAGTGATTATTTAAAAGTTATACACAATCTATCCACAAAATGTGAATAACTTCGACTTATCCACTGCTATTAAAAACTTATCAACATCCTCTACTATCTTATCAAATAAACGGTGGATATTCAATAAAATTATCCACAGAGCCAATATGGTGTGGAAATCGTGTTTTGTGGATATTAGTCAATTAAAATCCTTGACACACAAGGGCTTAATACATATAATTTATAGTAGTGTTTTGTGGTTTCAATTAGTAAACTCTATATTGTATATATAGGTAATAACTTTTATTACTTGAAGGAGGTGTGTTGGGTGAAGAGAACGTATCAACCAAAAAAGAGACAAAGAAGCAAGGAACACGGTTTTAGAAAAAGAATGAAAACCAAATCTGGCAGAAGCATACTTAAAGCTAGAAGAAAAAGAGGTAGAAAAAGACTTTCTGCATAAGGCCGCTTGTTAGTGGCCTTTTCTAACGAAAGGGAAAGATTTTTCTTCTGGCAGGTAAAGGCCATTTAAGGTGGAATTATAATGGAAAAGAAAAACAGACTTAGGAAAAATATGGAGTTTAAAAAGGTTTATAAAGCACGAAAGAATTTCTGGAACAGAAATCTGATTCTTTATATCAAAAGGAATGGAACAAAAGAGACCAGGATTGGAGTATCAATCACCAGAAAAGTTGGAAATGCCGTTGTCAGAAACAAGCTTAAAAGACGAATCAAGGAACTTAACAGAAGATATATTGAAAGCTTAAAGGAAGGGTATGATATTGTTATCATACCTAAAAAAAACGCTGTCGACCTATCCTTTAAGGATTTGGAAAGTGCCTTGAAGCACATCTATAAGCTATCGGGTGTTTGGAAATAAGGTGATTAAATGACACGTATAGCGATATTGTTGATAAGATTCTACCAAAGAGTTATCTCAAGATATATTCTTACTGGGAACAACTGCAGATTTTATCCCACTTGCTCTGAATATTCACTACAGGCATATAAGAAGTATGGATTTATAAAAGGTTCATACCTGTCAGCCAAGAGAATCTTAAGATGCAATCCCTTCAATGAAGGAGGATATGATCCGCTTAAATAATGGGAGGTTAACAAATGATAGGATTTCTAGGTAACATACTGGGATCATTATTGAGATTTGTATATGATATTGTCTCATCTACCTTGGGTTCTGAGCCCGAGTCAATTTCATACTATGCATTGGCTATTATCTTGACTACCATAGTATTCAAGCTAATGCTTTTGCCGATAAATCTACAGCAGACAAGGTCCACACGTAAAATGAGTGAAGTGCAGCCCTTGATGAAGGAAATACAGACCAAGTACAAGAAAGATCCTCAGAAGATGCAGGAGAAGATGCAGGAGCTTTACAAGGAGCACAAGTACAATCCAGCTTCAGGCTGCCTGATACTGCTTGTTCAGCTTCCAATAATATTTGCCTTCTTTACGGTATTTAGAGAGCCACAAACCTACGCTTTCAGTGATCCCGGAATGTATCAAAGCATGGCGAAGAACTTTCTATGGATAGCAAACCTGGAAAATCCGGATCCATTACTGTGGGGACTGCCACTATTGGCTGCAGCCACAACTTTCCTGCAGAGTAAGACCATGAGCACGTCTTCATCAACGGACCCACAGGCTCAATCAACTCAGAAGATAATGAATTACATGCTACCAGTAATGATTTTTTGGGCATCAAGAAGCTTTCCAGCCGGCCTGGCACTTTATTGGGTAGTAAGTAACTTTTTCACAATAGTACAGCAAGTTATTACAAACCGGTCTTTAATGAAAATTAAGGGGGCAAAATAGTATGAAATTTGTTGTAAAAACTGCCAAAACTGTAGAAGAAGCCCTCCAAGAGGCTTTGACTGAGCTAAAAGCTACTGAGAAGGATGTTGAATACGAGGTTATTGAGGAAGCGTCAAAGGGATTGTTTGGACTTATTGGTGCAAAGGAAGCCAAGATAAAGGTTGTACTTAAGAATGATCCAGAGGAGACAGCTGACAAGTTTCTTGATGGAGTATTGAAGGGAATGGGAATAATAGCCCTTCACGACATCTCCATTGAGGATGATATCATGAAGATTGAGATAAACAACATATCATCATCAGATATGGGAATACTCATTGGAAAACGAGGAAACACTCTGGATTCCATCCAATACCTGCTGAGTCTGGCAATTAACAAGGACCGAGAGAACTATCTCAAGGTACTTCTTGATGCAGAAGGCTACAGGGCAAAGCGTGAGGAAACATTGAAGAGACTTGCCAACAAGATGGCTGAAAAGGCCAAGTACAGCAAGAGACCAGTTAAGCTGGAACCAATGAATCCATACGAGAGAAGGATCATTCACTCAGCATTGCAGGAATTTGATGGCGTTAGTACCTACAGTGAGGGAAATGAACCCTATAGAAGAGTCGTAATAGTATCCAAATAAAGCCTATAATTACATTTTAAAAAGCCCACAGGTTGGGCTTTTGTTTTTTGCCCACTCCCCTACCCTATCCAGGGATATGTGAATGTTTTTTGTAAAAATTCAAAAAGTGTATTGAATTATTGTTATAATGGAATAGAATAGTTAAGATAATAGTAATAGTTGGAGGAGTTGATTTTATGTCAGAGACAATTGCTGCCATCTCAACAGCCGTAGGCGAAGCGGGCATTGGAATTGTCAGAATGAGCGGACGGGAGTCACTTGAAATTGCAAAGCGGGTTTTTGCAAGATCCAATGACCAGGAGATACAGGAAAAGGATAATAAAAGACTTTTGTATGGACACATACTTGAGGACGAGTCAATTATAGATGAGGTGCTTGTGGCATTTATGCACGAGCCATACACCTACACCAGGGAAAATATGGTTGAAATATACTGTCATGGAGGTATTATACCTGTCAAGAAAACACTTGAGCTGCTTCTGAAAAACGGTGCCAGACTTGCAGAACCTGGAGAATTCACTAAGAGGGCCTTCCTAAACGGAAGACTGGATCTTTCACAAGCAGAGGCTGTAATAGACATCATAAAGTCCAAGACGGAAAAGAGCTATGATGTTTCCCTCAACCAGCTTGAAGGAAGCTTAAGTCGGGAGGTTGAACAGATCAGGAGGGTCTTGCTTGGCATGATTGCCCATATTGAGGTTTCCATAGATTTTCCTGAGGATGATATCGAAGAGGTTACCTACGAGGACCTGATAAGGGATGGAAATCTGGTTAGGGATAGGATTGGAAAACTCCTTGCAACCTCGGGTAGGGGCAAGATACTCAGGGATGGCTTGAATACCGTTATCCTTGGAAAGCCAAATGTTGGAAAGTCCTCCCTTCTCAATGCCGTGTTGAGGGAGAACAGGGCAATTGTCACGGATGTTCCAGGTACCACCAGGGATATAATTGAAGAGTATGTCAACATCGATGGCATACCTCTTAGGATCATGGATACAGCGGGTATAAGACATACTGAGGACCTGGTTGAAAAAATAGGTGTGGACAAGGCTAAGGAAACCTTGGAAAAGGCTGACTTGATAATTGCAATCTTTGACATCTCAAGAAGTCTCTCTGAGGATGATCACCATATTATAGACCTTATTAAGGATAAGAAGACCATAGTACTCTTGAACAAGACAGATCTTCCAAGGGAATATGACGAGGCGCTTTTCAGGGAATATTTTGATGCAAATCAGATAATCAGCACATCCATGATAAAGGGTGTCGGAATTGATGAGCTCGAGAATGCCATTAGAGCCATGTTTTACGGTGGAGACATACAAATGGATTCCGAAATGATAATAACCAATATACGGCACAAGAACCAGCTAGAAAAGGCAATGGTAAATATTGGAAGTGTATTGGATGACCTGGCCCATGAGATTCCACTGGATTGTCTAGAGGTGGATTTAAGGAGCTGCTGGGAAAATCTGGGAGAAATTACCGGCGAAAGTATAACTGAGGATATTCTTGATAAGATATTCAGTGAGTTCTGCATAGGCAAGTAGACAAACAGAGAAAGGTGAGCATTATGATTGAAACAAAAACCTATTTAGGTGGCAAATATGATGTAGTAGTTGTAGGTGCGGGACACGCAGGTGTTGAGGCAGCTCTTGCAGCCAGCAGAATGGGGCTGCAGACCCTGATCCTGACCATCAGTCTTGATGGCATTGTCGCCCTGTCCTGCAATCCCAATATCGGAGGTACTGGAAAGGGGCATTTGGTACGTGAAATTGACGCCCTTGGGGGAGAAATGGCTTTAAATATTGACAAGTCATTTATTCAGAGTAGAATGCTCAACCTCTCAAAGGGACCGGCAGTCCATTCCCTTAGGGTGCAGGCTGACAAGAGGGTCTACCATACAGAAATGAAGAAGATTCTGGAAGATGAACCAAACCTGACATTGCGACAGGGTGAAGCAATAGACATACTGTTTGATGAGGAAGCCATTAAGGGTGTTGTAACCAGGACAGGTGCTGTGTATGAGACCCAGGCGGTTATAATAGCAACGGGAACCTACCTGGGAGGCAGGGTCTACATTGGAGAGGTAAACTACCAATCAGGACCTGATGGAATGTTCCCCTCCCTCCTCCTATCCGATTCCCTAAAGGAAAAGGGGTTTCAGTTGAGAAGGATGAAAACAGGCACCCCTGCAAGGGTGCACCGGGACAGTGTTGATTACTCCGTTATGGAGATTCAACCAGGCGATGAGGAGGTTATTCCATTCTCATTCCTCAATATGGGAAAGACCTTTGATTTTGAACAGGTCCCCTGCTACCTTACCTACACAACAGAGGACACTCATGAAATAATTAGGCAAAACCTTGACCGATCACCAATGTTTTCAGGCTATATAGAAGGTGTGGGTCCAAGGTATTGTCCATCCATAGAGGATAAGGTTGTAAGGTTTGGAGATAGGGACAAGCACCAGGTCTTCATTGAACCAGAGGGCTTGTCAACCAAGGAGATGTATGTGCAGGGTGTCAGCTCTTCCCTGCCTGAAGAAGTCCAGATAAACATGTACAGGAAGATAAAGGGCCTTGAGAATGTACAATTCATGAGATCTGCCTATGCAATTGAGTATGATTCAATAAACCCGACAATGCTTAAGAGGAGCCTTGAACACAAGCAGATAAGGAATCTTTTCTTCGCCGGACAGATCAACGGGTCTTCAGGATATGAGGAAGCTGCAGCCCAGGGGCTTATTGCAGGCATTAATGCAGCACAAAACATAAAGGGCAGGGAACCTTTTATCCTGGATAGGTCAGAGGCCTACATTGGGGTATTGATAGATGACCTGGTAACAAAGGGAACCGAAGAACCCTATAGGATGATGACTTCAAGGGCTGAATACAGGCTTACTCTTCGACAGGACAATGCTGACCTGAGGCTGACCAGGAAGGGTTATGACCTGGGTCTTGTCACTGAAGAACGCTATAGAAAGACGGTTGAAAAGGAAGAATTGATAGAAAATGAGCTTAAGAGACTCAGAAAGCTAATTATTAATCCCAATTCAGACAATAATAGAACTCTTGAAGGTATTGGATCCACTGCAATCAAGAATGCCACATCCCTGTACGACCTTATCAAGAGACCGGAGGTTTCCTATGACAGCACACTTGTTTTCGATCCTGAGCGGGAACCGCTCATCAAGGAGATTAGGCTTCAGGTTGAGACCCAGATCAAGTATGAAGGATACATCAAGAAGCAGATGATTCAAATTGAACAGTTTAAGAAACTTGAGAACAAGAAGCTTTCGGTGGAGTTTGACTATTCAAGGGTTAAGGGATTGAGTAACGAGGCCCTTCAGAAGCTTACTGCCATAAAACCGGATTCAGTGGGTCAGGCCTCAAGAATATCGGGTGTCTCACCAGCTGATATAAACGTCCTGCTGATACATCTTGAACAAAGGCGAAGGAATGGTGAAAAGGATGAATGATGATAGACTTAAGAGACTTTCCACTTCAATGGGCCTTGAACTGACTGACGAGATGCTTCATGATTTCACAGTCTACAAGGAAATGCTAAAGGAATGGAATGAGAAGATCAATATAACAAGTATCACAGAGGACGAGGAAATTGATAAGAAACATTTTGTGGACAGCCTCTCCCCCGCACTGACCGGGATATTTGATGGAGATAAGGAAATAATCGATATCGGAACCGGTGGAGGCTTCCCTGGACTTCCTTTGAAGATAAGAAACAGAAATCTGAAGGTAACCCTACTGGACAGTCTCAACAAGAGAATCATATTTTTGGATCAGGTTATCAACAAGCTTGGACTTGAGAACATTGTTGCTGTTCACGGAAGAGCTGAAGAGCTGGGGCTAAAACCTGACTACAGGGAAAAGTATGATGTTTGCGTGTCCAGGGCAGTGGCATCACTGGATACCTTAAGTGAGTATTGTATGCCCTTTGTAAAGGTTGGAGGTTACTTCATATCAATGAAGGGGCCTGAGGTGGATGATGAGGTCAAGGAGAGCACTAAAGCCATTGAAACACTGGGTGGCCAGGTGGAAGAAATCAAACATGTACAGATTCCTGAAAGCGACATAGTCCATTCATTGGTGGTTATAAGGAAGATTAGAAACACTCCCAAGAAGTACCCTCGTGCAGGAGGAAAACCAAAGAAATCACCTATCAAGTAGAGGTAAGCAGGAAATATAAGTGGAAATATAATTTCAGAAATCCATAGAACCGTTGAAAACAAACAGATACAGGGAAATGTTCCACGTGAAACATCAAAAATGTTCCACGTGGAACATTTTTGTCTATAATTCAATATTATATGTTATTATATATCTAAGGAATAATTTTGGTAGGTTTAAAGAGTGATTAATGAACATACGGATTGGGGAGTGTGTATATGGGAAAAACCATGGCTGTTTTCAATCAAAAAGGTGGTGTGGGAAAGACAACCACCAGCATCAACTTGGCAGCAGGTCTTGGCAAGCTGGGCAAGAGGGTGTTACTTGTGGACATAGACCCCCAGGGCAACTGTTCCTCAGGTATAGGCATAGACAGGGATGAAGCCCAAATACTGGTGTATGATATCCTTACTGGTGAAGCGGACATAAAAGAGGGTATATATGAAACCAATGCTGAAAATGTGAGCATTGTTCCCTCCAACAACCAATTGGCTGGCCTTGAAATCGAGCTTGCACGGGGAGGAGATTGGGAAGAGTCCCTAAAGATGATCATAAACCAAGTAAGAGATGAGTACGAGTACATCTTAATAGACTGCCCTCCCTCACTTGGAATATTGAGTGTAATGGGCCTTATTGCTGCAGATAGCGTAATTATTCCCATACAATGTGAATACTACGCTCTTGAGGGTGTAAGCCAGCTGTTCCAGACAATTGAGCTGGTCAAGAAAAACTACAACCCGTCCCTGGAAGTGGAAGGTGTTGTACTGAGCATGTTTGATGGAAGAACAAATCTTTCCATCCAGGTTGTTGAGGAGGTTAAGTCCTTCTTCAAGGGTAAGGTTTACACAAGTATAATTCCCAGAAATGTAAGACTGGCTGAGGCGCCGTCTTATGGGCTGTCAATACACGATTACGATTCAAGGTCAAAGGGTTCGGAGTCATACATGGATTTGGCCGAAGAATTTCTATATTTGCAGGATTAGTCTATTCAGTTCAGAAAGGATGTGTTGCTATTGACCAGCAAAAAAAGAGGTCTTGGCAAGGGATTATCAGCATTGATCCAGGATAAGGAAAAGGTGGATACCCTTATTGGGGATTCCTCCAACAGGGATGAGACGGTTGTATCCCTGCCCCTAGATGGTATAATTCCAAAGCCAAACCAGCCCAGAAAGATCTTTCAGGAGGAGGCATTGGATGACCTTGCCCAATCCATTAGGGAAAATGGAATTATCCAGCCTATTATTGTTAGAAAACTGGAGAAAGGCCACGAAATCATAGCAGGTGAAAGAAGATGGAGGGCGGCCAAGGAAGCAGGCCTTGAAGAGATTCCATGCATTATCAGAGAGATAGATGACGTTACAGCTGACCGGATTTCGCTTATAGAAAACATCCAAAGGGAGAACCTTAATCCAATAGAGGAAGCCCAGGCATATAAAAGGATAATGAAGGAGTACAGCCTAAAGCAGGATGAGTTGGCAAAGGCTGTGGGAAAGAGCAGGTCATATATAAGCAACAATATGAGGCTTCTGAATTTGGATGACAGGGTAGTCCAGTATATATATGAAGGAAAGATATCCGGTGGACATGGGAAGGCATTACTTGGAATCAAGAACAAGGAAGATCAGGTAAAGGCTGCAGAGAAGATTGTTCAATTTGGACTTAACGTGAGAGATACGGAAAGCACAGTTAAAAAGAAGAAGAAAGTAAGAAGTAAAAAAACTAAGGAAAACTATATACTTGACCTGGAAGAGCAGCTTATGAGTGCCTTGGGAACAAAGGTCACCTTGAACACAGGTAGAAAGTCAGGAAAGATTGAAATTGAGTACTACAATGATGATGACTTGGAGCGGCTTATTGACTTGATTACAAGCTAATGTTCCACGTGGAACACAAAGGAGGTTATTCAATGGAAGTAAACATATTTCAGGTTGATGCATTTACAGACAAACCATTCGGTGGGAATCCTGCAGGCGTTGTCACAAACTCCAAGGGGATTTCGTCCCAGCAGATGCAAAAAATAGCAAATGAGATGAACCTTTCAGAAACAGCCTTCGTTAGACAGCTTGATGATTGCTACTTCAAGATACGATATTTCACTCCACTCTGCGAGGTTGACCTATGTGGCCATGCAACAATAGCTGCAATCCATACACTTGCAAACAAAGGTTATATAAAACCAATTGAGAAGGGTGGAAAGATAGCCAACATGGAAACTGGAGTAGGTACCTTAAAGGGTGAAATCCAGTTTGAGAACTACTCTCCAGTTAGTATTGCCATGGAGCAGGACACACCCCAGACCATGGGACCGCTGGAGAACCTCAGTGAGCTGTTGGAATGCTTTGGATTAGAGGTTGATGAAGTTGGGATAGGCCAAGGTGAAGCCTCACCAGAGATAGTATCCACAGGGTTGCCTGATATAATCCTACCGGTCAGGACCAGGAGGAGACTTATGGATATGAAGGTTGACTTCTGTAGATTGAGAGATCTTAGCAACAAGCTTGGAGTGACAGGTGTCCATGCATTTTACTATGACCCCTCACAGGAAATGGCACATGCAAGAAATTTTGGACCAGCAGTGGGTATAGATGAGGAAGCGGCTACTGGTACAGCCAACGGAGCACTGATATACTATCTTAGGAAGAATGGGTACCTGGAGGGAGACAGTCTTCTTGTCCATCAGGGGGAGTCCCTTGGGAGACCCAGTATGATCAACTGTTATATTGAAGAAAAAGGGGGTAAATACTCAGTCAAAGTAGGAGGATCCGCAGTAATAATATTGGAAGGAATAATTAAATTTTAAATAACTATGGAGGTGCAACATGTTAATTGAAAGAACAGCAAAGGATTTTGTATACGATGTAGCCAGTGAGAGTCCCACGCCAGGTGGCGGAAGCGTGGCAGCACTAGTGGGCAGCCTTGGAGGAGCCCTTACAAACATGGTGGGAAACCTGACCATTGACAAGAAAATCTACGCCGATGTACCAGAGGACAAGAAGGCAACAATGGAAAAGAACTTCAAGGAGCTGGAAGTCCTTGTAGATGAGCTTTTGGACCTTGTAGATGAGGATTCCACAGCATTTGATGATGTAATGCAGGCATTCAAGCTGCCAAAGGACACTGATGGGAACAAGAAGATAAGGTCAGAGGCAATACAGTCAGGCTATAAGAAGGCCCTTGAGGTTCCCTTGAGATGTGGAGAAAGATGCCATGATGTATTGAAGCTTCAAAATATTTTTGCAGAGCATGGAAACATCAATGCCATTACAGATGTTGGAGTTGGAACACTTTTGGCATATGCTGGGCTTGAAGGAGCCCTATTCAATGTGACAATCAACCTTAAGAGCATCAAGGATCAGGATTATAAGAACGAGATGGAAAAAAGGGTTGAGACTCTGTTAATGGATGGGAAGGCCTTAAGGGACAGCCTGCTGGAGGTTGTTTACGGCAGGTTAAAGGCTTAGATTAAAGGTAGATATAATGACTGCCAGGGGTGAAGAGAACTAAATTCTTCGCCCTTTTTTTCTAGAAGCCAACCCTATTAATAGATTGTAAGGAGGCTTCTAAAGTGGTAAAATAAGCAGGTAAGATTGATTAGGACCATTCAGAGGTGAACATATGTACTATTTTGATAACGGAGCAACCACATTTCCAAAGCCACAGGAAGTGTATGATGAGATATACAAGGCAATGACAGAGTATGGTGCAAACCCTGGAAGATCAGGCCATGACCTGGCCCTAAGGGCTTCAAGGGGGATATACGAGACCAGGGAAGGGCTTGCAAGGCTATTTTCCATATACAACCCCATGAATATTGTATTTACCTACAATTGCACCGAGAGCTTGAATATTGCCATAAAGGGCTTGCTTAAGCCAGGGGACCATGTTATCACAACATCCATGGAGCATAATTCCGTTCTTAGGCCCATTAAGCACCTTGAAACGATTGGTGTCCAGAACACGATTGTATGGGCACACAAGGATGGGCAGATCGACCCAGCAGCGGTTAGGGATGCCATCAGGAAGAACACAAGACTGATTGTGACAACCCATGTATCAAACCTTACCGGTACCATCATGCCTGTGAAGGAAATAGGCATGATAGCAAGGGAACATGGAATACCCTATCTTTTGGATGCAGCCCAGTCTGCGGGAGTATATCAAATAGATGTTGAAGACTTGGGAGTTGACATGCTTGCTTTTCCAGGACACAAGGGACTTCTTGGCCCGCAGGGTACGGGAGGACTCTATATCAGGGAAGGGCTCCATGTAGATCAATTTATCCAAGGTGGTACTGGTAGTGCATCCTATTCCTTGAACCAGCCTGAGGAAATGCCTGATAAGTTTGAAAGTGGAACGCCCAACGCTCCTGGAATAATTGGACTTGGCAGGGGTGTTCAGTACATCAAGGATAGGGGAATTGACAATATCAGACACCACGAGGAAGACCTTACAGGATATTTCATTGATGAAGCATCCAGAATTGACGGAATAAACCTATATGGTCCACTTGATACATCCAAGCAGGGAGCAGTTGTTGCTCTGAATATCAGGGACCTGGACTCATCAGAGGTGTCCTATGTCCTGAATGAAGAGTTCGGAATATATGTAAGGCCAGGGCTGCACTGTGCACCTTTGGCACATGAGACCATTGGGACATTGGAGCAGGGAGCAGTGAGATTCAGTTTTGGTCCATTGAATACAAAGGATGAGCTTGAATATGCCATAAAGGCTCTCCATAGAATTTCAAAAGAACTATAGGAGTGATGGGATGATACAGGTTCTGGAATTTATCGAATACAACTCTACCTATTTTATCATGGGAACACTGTTTGCACTTTTAATTATGATTATCCTATATGTTACACAGATCAGGGAATATCATAAGCACAAGGAAAGGTACGATTCCCTGACCAGGGGATTGTCAGGAGCCAATATCGAGGACCTTTTCATAAAAATAAATACTGAACTAAGCAGTCTAAACAGGGATATAAACCTGATTGAGGACAATATTGAAGCTCTTGAGACAAAGCTCACCTTCACCATTCAGAAGATGGGCTTTGTAAGGTACAATGCATTCGCAGATACCGGAAGTGAGCTTAGCTTCTCCATAGCCTTGCTTGATGCCTACAACAATGGATTTGTACTTACCAGCATATACGGAAGAGACCAGGCAGTGATGTTTGCCAAGCCTATCCAAAATGCCAACTGCAATGTGCCATTATCACCTGAAGAGATGGCAGCCATAAACAGGGCACTTATGGGGGAGAGCGCTGAAAAAATACTGTAACAGGAGAAGCTTATGGATAGATATCTTTTTATAATAAATCCTACTGCAGGAAGTGGAAGAACAAAGGCATATACAGACTTTGTTGAGAACTACATGTCAAGCACAGGTAGGGAGTACAGGGTAGAAGTTACCACCAAGCCACTGGAAGCCACGGAGCTGGTAATGAAGTTTCCACAATACAATATCTGTGTGGCAGTTGGGGGAGACGGTACAGCCAATGAGGTTGCAAAGGGGATCCTTAAACGTGGGTCCGGGACATTGGGAATAGTTCCCTCCGGAACAGGCAATGATATTGCCCAAGCCCTTCATCTTAACATGGACAGGGAAAAGGCCATGGAAAGGGTGCTTAAGGGTAAAGTGGCAAGCATAGACCTTGGGATGGTCAGGGGAGACTACTTCTTCAATATTGCAAGTGTTGGATTTGATGCCTGGGTTGTGAAGGAGACTGACAGGATAAAGAAGGTCATCAAGGGAAAGCTATCCTATGTACTGGGAGTTCTCATGGGCCTCCTGACCTATAGGAGCAGAGAAGTTCACCTGGAAATAGATGGAGAGTCCATCAAAAGGAGGGCGACCCTTGTTGCTGTGGGGAATGGACAGTCCTATGGGGGAGGCATGAAGATACTTCCCATGGCAAGCATATACGATGATATGCTGGACGTGTGCGTGGTTAAGGATATCAGCAACCTTAAGATCCTGTTCCTTTTTCCATCAATTTTCAAGGGTGAGCATACCAGGTATGTGAAGCATGTTGAGTTTTTCAAGGGCAGGAACATCAAGGTGTCCTTGAACAAGGGAGAGCTTCTCAATATAGATGGAGAGCTTTTTGAGGTGGAGGACGAGGTGGTTGAGTTTGAAATATCCCACCAGAAGCTAAGCGTGATAGTGTGATGAAATAATGTTAAATTTTGTTCATAAATTTAATTTTCAGGAAATTCCATATTTTGACATGCACAAACCCCACACTATGACAGTGATAAGGGGTTTTTTTACGGGAAAACACTTTCATTACCACTGCACAGTGAAACATCCTTAGGCAGGTTGTATTTATGTAGCCCAATTGGTATAATGTTTATGTTAATGTTACAAAACGGTTACAAATATTGTAACCACCTATCGGATACAAATAAAAGCCCGGATGGAGGGCGCAGCTTGGAGGCGATTTATTGATGAAGTTTGATTCCTCAGTATTTGACTTTATGAAGAAGATGACCAAAATAGACATAAATTTGAAAAATAGAAAATGGAACCTTAACAATAATAGATTCAGGAGATTTTTGGCAGTTTTGACTGTGGTGGCTGTTGTTGGTGTAAGCTATGTAAGCTACTCGGTAAACGACACCAGAACCAAGGCATTCGATGTTTATCTTGGAGATGACCATATAGGGGTTGTCAGGACTGAAGAAGAAGCACTGGAGGTTTACAGGGACCTGGAAGAAAGTCTCAAGAGTACATATGACATGGGAGTTGTACTTGACAAAGAGCTAGAGTTTAAAGAGACAAACGCCAAGGATGAGGCCTTGTCAACGGCAAATGAAATCAAATCAAATATTAAGGACAATATAAATGTAAGCGTTGCTGGATTTGAGCTAGTCGTAGATGGAGAAAGTATTGGGATCTTCAGATCAGGCCAGGAAGTGGAATATATACTGGATACAATAAAATCCTCATATCTTCCCCAGGTTGTAGAGGAAGAGGCTATAGTAGCTGCAGGAAACCAGGTGGAGGAGGTATCAGCTCCAAGGACACACACTGTGGAGGATGGCGATAATTACTGGACCATAGCCAGACAGTACAACATGACGGCAACAGCCCTTGAGGAGGCAAATCCTGGGGTAAACCCTTCAAGATTAAAGCCGGGAGATATTATCAACCTAACTGAAGGCGGACAAGCGCAAGATGAGGTCAAGGTACAGAATGACTTCCCGGTTGTTGACAAGGATGCAGATATTAAGGAAGTTGACTTTAGTGAAGATATAGAAGTAGTGAAAGTGGAAACCAGCTTCAACAAGCTTGCTGACCCTGACGAGACAATAGCCAGGATCAGGGAAGGTAAAGAGGAAATGCGAACCCACATTGTAGAGGTAGGGGAAAGCTACTGGATTATTGCAAGAATGTATGATACTACGGTTGAGGAACTGCTAAGTGCAAATCCCGGCCAGGATTCACAGTCACTTAAGCCTGGGGATGAGGTTAACCTCTTTGTTCCGACACCGCTTTTGACAGTGAGAACAGTTGAGCAAATACAATACACAGAGGACACAGATTTTGAAACGGAAGTAAAGACGGATGACTCAATGTATAAGAATCAGAAAAAGATATTGACCAAGGGTGAAAAAGGGAAGTCAGAGATAGTTGCTAATGTTACAAAACTTAATGGAATAGTTGAAGAAAAGGAAATTATTAATGAGAAAGTAATAGTTGAACCAGTAACCGAAGTTGTGGTTCAAGGTACAAAGGAGCTACCGAAAACAGCAGCCACAGGGTCATTTATGGTTCCCACAAGCGGAAGGCTATCATCTCCATATGGCATGAGAGGTGGCAGCATGCATAGGGGAATAGACTTGGCAAACAGCACGGGAACAAATGTCTATGCTGCAGATGGAGGAAGGGTTACCTTCTCAGGTTACAAGGGAAGCTATGGATATATGATTGAAATCAACCATGAGAATGGATATGTAACAAGATATGCACATAATAGCAAGCTTCTGGTAAAGTCAGGAGAAAGGGTTTACAGAGGGCAGCACATTTCTGAAATGGGTAACACAGGAAGATCAACAGGTCCTCACCTGCATTTTGAGATTCTAGTGAATGGGTCTCACCAGAACCCAAGCAGATTTATAAATAGATAAGACAAGGGAAGCGTGGAAAATCCACTCTTCCTTTTTT
>CALGAG010000134.1 GCA_937951995.1 uncultured Bacillota bacterium
TAATCCAGCTTCCACAGACCTCCACATTCACATTTTGCCTTCCTTGTATCTACACTTTCCTCCCTATTGCACTTGGAACAGTAAAATTTCATTATTAATTCCTCCTATAGACCCTTGACTGGCTTTGAAGTATCATAGCCCAGTTCATAGTAATTGTTGTTGTTGAACTGGAAGTCCTTGATTACATCCAGCCCCAGCTTGTCTACGTGAGCCTTGTAGGATCTAGGATTGATGTGGTTAATGAAGGTTATGAGAATAGGGAACCTCTTGTTCATCTGAGCTCTTGAAAAGTCGAAGAGCCTAGGCAGAACCTCTGTCCCCCTGTAGCTTTTCTCTATGCATATGGGTCCGTACTGGTATGAGTTTTCAGTGGACAATGTCTCCCCCAGATACTCAGTATCAGGCAAATCCTTAATCATATGCTGAAAAAGAGGCCATTCTGACCAATACTCCCAGGATGCAGCCATTGCATATGCAACGACCTGGTCGCCGTCACAGGCTATGGCTATTCCCTGCTCCTTGTCGATTAGCTCTCCAAACTGCTCAGGGGTAAATAAGGTTGTTACAAAACCATCTGGCTTGTCCTCTTCACTTATGGTCGATACATGGTATTTCTTCTGAAGCTCCGATATCTGTGGTATGTCCTCTTTAGTAGCGTTTCTGTATATCATTTCGGCCTCCTCTATTTTTGTCTTTACATCCATAATATGATTTTACCATATCAGGGTATGGTTTAATCTTTGTTTTTATTCAATACCCTTGCAATTTCTCCAAGAAGCCTTTCCCTTTCTCCAGGCAGCCTACCCTTCATCTTTATTATATTTGTGGGATGGGTGGTATCAAAGTCCATTTCATTTTCCGGATCAAGATTCTCCAGAAGAGCCCGCGTCTCCAGAAGATTTTCAATTCGTGATGCTGGAGTATACTCACCCTGTTCAACCAGTGCTGATAGGTCTGACCCCTCCATCAGGATAAGATTCATGGTGATAAGGGTTTTAGGGTGAATCTGGTTTATCATTGAGGCTGTGTTCCGGGCATTTTCCTCCCAGGTTCCTTCTCCTCCAATTCCTGTAAGTATGATTGCATTGTAGGGTAGCTTTGCCTTCTCAAGTCTCTTGCCTTCCCTGATTGCATCCTCTCTGGTGTGCCCCTTGTTCATAAGCTTAAGAAATCTGTCACTTCCACTCTCAAAGCCTATATAAAGCAATCTAAGGCCTGCATGATGCAGGTTCGACAATTCCTCATCAGAGTAGATGGAAACGCTTCTAATGGAAGCATAGGATGCCACACGGGCGCAATATGGAAGGTATTCCCTTGTAAACTCCAGGATTTCCATCATCTTCTCAAACCCGATATAGAGTGGGTCAGCACCTGTGAGAAAAACCTTCTCTGTATACCTGTAGCCGTTTACCAGTTGCTGTTTTATCTGTTCCATAGGAACCAGGCTGTACTTGTCATCCTTGTACATGGTGCAGAAAATGCACCTGTTCCATGGACAACCTATAGTCACCGGAATCAACATTGTGTTCATTTCATCCTGTGGGTAGTGGATTGCACTTTCCCTATACATAAGAACATCCCCCTTCACCAAATAAATACCCCTTTCGACAGGGTCGAAAAGGGTATGGTGATTATCAAATAATCGGGATGGTTAATGTTGTTTTCTATCCTAACTCGGCAAACAGCTCATGGATATTCCCATCAGGATCAGCAAATAGGGCGGTCCTCTGGTTCCAGGGCATGTCCTTAGGTCCATGAACTGGTGTTGCTCCCAGCTTTACAATCCTCTCGTAGGAAAGGTCCACATCCTCCGGAGTATGGCAGGGAAAGGCAAGTTCAAATCTCTGTCCTTGGGATTTTCTCAGATATTCCTTGCTGTAACCTACCATAACGCTTCTCTTGCAGATGGCAAACCTCACTCCCCTGCTTCCAAACTCCACGTAGTCCCCAAGATCATTTATTGGCTCAAAGCCTATGACCCTGGTGTAAAAATCCTTCATACCTTCAACATCATCGGTCCAAATGGTTATGAGATTAATCTCAGCCTTCATTTTATTCCACCTCCCCAACTTTTCTGATTGACAAATAGTGTCTTGTTATCCCTATCATTGCAAAGAAGCCAATGTAGCCTGAAACCGGCAGCACAATACCAATAAGCTCCTTAAAGCCCAATAGGCTACCCACAAATGCTACTGTGATAAGAATTCCTATAAGAGGTCTAAGCTTGTAGTCCCTGTACTTTCTTATTCTATAGGCTGCTCCAAACAGACAGGACAATGCGCTGCCAAACATGCCTATAAATAGGAGAAAGGAGTATATTGTTCCCAATATGGGATAGATCATTGTTGCCAAGGCAACCATTGGAAGCTCTGCATCTGTAAGCATGGTTCTGAAGAATACCATAGGCAGTAATATGCATATAAAAACTATGGATAGCTGCACTATTCCACGGAGCATCCCCTTATGTATTGTACTTTCGTCATCAACGTCTGGAGAAATGGGCACTAGTATTGAAATGGCCGCCATCATATTGTAGGAGATAAAGGCTGTTGTTGAAAAGAGAATGTTTCCCAACAATGGGTTGGATCCTGAAGTGGGTGAGGAGATTATAACTTCAGGCTGAAACTGAAAAACCGAAAAAACACCCGTTACCATTCCAACCACAATCATCAGGGGCACGGTTATTGAAAAAGCCGTAAGGACTCCCTTTGCCTCCCAAAGTGCTACTATGCCAAGAAGTATGGCCATGACGGCACTTCCTAAAATGGTAGGTACTCCAAAATGCTGGTTGAGAAGGGCTCCCGTACCTGCCGTCATTATTACAACCGTTCCAAAAAGAAAAAAGATGAAGGTTAGTCCAAACAAGGCCCTCAACCATGGTATTTCCTTCCGTATGATTATCTTGTCAAACTCAGTTATTCCGGTTTTTCTGGCTGTCTTCATAACGGCGCAGCCAAGTATGTAAAAGAGTGCAAGGGATATTGGCATGGCTATAAGTCCATATGTGCCAAAAACACCAAAGAACTGCATTATTTCCTGGCCTGAAACAAAGCCTGCTCCCAAAAGACTTCCTGTAAATCCCATTGCTATTTCCTTAGGTTTTATACTCTTTATGTTCAATTATATCCCTTCCTTGGGTGAATTTATGTAGAATTTTGAGTCAAAAATAACCGTCCCCAGTGACTCAAACAAAGAATTCTGGCAGCTTCCAATCCTTAAACTCCTCCTCAAGCTCCCATTTATGCCTTAGGTAGTCTGGGTCATCAAAGTATTTAGCCTCAACCGGGCACTTCTTGATGCAGGCTCCGCATTTTATACATATTCCAGTTAGGATTTTTACATTCCCATGGGGGATTGATCCCATTGGACAAACCTTCACACAAATCTTGCAGTCTATGCAGGCGTTCCCTGTCTTTGGCTGAACCCTCCTGATATCAACAGGCTTGCCTTCCTCATCCAAAGGCTTGTAGTATTCCTTGTAGTCTGGATTACCATAAATATCTAGGTCCTCTGGTCCATAACCGGAATCAAAATCAAGCCTACTGGCAAATTCTCTGGCCAATTCCAGATCGCCCTCATTCGGTCTACCCTTGGCAAGGTCATATGAAAAGGAATGCTCCCCTATAAAGGCTCCGGCTCCCATTACATTAAAACCTCCATGCTTCAGAATATCCCTAAGCTCCAGAAGGGCATCATCGTAAGCCCTGTTACCGTAGAGAACCACTGCTACAGCCTTGGCTCCATTACCCTTCAGCCCTGAAAGGTATTTAAGAAGTACATTGGGAACCCTTCCAGCATATACCGGAACACCAGCTATAATAATATCCCCTTCCCTGAAATCGGGGTAGGCTTCTCTGCCAGCTGGCAGTGTAAAATCATGGTGAACCATGCCGCAGCCTTCCTTATCCGCAAGGGCGCTAGCTATTTCCATCACTACCTTTTCAGTTGTACCTGTTGGGCTGAAATAAAATGTAACAACCCTCTTCATCTTTACCACCTCATAATATCCACTCTCAAAAGCAAAAAGAACCGTCCCCGATGCTTTAGATAATCCCTGTTTCTGCCAGCCTTTCCTTGATAGAACCCATTGAAAGTATACCTGACCTCATTATCATATACCGTGTATAATCATTATACATCAAAAATGACTTGATGCCCTTCCATTTAATGTTTAAATATAGACTTTTTGAATTTCTTCTGTAGATTACTGCAGCTCTGTCCATATTTTCATCAATTGCTAGAGAAAGGTTCAAGGCGCTCTTGAATCCATAGCTTAAGCCTTCTGCTGAGCTTGGACTAATCCAACCGGCTGCCTCACCTATTAGAACAACCTTTCCCTTTCCCGTAAGAATCTGCCCTGTTCCTCTTGGTCTAAACAGGAATGCACTGTTTCTCCCAAGGCTCTTTCCAAGGTCAAAACCCTCCTTCTGAAGCCTTCCCTTAAGTTCTTCGAATTTCTCTATAGGTTCCCTATCTAGATCCAAGGCACTTCCAACTACTAGAACCCCTTCCTTGGGGATTGTCCAGGAATAGAAGTCAGTGATATCCTTGTCAAATATTGACCCGTAGTAGGGCTGATCCCCAGTCTGTCTAAAGTATTCCTGTATAGCTATATATTTTTTTGGCCCTTTCCTGTCAGGTTCCAGCTGTCTTCTGACCCTTGAAGAGGCACCATCTGCCCCAACCAGGAGCTTGGCAGTCGCCCGTTTTTCCTCTCCATCCTTTAAGTAAGTAACCTGAACCCTGTTCCCAAACTGGAGGTAGTCCTTAAAGATTGACCTATCCTCAATATGGACACTTGTGGGAACCATAGAAAGGAGCCATCTGTCAAACCTTTCTCTGTTGATGTTTATATAGTGTCTCTGGTAATATCTTTCAAGCTTGTGCTCATGGTCAATGGTCCTGACGGCAAAAAGCTGCGGACCATCCAAAACCTCTACTGGAATCCCGAGACCAAACTCTGCCAAAAGTTTCTGGGCATCAGGTGCCACAAGGCCTCCACAGCACTTCTTGTAGTCATTCCCGCTGATTCTTTGCATGTCTCTCCGTTCAATCACAAGAACCTTCCTGCTCTTCCCCAAGAGTCTTGCCAAGCTTGCTCCTGCAGGTCCACCACCTGCGATAATAACATCGTACATCATATCTCACCCTCCCCATCGTCTTCCCTGTATTCCAGGATGTCACCCGGTTGACAGTCAAGAGCCCTGCAGATTGAATCCAGCGTGGATAGCCTTATGGCCTTGGCCCTTCCGTTCTTGAGGATTGAAACATTGGCCATGGTTATCCCCACTTTCTCAGAAAGTTCTGTTACACTCATCTTTCTCTTTGCCAGCATAACATCTATGTTTATTATAATTGCCATCTATTTCACCTCAAATCGTAAGGTCATTGTCTTCCTTGATCCTTATGGCCTGATCAAGAAGCTTTTGGAGTACTGCCGCGAAAGTCCCTATAACTATTGATGCTGCTACAATTATAATTGGAAATCCAACAAGTCCAGGAGCATCATCCATATCTGCAATTGGGTAGAGAAAAGGGAGCATCACAGTGTATATTACCGCAATTGAAATCGCTGCCAGCTTTATCCTTCCCAAACCATGAACAGCTTCCTTGGAAAATGCATTGTTTCTGTCAATTAGCCCAAGTAAACTCCACGCCTGAAACAGAGCGTAGAAGTATGCATATGCTGTAAGATATGCCCCTCCTATCATTGGTATTGGAAAGAAGCCTACAGAGGATGGCAGCCAGAATATGCATATTGCAAGTATTGGCAAGCTCATGAATATCAATGCCCCCCTCAATAGAAAGGTCGTTCCCTTGTTCATTTTTAAACACCTCACATTTTGTTTTATATATTGAGTTTAACAAATTATTTATTGTAATACAATATATAATTATTCTTTTAGCAGGCTTTCTCCCCATAAAAATTAGTCAATAATCCCTGATTAATTTGGGTATTACTAGAATTAGGCATGATAATGTATAAAAAGTCACCAAGGTGTAGATTACTATCTGGATATCATATGAAACGGAGGATTACTATGTACAGATTTGAAAATGTCCGCTTCAGGGACATCATAAACATAGACAAGCTTACCATAAGTGAACACCTTGTAACATCAATTGTGGGTCCTAGTGGAAGCGGAAAGACAACATTTATACGTCTTCTTAACAAGCTTATCAGTCCCGATGAGGGAGAGATTATCTACATGGGCAAGCCCCTTATGGAATGGGATTCCGTAGAGCTTAGAAGAAGGGTTGTGATGCTCCCTCAACAGCCTGCAATCTATTCCGGCACTGTTAAGGACAATCTCCTGAAGGGGTTACTCTATTCGGAAAGGGAGCCTGTGTCAGATGATGTGCTTTTGAAAATGCTGGAATCAGTCAAGCTTAATAAGGACCTTGAGGATAATGCAGAGCTTCTTTCAGGAGGAGAGAAACAACGGCTTGCCCTTGGAAGGGTTTTGCTTATGGAGCCGGATGTTTTACTGCTTGATGAGCCTTCCTCAGCTCTTGACGATAAAAAAGAGCTAATGATTATTGAAGAGGTTGTGGAATACACCAGAAGAAATAACAAAACCCTTGTGATGGTAACCCACTCAAACAGGATTGCAGAGGACTTTTCTGACCGGATAATAAAAATCTCCCCAGATGAACCAGTCCAGGTAAGGGAGGTATCAAGATGAGCAACGATATAATGAATCTCCAGCTTTGGCAGATCGGAGCAGCCTATGTCTTTATCGCCCTTCTTCTAGTTATAGTAAGAAAAAGAGGGATTGGCAGGGAGAGGGAAATCCTTATCGCCTCTATCCGAATGACCCTCCAGCTTGTACTGGTGGGATATGTCCTTGTATATATCTTTGAGAGTACAAATCCTCTTATGACAATACTTGCAATAGCAGTCATGGAAGCATTTGCAATTGACAACATCTTTAAAAGGACACAGGAAAAGCTTACAGGAAGATTGAAGAAAATCATAGCCTTTTCAATGGTGACGGGCACTCTTACAAGCATATTCTATTTTCTTTTTGTGGTTATAAGGATATATCCTTGGTTTAATCCTCAATACTTCATTCCCATAGCGGGGATGATAATAGGTAACTCCATGACGGGAATATCACTTGGGGTAAAGGGGATTGCAGAAGGGATGAGAAATAAAAGAGCCCTGGTGGAGTCATCCCTAATGCTTGGTGCGACACCTGCCAGAGCTTCCAGAGAAATTGTAAACAGTGCCTTTGATTCCGCAATCCTTCCCACCATTAATTCCATGGTTGGAATGGGCATTGTGTCCCTCCCTGGTATGATGACAGGTCAGATCCTTTCCGGAACATCGCCACTTATTGCAACAAAGTATCAGATTGCCATCATGCTTGGTATAGTTGGAAGCGTGGCTCTTTCAGTTATACTCTTTGTAATTCTGGGCTACAGAACCTTCTTCAACCAAGAGGACCAGCTTATTCACCTTGATGAATAGTCTTCTTCAAACCTAATGTTAATTTGATTTTCACGGCAGTCATCACTGGGCAGCATGAGTTTTGACTGTCTTGTTTTGGTATTTGCAGGCTACATACTCAATAATGACACCGTAAACAATCCCTGCAAGAAAGCTCACAGGATCCTGGAACCCAGATGTGGCATAGAAGGCAAAGGAAACCAAGAGTCCCAATCCTCCACCTCTTAAAAGAGATCTGTTAAGTGAAATCCTCTTCCATGGAGCACCTATCAATATTCCCATAATCAGTCTGTTGTACCAGAGAGCAAAGAGCCAGTAGACCTCCCTTTCAAAGCCAGACCTGATTGATGCGCCAACTATGCAGACCACACCAAGGAGCATGCCTGTAATAATTGATATCTTCATTCTTCGGGTAACCATAATTCATCTCAACCTTTCCTGGAATATAAAATCAATTGTCTTGTCTTTCCTATACTTACCCAAAATTTGAGATTTGATTTTACAGCATATGTAAACAAATAGTGAAGGAGCCACCGATGGATGACCCCTTCTTTGTATTTCTGAATATTTGAACTCCACTAAATCAACATCTACCCCATGGACTTCATACTTTACCTTCCTGTACTAGATTTCTGCCATTGCTTCGATTTCAACCAGACTTCCTCCATGGAGCTCAGGAACCGGTACAACAATCCGAGCAGGCTTGTGGTCTCCAAAAAAGTCTGCATACACCTCATTTATTGCATCCCAATTGTGGACACCTATTAAATATATCCTGCATTGAACTACATTTTCCTTGTCTAATCCAGCTTCATTTAGGACCCTTTCAACATTTGAAAGTGCCTGTCTTGCATGGTCCTTCACTCCACCGGTAGGAAGTTCCCTAGTGTCAGGGTCTATCGATAGTTGCCCTG
>CALGAG010000135.1 GCA_937951995.1 uncultured Bacillota bacterium
TCAGCAAAACCCAGATTAAAGTATCCCAGAAATACATTGCCTGCTAGGGCAAAAACAAGGATTGCCACAAAGCCTGAAATTAGATGGGAATCCCTAAAAAGGATCATATCCCTGATTCCACCTACCATACAAAGTCTGGTCCTTTGGGCAAGCCACCCAACAATTAGACCAGCTGCAAGTGATATCCAGATGGGGGCATGCATGGAACCAGGTCCTTCGCTGCTGAAAAACAGGAAACCGGCACCGGAAATCAATAGAACCAGCAGGCCAATGTTTATTCCTGGGAATATGTATCCTTCGATGGAAGGCATTTTGTAACTCCTCTTCAAGCTGAACCCCTTGTTCAGGAACAATACACCAAAGTATATTCCTACAGTATAGCCTCCGATTCCAAGAAGTGCGTTAAGGTCTCCTCCTGCCAGCCTTAGGACCATTCTCAGGGGACATCCTAGAAACATCAAGGCACCTATCATAACCACAGCCCCAAGAACAAATCTAGTGAAGGGTGAAGACCCTCCGTTTGTTTTAAACTCCTTGTTCTTGATGGACACTAAAAATGCACCCAGGACCAGGCCTATAACCTCAGGCCTTATGTACTGAACAACTGCTGCACGGTGTAAGCCTATTCCACCTGCAATGTCCCGAAGAAAACAGGCAATGCAAAAACCCATATTGGCAGGGTTTCCGAAATAGACAAGCAGTACGGAGATTATTCCCACTACCGCCCCGGCAAAGATAATACTTCTTTTTTCTTTCATTTCAATCCTCCTATTCCTATGTAATAATGACATATATTCGTTATGATTATAACAATTCTCATGATGCATGTTAAATTGGATTTACTAATTGAAAATGCCTATCTATTAGATTATTTAATACCGATTGTAATTACTATCAAAAAGGAGTAGCATCAAATTAGGAATCAAGGGAGGATGGTGTTTATGAAAAGGGTATATCTCGATAATGGAGCAACTAGTTTTCCAAAGGCTCCAGGTGTTGCAGAAGCCATGATGGATTACATAGTTAATAACGGTGCAAATGTTGGCAGGGGAATATATGAGACCTCCTTCCATGCAGAGAATATTGTTTTTGATACCAGAGAGAAGCTGGCAAAACTCTTCAACTTCAAGGATCCAGCCAACGTAGTTTTTACAAAAAATATAACTGAAAGCCTGAATATTGTACTTAAGGGACTTTTAAGGGAAGACGACCATGTAATCGTTTCATCAATGGAGCACAATGCTGTTATGAGACCATTGAATTCTCTAGGAAAAAGAGGTGTAACTTTTTCAAGGGTACAGTGCAACCAGGTAGGTGAGTTGAATCCTGAGGATATCTTGGGACAAATAAAAAGCAGCACACGCGCAATTGTCATGACCCATGCTTCAAATGTTTGTGGAACCATACTGGACCTTGAGGAAGTGGGTAAGATATGCAGGGAAAATGGCTTGATATTTATTGTGGATGCTGCACAGACAGCCGGATTCATGGATGTGGATTATAATGGCCTAAATGCGGATGTGATAGCCTTTACCGGTCACAAGAGCCTCCTTGGACCCCAGGGGATGGGAGGATTTGCAATAGGCGAGGATTTGGCAAGGGATATTGATACCTTCATGGAAGGCGGAACAGGGAGTCTATCTGACAAGGAAATCCAGCCCGAATATATGCCTGATAAGCTTGAGGCTGGAACCCCAAATATCCCAGGGATATTTGGACTTAATGCAGCATTGAATTATCTGGAAGAGCGAGGAATTGAAAATCTCAGAAAGGTCGAGATGAATCTGGTCCAGGAATTCCTGGATGGATTAAAAAAGATTGAAGGAATAGAAATAATTGGGAAAAAGTCCATAACAGGCCGTACTGGAGTTGTTTCAACAGATTTTCCTGGAAGGGACAATGCGGACATATCCTTCAGGCTCAATGAGGAGTATGGAATAGCAACCAGATGTGGGATGCATTGCGCTCCATCAGCCCATAAGACTCTTAAGACATTTCCAAGGGGAACTGTCAGATTCAGTTTTTCACACTTCAATACAAGGGAAGAGGTTGAATATACGCTGGAGGCAATAAAGAAACTAGTCTAAAGATAAAGCCAGACCGCAAGGTCTGGCTTTAAAAATCATATCAAGGCTGCTTCAAATTCATCCATAAGGGCATCAACTGTTGTAATCTTGTCCACTAGATGGCCTCTCTTGCCAATGAATACAAGTCCATTGTCCACATCCCCCTGAACGGCCCTTATAAGAGCACTTGTTATGCAATATGGTGTAGTGGCTGGATTGCAGGCACTTAGACAGTTGTAGCACTTTGTGATCTTTTCCCTTTCCAGGGACACCCTCTCAATAAA
>CALGAG010000136.1 GCA_937951995.1 uncultured Bacillota bacterium
CAGATAGTCATCTATGGGCTTTTTATATTAGTTCAATTTCATTTTACAATGAGTCAAAATTTCTTTATAGGGTATATAGACTATGTATGATGGATGGTCGATAGGATAAGGAGGTAATGATTATGGCAAAGCAAACAATTATGGTAAATGAGCTGACCAATGGTGTTCTTGACCCGAAGGAGCCCATGCTTGGTCCTGTAAGGGATGGAGGTACCATTATTGCAAACACAGCTCCTGGATGCTGGGGACCCATGATAACACCAGCATTAAGGGGTGGTCACGAGGTTACAAAGCCGGTATTTGTGGAAGGTGCTCAGGTGGGGGATGCCATTGCAATCTACATTAAATCAGTTGCAGTAACATCATCGGTTGTAGCATCGGGAAATGAGTTCACCATACCTGAAAATTTTGATGGAGACCCATTTGTGGCTGGTAAGTGTCCACATTGTGGTGCAAAGCATCCAGATACAGTCCTGGAAGGGATAGGTGATGCCTCGGTGAGATGTGCACATTGTGGAGCTGAAATTGCACCCTTTAAATTCACCCATGGCTATACAATGGCCTTCAATGAGGAGAAGTCAGTGGGGCTTACCCTGACAAAGGAAAAGGCCGAAGAAATGGCAAAGAAGGCTAAGGAGGTCATGGCAATTCCGGATGCCTCTATCCAGAACCCAATTGTAACCTTTGCTCCCCATGATATAACCGGCAACATATCAAGAATGAGACCATTCATAGGTCAGCTTGGGACAACGCCTTCAGTGGCAATGCCAGACTCACATAATGCAGGTGATTTTGGTGCATTCCTGATAGGGGCACCCCATGAGTATGCAATAGACAATGAAACCCTCCAAAGGAGCAAGACTGACGGACATATGGACATCAACAGGGTGAGACAAGGAGCTGTTGTTATTTGTCCTGTCAAGGTTGAAGGCGGAGGAGTATATGTAGGAGATGTCCATGGTATGCAGGGCGATGGTGAGATTGCAGGACACACCACTGATGTATCCGCAATTGTAACCCTAAAGGTCAAACTGTTGAAGGGACTTAAGCTCGACGGTCCAATAATACTACCCCTGGAGGAGGACCTGCCACACCTTGCAAGGCCAATCACTGATGCTGAAAAGACCAAGGCAATTAAACTTGGAAGTAGCCTTGGAATGGATGAATACGAAGAGACAGCCCCCATTTCATTTGTGGGTTCCGGTGAAAATCTTAATGTTGCCATTGATAATGGCCTGGAAAGGGCTGCAGCAGTATTGGGAATAACTGTTCCTGAGGTTAAGAACAGGACCACAATCAATGGTGGTCTGGAAATCGGAAGGTATCCTGGGACTGCAACAGTAACATTTTTGGCTCCTGTTGACCTTTTGGAAAAAGCAGGACTTTTGGAAATGGTAAAAGACCAGTATAATATCAAATAAGAGGATAAACCGGATAGGCCTGGTGCCTATCCGTGTGAATGATTGTGGAGGTTTATAATGAGACTTTTCATTTGCATAGACCTTGGAAAGGACCAGCTGGATATTGTTGAAATGTTAAAGAAAAGACTGGAGGGCGAATCAATTAAGGGAAGATTTGCAAAGCCTGAGCATATGCACTTGACCCTTAACTTCATTGGTGAGATTGAAGATGAAAAATTAAGGGATGTAATTGAGGTAATGGATAGGGTATACTTTAGTGGGTTTGACATTCACATGTCTGGACTGGGGTGGTTCCACAAGAGATCTGGAAAGATTTACTGGGTTGGTCTGGAAAGAAGTGAGGAGCTGTTTGGCCTTCAGGAAGACCTGCACAAGGCCCTATTGGACCGGGGTTTTAATCTTGAAAAAAGAGGCTACGCACCACACATAACCTTGGGAAGGGCTGTAAGGGTAGTGGAGGGGTTTGACCCTTCAAGGTATACGGAGTTGGTTCAGGGAACACAGATCATTGTAGATAAGATAGTATTGAAGAAGTCTGAGAACACAGGCAGTGGTGTTATTCACACAATACTGTATTCAAAGGCGGCAAAGGACAGTTTGAGATCCAAGGAGGAGAGGAATTGATCAGGGTAAATTTAACGGGTAAGAAGGAGTATAGGGATGACAGCAAAAATAATATGAGGAAGGATCTAATCCAGGGGGTTCGAGGTTTTCACAAGGGTTTTTCAGAGTATTCCACAACACCACTCCATAGTCTTGAAAGCCTGTCTGAGTATCTTGGTGTGGAGTCCATCCATGTTAAGGATGAGAGTAAACGGTTTGGTCTAAATGCCTTCAAGGTTCTTGGGGGTTCATATGCCATCGGCAAATATCTGGCACAAAAGCTCCAAATGGGTATTAGGGACCTGGACTTTGATTACCTAAAGTCAAGTGAGGTCAGAGAAAAAATCGGTGAGCTTACCTTTGTCACTGCAACAGATGGAAACCATGGGAGAGGAGTTGCCTGGGCAGCAAGGGAGCTGGGACAGAAATGCGTTGTATACATGCCTAAGGGATCATCAGAAACAAGGCTTCAGAATATCAGGAATGAGGGAGCGGAGGCATCAATAATCCAGGGAAATTACAATGAGGCTGTCAAGCTTTCAGATAAGATGGCCAAGGAACACGGCTGGATTGTGGTCCAGGACACTGCCTGGAAGGGATATGAGGAAATTCCAACCTGGATAATGCAGGGCTACGGAACCATAATGGACGAAGTGGTGGACCAGCTTGATAGTACTCCAACCCACGTCTTTTTGCAGGCGGGAGTAGGTTCATTCGCAGGGGCAATGCTTGGTTATATCCTGTCACATTACGGTAAGGATGGGCCAAGGATATATATTGTGGAGCCTGATGAAGCCAATTGCCTATACCTATCTTCCCTGGCAGGTGATATCAGGATAGTGGATGGAGACATGGCAACCATAATGGCCGGTCTTGCCTGTGGAGAACCCAATACAGTCAGCTGGCCAATGATAAGGGACTACAGCGATGGGTTTATATCCTGTCCAGATCATGTGACAGCCAGGGGCATGAGGATTATGGCAGCCCCCTTGCCAGGAGACCCTCAAATTGTTTCTGGTGAATCTGGAGCTGTTGGAATGGGCCTGCTTTCGCATCTTATGGAGAGGGATGAGTACAAGGGAGTAAGGGAATCCATGGGTCTGGGAAAGGACTCTAGAATTTTGCTGATCAGTACTGAAGGGGATACCGACCCTGTTAAATTCCGAGATATAGTTTGGGATGGAAGGGAGAGCGAGGATGATAAGTAAGGATGACAAGATACTGGATATAGTATCCGACTATCCCCAGGCTGAGGAAATATTCAAGCCCTACGATGATATAGTCGGGAAATGCGTAATGTGCAATCACCTATTCGAGACAGTTGAAGAGTTTTCTGACATGTATGGACTTGCTATGGAAGACCTCCTTGAAAAGCTTAACAGAAGTATTTAATGTAGAAGGCAGCTGATTTCAATACAGCTGCCTTTCATCATCCTCTTCATATTTTTTGAATACTTCCATGCATCCTTCCCTGTCCAGCTGGACCATTTTTATTTTTTCAAGCTTTTCCTGTCTTGGCAGTATATCAGACAGGAGCTGGTCGTCGAATCCTATTATCGCCGCATCCTCCTTTGTTGCCCCATAATACACGACAGGAATTCTGGACCAGTGAATTGCAGAGTAGCACATGGGACAGGGTTCGCAGGTGGTGAAGAGCTCACAATCGGACAGGTCAAAGCTTTCCATTGCCTTGCTGGCCTCTCTTATGGCCACAATCTCACCGTGGGCAGTCGGGTCGTGGGTATGGACCACCATATTGTGGCCTCTACCAATGATCTTCCCGTCCCTTACAACGACGGCTCCAAAGGGGCCGCCATCCCTATTTTTAATTCCCTTTTCAGCTTCTATTATAGCTTGTTCCATGTATTTGTTCATCTCATCTTCCCCTTTCCTGGCCACTACATATATACCCAGTATTTGGACTAAAATACAAGGAAGACCACTGTAAATTATTGCTATAAAGTGATATAATCTACACATTACTAGGTAAAGGGGAGATTTTGATGAGTTTTATAAAGATAAAGGGAGTAATACCTCCGATGATTACACCCTTTGATGAAAATGACATGGCGGACTATGAAAAACATATTCACAATATTAAGAAATGGAACCAGTATGACCTTGCTGGCTATTTGGTACTTGGATCCAACAGTGAAACAGTTTATCTGAACGAGGAGGAAAAGCTTGAGCTCATAAGGCTGACTGTAGAGAACAGGGCAGAGGGCAAGCTTGTCATGGTGGGAACAGGCATGGAGTCAACCAGGGAGACAATCACCCTTACAAACAAGGCTGCAGCCCTGGGAGCAGACTGCGCACTTATAGTAACGCTCTTCTATTACGGCGGAAAGATGAATGACGAAGCCCTGATCGCCTACTATACTGATGTTGCTGACAAA
>CALGAG010000137.1 GCA_937951995.1 uncultured Bacillota bacterium
AGGCAGTGGTTGTATTTCCTTCAGGGGTCCTTGAGGATTCACAAATCATTGAAGCAATCGAAAAGGCCGGCTATAAGGCGGAAGTAGAAAGGGATGTATCATCAGACAGGGAGAAGGAACTGAGAGAAAAGGAAATCAAGTCACTAAAACGATCCTTTATCATCTCAGCAATATTGACCCTGCCCCTATTCTCAGCAATGTTCTTTCACATGGCAGGCCAGATGAACATTCTGACAAATGGATACTTTCAGTGGGCCTTGGCAACTCCCGTACAGTTCCTGATCGGAGCCAGGTTCTACAAGGGTGCCTACAAGTCCCTTAGAGGTGGAGGAGCAAATATGGATGTCCTTATTGCAATGGGAACCTCAGCGGCCTACTTCTATAGTATCTACAACATATTTGCAGGAGTTCACGAGTACTATTTTGAAGCATCAGCGGTTATTATCACCCTGATCATTTTAGGTAAGACCTTTGAGGCGGTTGCCAAGGGCAAGACCTCGGAAGCCATCAAGAAGCTGATGGGTCTACAGCCCAAGACAGCAAGGGTCCTAAAGGACGGGGAAGAGAAGGAAATCCCAATAGAGAACCTACAGATTGGGGATATAATAATAGTCAAGCCTGGTGAAAAGGTACCTGTTGACGGTGTAATAGTCCAGGGAAGCTCATCCCTAGATGAGTCCATGATCACAGGTGAAAGCATACCTGTTGATAAGGGCGAGGGGGACCAGGTGGTTGGAGCCACCATAAACAAGTTTGGGTCCTTCAGGTTTGAGGCACAAAAAATCGGCAAGGATACAGTACTTTCACAGATAATCAAGCTTGTTGAAGATGCCCAGGGCTCAAAGGCCCCGGTTCAAAGGCTGGCAGACAAGATATCCGGTATTTTCGTACCAACGGTAATTGGAATTGCACTGGTCACCTTCATTGCATTCTACTTTATAGACAGCTTCAACACAGGGCTCATAAATGCAGTTGCAATACTTGTAATCGCATGTCCATGTGCCTTGGGGCTTGCAACCCCAACAGCAA
>CALGAG010000138.1 GCA_937951995.1 uncultured Bacillota bacterium
ACATCGTAGAAACCAATAAACATCATTTCAAATTCGGGCATCTTTGATGCTTGTTTAGGTGTTTTTGTTTATTTCAAGCGAGAATGCAATTATGCAAGATTCTCACCTAACTGAGGAGATGAACAAAATGGCTCAATTAAATACTACACTGGATACTGAACTTTTGCACGGACTTTTTACAATAGTATCTAAACCTGTACGCCTTGTACAACATGTACACTTATGTTATAATTAAAATATGAAAGGAGTTGGTGTTATGGCTAAAACAAAATTAGTCTATGGTGCTGCTGAAGGTCGCTCAATGATCTCACAGATCCAAGGCAAAGTTAAGTTTGGTTATATACCGAGGGTCTTAAACAAGGCCACTCACGAATCCAGCTATATGATGAACCAGAAGATTTTTGAAAGTGTTATTGAGCTTATCAAGGACAAAAATACAATCGAATATGATGAAGATTTAGAGGTTTATACAGCCTATAATACGATAGTTCCGCAGATATACGGGGAAGGAGCTACTAAAGAAGAAGCTATAGACCAGATGCTGGAGGGAGCCAAGGAGTTTGCCAAGGACTACGATGAGAATATTGAAGTGTTTTCAGGTGTCCTTAATGGAATTCAGCAATTAATAATTAGCTATATCCTTCTGAATCTGGATGATGAAAACAAGATAAGGGAGATACTAAAGGTTGCCTGATTCAGTAACCCAGGGACAGTTTAAAAGATTTCTGAAGAGAAATCAATTTGTCTCAAAGGGGAAGAAGAACAATCTTTATTTTGGTATGCTAGATGGCAAACCCCGTGCAGTCGTTTTTCATTATCATACGGATAATGATATTATACCAACTGGTACTTTGTCTGCAATAGCCAGGTCATTAGAGTTATCCAAGACTGAATTGATTGATAGAATCAAGGCAAGATAGAGCTGGCAAGGTAGGTTAAGGAGTGATAATTTGAAAAAGATCAAGGTTTTTTCGGACTTTGCATGTCCATTTTGCTATATAGGTTTTTCAATAGCTGAAAAACTGGTTAAGGAGAATTCAGAAGTGGAGTTCCACTGGTATCCTTATGAGTTGGATTCTGATGCTCCTGAGGAAGGTACATCTCTGGAGGATGCGATTCCAAAGGAACAGATAGATATGGCATACAGAAGAATTGAGAGGTTGGGTTCGGAGTATGGTCTTGTCTATACCAATAAAACTACTAAATTCAATACCGGTCTCTTGCACAGGGCTGCCTTGTACGCACAGGAGGTAGGAAGCTTTTACCCATTTGCCAAGGAAGCTTTCAAGGCAATATTTGAGGAGGGAAAGAATGTTGCTTTGAAGGAGGTTGTTAATCAAATAGGATTTGATGCTGGATTGAACATTCATGAAATGATAGAGGCAATTGAAGCAGGAGAGTTTGAAGAAATGATGGAAGAATCCAGGGTCCTTGCTGTAGCCCATGAGATAGAGAGTGTCCCTACCTTCATAAGGGAGGACGGGAATAAAATAACTCTTCTTAAGGGATATGATAAATTCAGGAAGGACCTCCTGGACTAGCATATTATGTGACGCCCATTAAGGTATATAGATGGACCTTAATGGGCGTTTCTATTTTTCAAAGGCTATTTGAAATTCGAAGCTAACTCTAAAGCGTATCATGGTATAATAAAACCAGGTGGTGAAAAAATGAGGAAAATACTATCCATGTTAATTGGTTTGCTTATGGTTTTCTTTATAGGATATACAATTTATACGGAATTTAATGAAGTCCAGGATAATGATATTATTGAAAGTGATGAGTTTTTTGTTCTCCTTGAAGACATGAAGCTTATTGAAGCTGAAGATTACATCTATATTGATGATCAGATCCACTTTTCAGTACATTTTTTAAAGGATTTTGTGGATCAGAATCTCTTTTATGATGAAAATGAGGATGTCCTGGTTTTTACTGACGATAGTAGAGTGGGAAGATTCTATCCGGATAGTCAAAGTGGAACAATGAATGGCAAGGAAATCTTGCTAAAATCACCCATAAAGATTGTTGATAAGGATACATTTATTCCATACGACCTGATCAGGGAATTATACAGTGAAAGGTTGGAGTTTTATTGGAACAATAGCTCCTTGGTTATTGACTTCAAGAAGTATGATTACCTGGAAGGAGAAATCTTGGAAGATTCATATCTTTATTCCAGTCCACACAAGAGAGCACCACTAATTGGGGAAGGTCTTGTAGAGGGTGACAGGGTTATTGTTTTTTCAGAGGACAGGTCTTGGTATAAGGTCAGAACAAATGAGGGTCTGGTTGGATACGTTATGGGAGAGTCAATACTTATTGAATACGGTAAGAACAGATTCAAAAGAAGTGTTGACAGGGAAGAGGGGACCAATTCTGGTGATCCTGGTATGATAAATCTTACATGGGACTATACATACGGTCCAATGAGAAACATGGATGCAGCTCCAGACATGAAAGGGGTTAATGTAGTTTCACCAACATGGTTTGATGTTTCTGATGAGAATGGCAGTATCTATGATAAGGGGAATTTAGATAACTCTATTCTCTACAAGAATGCTGGCTATGAGCTATGGCCAGCTGTCACCAATTCCTTTGATCCTGGAATGACCAGTGTCTTTCTTAGATCCAGCGAATCAAGGGAAAGGATAATAAATGACCTGTTGGACTTGTACAAGTATTACAAGGTTGACGGAATCAACATAGATTTTGAGAACATATACTACGAGGACAGTGACCACCTTACTCAATTTGTGAGAGAACTCTACCCGGTCTTCAAGGACCAGGGGATGAAGGTTTCAATGGATGTCACAGCGATTTCTACAAGTCCAAACTGGTCAATGGTCTATGACAGGAAAAGGCTCCAGGAGTCCCTGGATTATGTTGTCCTAATGGCCTATGACCAGCACTGGGCAGCCAGCCCTGTAGCTGGATCGGTTGCCCAGTATTGGTGGGTGGAGGAGTCAGTATCCAGGATTTTGGAACAGGTTCCTGCTGAAAAGCTGGTGCTTGGAATGCCATTTTACTCAAGGGTATGGGATGTGAATGATGATGGGGTTTCCTCACAAGCAGTAACAATGAGTACTGCCTTGGAGTTTATTGAGAAGAATAATATCCAGGCGGTCTGGGACGAGGCAAGCCAGCAATACTATGGAGATACCAAGGTAGGGGAAACAACCAGGAAGATTTGGTTGGAGGACGAAAACTCATTGTACTACAAGGTATCATTGGTTCATAAATATAATCTGGCTGGAATTGCCACGTGGAGAAAGGGATTTGAGATACCATCTGTATGGGAAGCTTTGGATGGTTATTTGAACTAAAGGAGGATGTGAAATGAAGCTTGGGAAAATCAGCATTACAATAAAACAGGGTGATATAACGGATGAGAAAGTTGATGCAGTTGTAAATGCAGCAAACAACACCTTACTAGGTGGAGGCGGAGTCGATGGTGCAATACACAGAAAAGGTGGACCCTCAATACTGGAACAGTGCAAAAAGCATTCTGGCTGTCCAACTGGCGAGGCTAGAATCACAACAGCAGGAAACCTGCCCTGCAGATACGTTATACATGCTGTTGGCCCAATCTACTCCAGAGGGGACGGAATGGCGGAAGAGCTTCTGTATAGAGCCTATTACAACTCCATGAAACTGGCAGATGAGTATGGTTTAAGATCAATATCTTTTCCATCCATTTCAACTGGAGCCTACGGATACCCGGTAAAAGAGGCTGTTAGGGTAGTTTTTAGGGCATTGGAAGACTATTCTAGTCTGGATACAAAATTGGAGAGGATTAATCTAGTATTATTTAGTGAAGGTGACCTCCAGGTCTACAAAGATTATTTCAACACTTTACTCTCAGAAAAATAAATTTCCTTAAAAATGAAATATTAAGATAATGCAACATTTGATTGGTTGACATAAGATTTCATATGTTATATCATCAAAGGAGTTGGAAAAACAGGAGAAAAGGGAGTGTTTAAAATTTTTGCAGATACTCACAAGATAATTGCCTCCAATGTATATGACAATGTTCTACAACATTATGATATAGAGCTGGATAAGGACAAGTTACTCTGGGGCTCCATAGCACCGGATATTCTACCTAAGTACAAGCTCATAAGACACTACAGGGATGAGAGCATCAACTACGTTGCATTGGAAATCATGAAAATAATTTTTGTAAGCCGATATATTGATTTCAATAGGATAACAGATCCAATAGCCATCAAGATTCTCAGTAAGAAAATAGGAATAGTTTCTCATTATCTTTCTGATTATGTTTGCCTACCACATGCAAAAAGATGGACCTTCAACGGATCAATGGTTAAGCATATCAGATATGAGTCAAAGCTAAACGATTATGCCCCAAACCATACCTTTAAGAAAAATGTCATTACCTTGGATGATCTTGACATTTACAATGAAAATCCAATAAGCCTTCATTCTACTATTAAGAAGTACATCGAGGACGTTGTGGAGGAGTATTTCCAAAACAAGGGCTTTAAGAATGATCTGGATTTTGCCTTGTCTTTGAATCTTAAGATAACATATTTCATTCTTGATGTAATCAAGGATTACTCAGAGGAGATTCATGAAGTATTTGCAATGGAGATATAGTATTTATAAATAACTATTGACAAGCACAACCTAAGTCTATATACTAACATATAAGTTAATACACTACATTGAAGGGAAGAGTAGTGCAGGAAATAAGTTTAAGCGATTCAGGGACGGTGGGAGCCTGATACGAAAGCTTGCATGAAGAACAGCCCGGAGTATCTGATCGAAAGACGATGTCTAGTAGACTCAGACGGTATAGCCCGTTACAAGCTATGACGTATCGATTAATTTCTGTACGGAATGAGAGAGCATTATTGCTAATTTAGGTGGTACCGCGAAAGTAACCTTTCGTCCTTTATATGAGGACGGAAGGTTTTTTTAATACAAAAAATAACAAGGGAGTGATAAGAATGATGATGGTAAATGGTTTTACAGCTAGAGAAGCACAAGTTGGAATCAAGCAGATCAAAGATTTTTTCGAGAGGAGACTGGCGGATAATCTTAATCTAACCAGAGTATCTGCACCACTTTTTGTAAAGCCAGAAACTGGTCTAAATGACAATCTCTCCGGGAACGAGAAGGCAGTTTCCTTCCAAATGAGAAAATATCAGCAGAATCTGGAAATTGTACAATCTCTGGCCAAATGGAAAAGAATGGCACTTAAATGGTACGGCTTTGGAGATGGAGAAGGACTTTATACGGATATGAACGCCATAAGACCTGATGAATTTGTAGATAACATACATTCAATTTATGTAGATCAGTGGGATTGGGAAAAAGTGATAAAGAAAGAGGACAGAAATCTGGATTACCTGAAAGAGGTTGTAGTATCAATTTATGAAGCCTTTAAGGAGACGGAAGATTTCATAAATGGGCATTATCCCCTGAGACTTTACAAGAAGCTACCAGAGGAAATAACCTTTGTAAGCAGTCAAGAACTTGAAGATAGATGGCCCGATGCCACTCCAAAGGAAAGAGAGCACATGATTACCGAGGAGTATGGAGCAGTTTTCCTATACAAGATAGGAGGAGCCCTTAAGTCGGGGAAACCTCATGATCTAAGATCACCAGATTATGACGATTGGGAGTTAAACGGAGATATACTTTTCTGGAACCCTGCACTTGGTGGACCCATTGAGCTTTCGAGTATGGGAATAAGAGTTGATGAAGATTCCCTTATGAAACAACTGAAGCTTGCTGATGCTGAAAACAGATTGTCCATGGAGTACCATCAGAAGCTTTTGGGGGGAGAGCTTCCCTATACAGTAGGTGGAGGAATTGGACAATCCAGAATCTGCATGTACTTTCTCCAGGCAAAACACATCGGTCAGGTACAGGCATCTGTATGGACAGAAGACGAAATAGTAAGGTGTGAGGATGAAGGGATCTTCCTTCTATAGCTAAACATCATTTATTAAACCAGATAACTTATTTGCCCGGTCTTAACAGGGAGGAAAGACGACATCCTCCTTTGTTAAGATTTTGTAACAAATCAATCCAATTTTATTAAACATTTGAAGGCTGTTTTATAGTATAATAGAAAATACCGCCACCCAAATTTCATGGTGGAATATTCTTAAGGAGGGATGCTATAGATGGCTTTATCTAATGACACATTTTATGATCTATACGAAGGATTAAAGCACAACTTTTTATTTAAGAATGATCTTAATAGCATACATATCCTTTTGAATCTGTACGATATTGAGGACAACATCAGAAATATTTTTCCCAAATATGTTTCCATCAAGTACTTGAGAAACCACATTTCCAGAATCCTCAAGAACAGACGTGGCAACCAGCTGATAGCAATGAACCTGGGAGAACTTATTCACGAGGACATAAACAGACTGGAGCTGCTACTTTATCTGGAGGGCTACAAAGGTGGGTTTGTTAATATCAAGGAAGCAAACAGGCTTGAGGATCTGACAGTAAAAACCTATTCAATAAATGAACTGTATTACCAAAAGTATCTGTTTCACTTCGATACATTCACTGAGCCTATTCAGGATCTTCGTGATGAGATATTCTCAAATCTTGAAAAGGATGAGGAGTCCAGCAATCATCTACACAACCTAATTGGCAGATATTGTGAGAAGGTAATCAGAAATAAGATATTCAGCCTAAACAGATACCTGGACAAGCAGCTTAAAATAGACTATGAA
>CALGAG010000139.1 GCA_937951995.1 uncultured Bacillota bacterium
AAAAATCCTGTGAAACATTGACAATTCAACTATCATAACAATCATGGGATAAAAAAGCAATGGAACAGGTGGATTTATCTGACCACTCTGGAATAGGGTAATAATACTACCAACCAGTGTTGAACCTATAAGGATATATGAAAGTGTTTTCACCATGCCATAATCAACTGGCTCAGAGTCTTCCTCCAGCATTGATATCCCGGATGCAACTACCATCCAGCCCACAAATGCAGGCAGGATTTGAACAATCCCAAGGTTGATGCTGAAGGTGGCTATAATGGTTCCCCAAAATATTTTCTTGTATCCATCCCTCATCTATACCACCTCCCTGGCCTTGAGGTATCTGTACAGGTCCATGAAATTGAAGCTGTGATACAGGTTGTCAATATTGTAGAACCTCATGCTTCCAATTTGGCCGTCAGCCCTCTTGTAGTAAAGCTCCGGGTGGATGTCCACCATGGTATAGACATCCAGTGGATCCGAGCCTGGGTATAGCTTTGACCTTACTACTAAGTGATTATCTTGTTCTATCTCCAAGCCATCAATACCGTCTATCACATGGTCGTTTATCTTTAGGTCCAGCCTGTGTTCAAACCTTTCAAGCATCTGATTCTTGACAGAAAGGAGGGTCACATCCTCCCTTGCCCGATATCTTGAAGAGCTTGATCCATCGGAGGAGCCTGAGGATGAAAGGCTTTCAAAGGGGCTATCCTCAAGTCCGAACCTGTAGAAATGAAGCTCCCCAATGGGAACATCCATTTGGCTACCATCATTGAAGAATACCCTTGCAGCCTTAACTACTGCACCATCCATTTCTTCCACAACTGGCAATCCATCTATCTGGCAATATACTGTCCTAACGCTGTAGCGTCCGTGGATTTCTCCAGGAGGCTGCTGGTTTGAGGAGTCCCAGGGGAAGTGGCTCATAAAGCCATGCTCAGTGGCATTTAACCGTATGTTGGGGTAATCTGGAAACTCCACCTGGTTTACAACCCTTCTATCATCGGCATTTGTAATATAGGTCAGTCTGAATTCCTGGCGGTAGTTCCCGTCCTCATGGACCCTCAGGTCGTAGTAGTGGTCAAGAAAAACCGGCTTGTCCAGTCTCATCTGGAGCATTGCTGCAAGGGACACCAGGGCCAGAATCCCTGTAAGGATAATTGTACCCTTAAATAGTCTGTTATTCACTTCCACCTTCAGTCACCTCCAATAGCAGCTTCCCCAGGGATTCCTCAAATGCCCTGTCGCTACCCTTTTTCCTCTTTTTCGCCTTTGATGTGTAGATTCCTTGGCTTCTCAGTTCCCTGTGAAGGTGCCTGCCGGAAAGCATGGTAATAAGATTTGAATCATCAATCACAAGACCGTTCTGGTTAATTGGGACCGCCTGGCGGGAAAGGCACATGGCGGCAAGTCCATTGTCCTGGGTTACCACAATATCACCCTTTGAAAGGTGATTGGCAATGTAGTAATCAGCACTGTCGGCACTTGTATCAACCGTTATGACCTCTGCATAATCGTCATTAAGTACATGTGCATAGTTCTTTACCAGGGTGATGGGGATATTGAATTCCTTGGCCAGTTTTATGGCCACCTGTACCACTGGACAGCCATCTGCATCAACAAAAATTCTCATATGTCACCTTCTCCAATCTATTTTCCAACTGGGGCCAAGTACACAACAAATTCCTCCTTGCCATCAACACCAATCATCTCATCGGCAAGCTCCTGGCTGTAGTTTCCGATTGCACAGGTTCCATAGCCCAGGGCCTCTGAAGCAAGGTAGAGATTCTGGCAGATATGTCCGGCATCAAGAAGGATGGACTTGTGCGCAGCCAGGGTGTATCTCCATTCCATCCTGTAGGGAACCGCTGCCCAAATAAAGGCTACGGAACCAGATCCCACAAAAACCTGGCCCTTTGAGGCTGTGTTGACCATCTCCCTCAGACCATCCACCCTGTTCTCAAGAACCAGCCTGTGGTCAAGGGGAAGATACCTGTAGATTCCCTGGTCCAAGCCTTGGACATTAAAGACAGCCAGGTAGCTTTCAAAGGCATGTCTGTTGCCAGCAGAGGGAACAGTTCTAAGAACCGTTGTTCCCGAACTCTTCCTCACGCCTTGGGTTGCCCAAAGAAGGAAGGACAGCTCAGCAAGTGACATTGTATGGTCTGGATCAAATTTTCTTCTGGTCTTTCGATTCCCAATGGCATCAGCCAAGGTCATATCTGACAAGTCTTTCAAATCTTCAGGTGAAACCAGATCAAAAACCTTTTGACCATCCTTGATTGGCTTTTGGATATCCGGCATGGGAAGACCCCTGTTCTGGTCATTGTCTGATATATCAATCTGGTCCCTAATGGTGGTCTTTAAAAGGTATCTGTTTCTTTCAAGTCGTTCTCTATCCATATCTATCCCTCCTAAAATTCAACATACTAAAAGTATAGCATACTTGACAGGCAAATTGAGTTACAAACCCATTGCAATTCCTCAAATTGTTGAATATGGACAAAAAGATGTTAGAAAGCCGAAATATTGGTTATAATTAGTCTAATGCAAATGAAAAGAGGTTTTATTATGAGCGATGACAGAAAAAAATCAATAAGACAAGGGATGGTTGCAGGATCCCCGTTGATACTTGGGTATTTTCCCATTGCAATGGCCTTTGGACTTCTTGCCAAAAATACAGGTTTGACAATAATGGACACCTCGGCGACCTCGATGTTGGTCTATGCAGGTGCAAGCCAGTTCATGTTCCTGGATCTTGTCAGGGCAGGTGTAAGTACGGGAAGTATAATCCTGGCAACATTTTTGCTGAATCTGCGTCACATGATGATGTCCGCATCCCTGTCCGTAAACCTGAAAAAGGATACATCGGGTTTCCTACCCATCATTGGGTTTGGGATAACCGATGAAACCTTTTCGGTCCTTTCCTTCAATAAGGACAAGCTCTCCCTAGCCTTTATCCTGACGGTGAATCTCATTGCATATTTGTCATGGATAGGGGGAACAGCTGTTGGATACCTGGTGGGGGAAGTAATCCCCAAAGCTCTTCAGGACAGCTTGGGCCTAGGCCTGTATGCAATGTTTGCAGCCTTGCTCTTTCCTTCCTTCAAGGTGAACAAGGACTATCTAAAGCCTGCACTCTTGGGGGCCATGACCTATTTTGCCATATTTAAGACAGGTCTGCTTTCCTCAGGCTGGGATATAATCGCAGGGATTGTGATAGCGTCTGGCCTGGGTGTTATTGTAATGGGGAAGGAGGATAAGGATGAGTAGATATTTACCTGTAATACTTGGAATGGCCCTTGTGACATATCTTCCAAGGCTATTTCCCCTGATGCTTCTCAACAAGCTAAGGCTTAGACCATCAATGATGAGATTTCTACAGCTTGTCCCCTACACATCCCTTAGCATCCTTATAGCAAGGGGGATACTAACATCTGATCCGGAGATGTTACCGGCAGCGGTTGGAGGGATTTTAGCGGCTGGAGCCCTGGCATACTGGAAGGGGAACCTTGTCCTGTCTGTGCTTTCGGGCATTGGGGTTTCATTTTTGCTTATAACATTTATCTGATGCCAAGGTGCCTCCCCATGTGGGAGGTATAATTATTTATGACATAATCCCATAAAAATAGTTTCCATGAATATGTAAATGGGTATTTACAGTACTGACTGTGATATGTTATCATCATAGAATAATTGTAACGAGTACAAAAATAATATAATTACAATTAAGGAGGTGTCCATTTGACAGAACAAGGAAATTCCGGATGTGCAAGACCGGAAATCAAGAAAAACAAGGCAGTTGAGGAAGGGACAGAAAAGATCACCGAGGTTAAAAAGGAGGAACAGTCTATGGTTAAGGTAGGAAAACCAGCACCACTATTCGAGGCACCAGCATTTTACAAGGGACAGTTTACAAATGTTAAATTGGAGGACTACAAGGGCAAGTGGGTAGTGCTTTGCTTCTATCCAGGAGACTTCACCTTTGTCTGAGCTACTGAAGTTTCAGCAGTTGCTGAAAAATTTGACGAATTCCAGGAGTTAGGAGTAGAGGTAATTTCAATGAGTGTTGATAGCCAGTTCGTTCACAAGGTATGGAACGATAATGAGCTTTCAAAAATGATCGGAAAGGATATTCCATTCCCAATGGCATCAGACTCTGATGGGTACATCGGCAAGATGTATGGAATCTATGACGAGGACAGTGGAGTTGAGACAAGGGGAAGATTCCTGATAGACCCAGATGGAATAATCCAAGGTTTCGAGGTGCTTACACCTCCAGTTGGAAGAAATGTAAAGGAGACAATCAGACAAATCAAGGCATTCCAGCTTGTCAGGGAGACCAAGGGAGCGGAGGTTGCACCTTCAGGATGGAAGCCTGGAAAGAAAACCCTTAAGCCAAGCCCAGACCTTGTAGGTAATGTCTGGAAAGAGTGGAAGGTTAGCGAAGCTTTCGAAGACTAATTGAAAAGAGTTGATTTATGCCATTGAATAGGATATTATGTAAATGGTATAAATTTAAATTGGAGTTGTTGATTCATGAAAAAATTCGATACGGAACTGAAAACTTTAAAGTCAAAGGGAATAAGACCGTCCTATATAAGGGTGAGAATTTTGAATTACCTTCTTGAGGAAAAAATCCATCCTACGGTGGATGAAATCTACGAGAAACTGGGTAAGGAGATTTTGACTCTTTCAAAGACTACAGTCTACAACACCCTCAAACTTCTTGTGGAGAAGGAATTGGCAAAGGCTATCAATATCGAGGGAAATGAGCTTAGATATGAAGCGGAGCGTGGATTTCACGGGCACTTCAAGTGTCAGGAATGCGACTCCATATACGATATTGCCGTATCGGAGATTGCCTTTATGGATGATGTTGAGGGCTACCTGATCAATGATGAGCAGGTTCTTATCACCGGCCTGTGTCCAAAATGCAATAAGAGTGAATAAATTGTAATGATTATAAAAAAAGATACCCTTTTGGGGTATCTTTTTGTTTAGACAAACCTCTCCCGGGTATAAGGACTTCACGGGCGTTAATTATGAAGTTAATATATAGGAGGTTTTTTAATGGACAAGTTAAAGTTATCAATAGTGTATTACAGTGCAAATGGAGCCAACTACAAGATGGCCAAGTGGGCTGAAGAGGCTGCAAAGGAAGCTGGAGCAGAGGTCAGGCTCTTGAAGGTGCAGGAGCTTATTCCCCAGGAAATCATAGACGGGAATCCTAGAATGAAGGAAATAGCGGAAATGACCAAGGATGTTAAAATTGCTTCCTCCGCTGATCTTGATTGGGCTGATGCAATCATATTCAGTGCAGGAGCAAGATTTGGAAATGTTCCTTCACAGATGAAGAACTTCTTCGACATGCAGGGAGGCCTTTGGGCTGAAGGCAAGCTTGCAAACAAGGTGGTTTCAGCAATGTCTTCGGCACAGAACCCAAATGGTGGACAGGAGGGTGCTGTAAAGGCAATGTACTCAACCTTCATGCACTGGGGGGCTATAATAGCTGCTCCTGGCTACACTGATGGATCACTGTTTGCCGCCGGTGGCAACCCATACGGAACAACTGCCACGGTTTCACAGGAAGGTGAAATAATAGATGATGTTGAAGCCGCAGTCAAGCACCAGGCAAGAAGAACTGTCCAGATTGCAGAGTGGATTAAAAAAGGGAAATAGAAAATAAATGAAAAAGATGATTCCAGGCATTAAGCCTGGGAATCATCTTTTTTTTCGCCCCTTTGGTCTTCTTTATCCACAAATCTGTCATCCTTATTGTTTTTCTTGGGTTTCTTCTCTCCAGGGGGCCTTCCCGGTCCTCTGACTATCCTCTTAATGATTTTGTAAAGTACTATGGCAACTACCAGAAGGACAAGAAGTCCTGGAAGGTTGTAGACCATAAATACCGCAAAGTTCTCAGCTGATCGGCCAAACTGGTAGAGGGAGTTTTCAAAAGCATTCTGAATCCTTGTAAGGAAAGGTGTTTCCTTGGTTTCTGTGGTACTGACCTTTGCAACCTCTATAAGGGCTACGTTGAATGTAGAATAGTCAATTCTGTCGTCAAGGTTTACAAGGGTGGCCTTAAGGTTTTCCTTTTCATATATGACTTCGCTCAGCTGGTCCTCGAGCTTTATGATGTCCTCGATTTCCTCTGCCCTTTCAAGTAATGAAAGCAGCCTTTCCTCCTTTATCTCCAGGACGTTCAGTCTTGATTCCGTATCTGTGTAGAACCTTGTCACATCCTCCTTGGAGGTGCTTTCGTTTGTAAGGTTCCCTATCTGAGGAACCAATCCCTTAAACTGGTTTACCTTGTCTCTGGGAATCCGGATTGCAAAGTCTCCACGCTGATACATCTGGGAGTTGTAATAGCTTGAGTAGTATACATTTGAGCTTGAAAGATAGCCCCCTGCCTCCTCTATAAGTAAGTACAGCTTTTCCAGTGACTGGTCGAATTCAGTGGTCTCGAAGGTCATGCTAATGGTTGTTATGATCTTGTCCGGCTCGATGGATCCTGAAAAGCTTGGAAATCCCATCCCATTTTCACGTGGAGCTTCTCCGGCCTCTTCATAGGCAGGAGCCTGCGCTGCGGGTTCTTCAGCTGGATAGGGGGGAGCACTGTCCATTGAAGACTCCTCCCTTGCTATCATGGAGCCGCAGCCTCCAAGTAAGGACACGGTAAGTAGAAGTCCTAAGAGTAGACATGTGAGTTTAAATACATTCTTCATTAATCTCATCT
>CALGAG010000140.1 GCA_937951995.1 uncultured Bacillota bacterium
ATGTGACATTAAGCCAGCACAAAGATTATTTATCTATTCTTTCGATTGGTGAATCTTGAAAATGATAATACTAATTACTTTCAACCATAATTGAAATCAATTCTACAAAAATAATTAATTTGATAATCTTCTGATTTTACTCAAGGCTATCAAATTCATTAATTTTAGGATTGTATTTAGAGTCCGCAATAATATTTGTTAAAAAATCATATATAGAACTTCTGTTTTTTATCTCAAAATTATCATTAGGATTTTGCCGTAAATAAAGATAAGTATGTAAATTATTTAATGAAAAAAACAAATCATTGTTTTCTTTATATGTAGTTTGATTAAATACATCTATCGCAGTTTCTAAATTATATAAGGATGAATAATAAAGCTGTGTTTTTTCTATGTCATTAACTAAATCATAATCCCTACTCAATCCATCAATACAATTACCGATTGCTGTAATATAAACATTGTCTATATTTTGCTGCAATCTGTCATTTTCAATTTTAAGAATAAATACAGTTATTAACAGTATAATGAGAATTGGCCATAGTATTTTATCTGAAGTATTCATAAATGTTTCCCCTTCCTATTTTAATAATTATTAAACATAAATCTACTAATGTGCACTACCAACTTCTTTCATATAGTATATCACAAAAATGGATAAATTACTCCATTACTAAGAATGAGATATTCTCTAAAATGATTTTTTGAAATTTCTCCACTTGTAATACAAAATAGCATCATGTTTTAAGTCGCTTGAACACAATACATTCTATGTATATTTTGAATTTATACAATATATTGTGTGTTTTTAATCATCAGTCACTAAATGGAGCATATAAAAAGTTTTAGACTTCACATTGATCTTTCAAATTTCTCAGTTTGAAGTTCTAAATAATATAAATGCCGTCCCATCCCGGTAAATCCAAACATCCAGTTGACCAACCGTGGTCAACAGTTGGTCAACATATCAAAAAGAATAAAAAAAATCAACACCCTGTAAGTGTTGATATTGGCGGAGAAGGAGGGATTTGAACCCTCGCGCCGGTTGTGCCGACCTACCGCTTTTCGAGAGCGGACCCTTCAGCCACTTGGGTACTTCTCCTATTTGGTTGACAAAATATATTATACAGCCGATTCAATAAGTTTGCAAACATCTTTGGTGGAATGGTTTCAGCTGCTTGTCAATCCTTTTCAACCCTGCATACCACCTCATAGTAGGCTGCATGGATCCCCATCCTTGAATAACGTTCAGGAATGATTCTATTTATTCCTCCACCCTTCCTCATCCATCCACCCTGGTATATCTTAACCCTGTCAGGCAGGATATCCCCATCCATCTTTAGGCTGGCCTTGATTGAACCCTTCTCAGTCCATACCCTTACCTTGTCACCATCCTCCAATCCAAGATCCTTGGCCATTTTAGAGGCCATATGGACTGTGGGGACATGGTCTCCTGCTTCAAGTGCAAAATGCTGTGAGTGCAGTGATCCCCTTAGCTTTGGAGTGATAAGGTAAAGTGGGAATTCATTGGAGACTTCAACCTCAAGACCTCTGTGTCCAACTGTGGGAGAAAAACCTTCATCTTATGCCGTTTTCGAATAAAACTCAAATTTACCTGAAGGGGTGATAAACCTTCCATCACTCCATGGAATATCGAGGATTCCTGGAACCTTGATGGGTTTTTCCTTCAACTCATCAATATCAACCTTTTCTCTCATGGGCCTTGCTATTCTGTCAATCCATTCCTCCTGGGACATGACCGGGAAGTCCTTAAGGTCAAGTCTCCTTGCCAGCCCGTTAAGGATGTCTATCTCTGAAAGGACTCCCTCCGGGGCCTCAATAACTTTGTTGCAATAGTTTATATAGCTGTGGTTGGCAGGTGGCATTACAATGTTATCCTCTTCAAGAGGATGCTTTACTGGCAGCACAACATCCGAGGCAGCTGCCGTGTCTGTAAGGTACATGTCAAGGGTGACCTTAAAATCCACCGACTGGAAGGCCCTAAGGATTTTTTCAGTGTCCATACCCTGGTTTACAGGGTTTGCCCTGGCTGTGTATATCATCCTTATTGGAGGATTCTTTTCATTCAGGATAAAGTCTCCAAGAAGGGGCCTACTATAGGTCCTTATTTCCCTTGCCAGCTCTCCTCCCTTGAGGAAGTCCTCATCAATGAGCCCATTGGATACGCTGTTGTTGTAGCTTATTCCTCCTCCGGATCTTCCGATGTTTCCTGTTACTGCACCCAGGGCATCAACTGCCCGAACTGTATCCCCTCCATTTGAATACCTCTGGATGCCGAAACCAAGGACTATGGCAGCAGGTTTTGCCCTTCCGTAGTCCAGGGCAAGGTCTTCAATCTCCTTGTGGGGAACTCCTGTTGTTTCTGAAACCTGATCCCTGTCCAGGTTCATAACAGCTTCTTTCAGGTATTTAAACCCAAGAGTGTTCTTCTCTATGTAATCCATATCCACAAGATTATTCTCAATCAGGACCTTGATCATATACATTGCCAAAAGCCCGTCCGATCCGGGCTTTGGAGCCAGGTGAAGATTGGACATGGCAGCAGTCTCCGAATGGAGTGGGTCTATAGTCACAAGTCTTGCTCCATTTTCCTTGGCCTTCTTTATGAATGGGACCATATGGGGTCCTGTGGTCACAGGATTTCTTCCCCAGACTATTATCATCCTACTGTTGAGATAGTCTGTTGGCTCATGGGCAAGACATTTCCCAAAATCATATCTCTGGGCCTCAACTCCTGCCCCCGCACACAGGCTGCCAACGGGCATGGTCACACCACCATAGGCATTGAAAAACCTTTGGTCAGCCTTTTTTACCACTCCTGAATTTCCAAATTCACTTATGTATAGTAGGGCTGATGTGGGATAATCCTTCCTTAACTTAAGAAGCTTTTCTGCCACAAGGTCCAGAGCTTCCTCCCAGCTTGCCTCCCTAAGGGCTCCAGCTTCCCGTATAAGGGGTTTTAATAGTCTTTTCCTACCATTCCTCATCCTTATGTGTTTGTAGCCCTTCTCGCAAAGAAAGTGCCCTGTCACTGGATTATCAGGATTACCAACAAGCTTTTTGACCTGGCCGTCCTCCACAAGGGCCCTTATTGAGCATGAATCCCAGCAATCCAGGGTACAGGCAGTACTGATCCATTTCTTTTCCATGGTGGCCTCCTCTACTTTCTCCTTCTAAGCTCTCTGAAAAAATCCTTCAATAGCTGTGCACACTCTTTTTCCAGAACTCCTGTCCTCATCTCCACCCTGTGATTAAGCCTTGGATGCCTAACAAGGTCCTCAACAGATCCACAGCAGCCGTGTCTTGGGTCCATGGCTCCAATCACTAGCCTTGGTATCCTAGCGTTTACAATGGCTCCTGCACACATGGCACAGGGCTCCAGGGTGACATAGAGGGTACAGTCCACAAGCCTCCAGCCTCCAAGATAATTGCTGGCTTCCTGTATTGCCATTATCTCAGCGTGGGCTGTTGGATCCTTTTCCGTCTCCCTTCTGTTGTAGCCCTTTCCTATAACCTTGCCCTTGTATACAACAACAGCACCCACTGGTACTTCGTAGGTGCTGGTCTTGGCAATTTCCAATGCTATTTTCATGTATTTTTCGTCCATTTTAGATCACCTTTAAATAAATGGTGCACCCGAGAGGAATCGAACCCCTGCTCATGCCTTAGGAGGGCACCGCTCTATCCTTCTGAGCTACGGGTGCAAGTCACAAAGATATTTTACAACTATTTTTCACCTTTGTCAAACATATTGGACAATTTTTAAGACCGGATTGTGCAGATCACACAATCCGGTCAATTGATTCCTATACCACGTTCTCTTTCTTGTTCTGCATTCTTTGGATAAGATATGTTCCTACAAGTACTGCCAGTCCAAATGCGTCGGATAGATATCCTGGATTTAGAAGCATCAATGCTGCACCTGCCAGAAGAACTCTTTCTATTATGTTGGTCTTTCTAATCAGGTAGGCCTCGACGGCCGCTGCCAGTCAGAGTATCCCGATTACCGCAGAAAGTATCACAGGTAGTGCCTTGATGAACGGCATAAACACAACTGTTGTTCCCACAATCTCCTCAACCATTATAAGCTCTGGATTGATTGCGAATATATATGGAACTATAAAGGCGGCCAGGGCTATCTTCAAGGCCTGGAAGCCTGTCTTCATGGAGTTGGCCCCTGCTATTCCCGCACCGGCATACGCTGCCAATGCTACTGGCGGAGTGATGTCTGCAACCACGCCAAAGTAAAGAATGAAAAGGTGGGCTGCCAAAAGGTTCACTTCCAGCTTCAGTAGCGCTGGAACTGCCATTGTTGCAAGTACGATGTACTTTGCTGTTGTTGGTAGACCCATTCCAAGTATTATTGAAGCTACCATTGTGAAGAACAATGTCAGCAAGAGGTTTCCTTGTGCTACGGTTACGATGATTTCAGCTATTCTAAGTCCTAGTCCTGTAAGTGTTACAACTCCAACTATCATACCTGCAGTAGCACAGGCACAGGCAACCCCAACTGAACCCTTTGCTCCAGCCTCAAGTGCCCCAAGAAAGTCCTTAAATGTGAAGGATCCGTCTCTTCTTATTACTGCTGCTATTACAGCAACCACCATACTGATTATAATAGCCTTGAAGGCTGCAAGTGTAGGTGTGTTTCCTGCTATCAGGAAGTAAACGACACTCACAAGTGGAATCAGAAGGAAGCCCCTGCTAAGTAGTAGCTTGCTAACCTTGGGAAGCTTCTCCCTTGGTATTCCCTTAAGTCCCAGCTTTGATGCCTCAAGGTGTACCATTGTACCAACTGCAAAGTAGTACAATACTGCAGGTATTGCTGCTGCTATGATTATCTGAAGATAGGATATTCCAGTGAATTCTGCCATGATAAATGCTGCAGCGCCCATTACCGGAGGCATTATCTGGCCTCCTGTGGATGCTGCCGCCTCTACTGCACCTGCAAAGTAGGGCTTGTATCCTGTCTTTTTCATCAATGGTATTGTAAATGCACCTGTTGTTACTGTGTTTGCTACTGAACTACCTGAAATGGATCCCATGAACCCACTGGCTACTACAGCTGTCATTGCAGGACCACTCTTAAGGTGTCCGGTCATTCCAAAGGCCATGTCTATAAAGAATTTTCCAACCCCTGTCTTGTCCAGGAAGGCGCCAAACAGAATGAACAGGAATACGAAGGTCGCCGATACACCGGTAGGTATACCCATGATACCCTCAAGACCCATGTACATGTGTGAAACTATCCTGGTGACTGAGAATCCTCTATGGGCAAGGATTCCAGGCATCTGGGGTCCAAAGTATGCATAGCTGAGGAACACTATTGCAACGATTGGTAGCTCTGGACCAACTACCCTTCTCGTTACCTCAAGGGTAAGTAGTATTGCAGCTATACCAAACACAAGGTCCAATGTGGTTGCATTTCCACCCTTAAGAGCCATCTGCTCCGGGAAGAGGAATATGTATCCAAACACCACAATTGCAACCCCCATCAACAGAAAGTCAAATATTGCAGGTTTTTCCCTGCTTGACTTCTTTCTTGCGGGATAAAGGAATAATCCAATTATAAATGCAAATATAATATGTAGCGATCTCTGTCTGTAGGATAGCAATGTTCCAAAGCCTGCAGTATACAGGTGGAAGGATGACATGGCTATTGCTATTACCATAACAATCGTCGAGAATGCTCCCTTTAGCTTCCTTAGTTTTGATGCTTCCTTGTCATAGGACTCCATCAGTGAATCAACATCAAGATTATCATCTTCACCTAGAACATCCTCGATGGATTCTGCCTCTTTTTCAACTGCTACCTGGTCATCAACAACTTCTTCAGTCTTTATTTCTTCTTCAAGATTCTCATTGTCTATTCTCTTATCGTCATTCACTTAAACCCCTCCTTTGCCAAATATAGTAATATTGGAGTTTTTTGGGTTTCAAACTTTACCTCCTCGGTAGGCTCTGAAAATTCAACGAAAGGGTATGTCCTTTCCCCTACCATCAGTTCGTGATTTGCCCTTACTGCTCCAGTTCTGTAAACGAGGTTTGTCATTTTTTGGTCAATGTTGTACAGGCGAAACCCATCCTCTACAATGTCAAAGTCATAGGGACTTGTTGCCGGAAGTCCAGCGCCGTAGGACTGAAAAATGGTTTCCTTAAGTACGATCTCTCCCTCTTCAATGGTATACATCTCCCATACAGGTGTCCGTTCTACGGAATGTATATACTTGATAGTGAAGGACTTGTCCTCCATCGGCCACCATGAACCCAGATACTCTCCACTTCTTGCATCAGAGGCCTTTATAACCTCAATTGGATAAAGCATCATCGCAATTGCCAGAAGAGCCACGACCACAAGCAAAATCCTCTTTAATAAGGGAAAGGTACTGATACTATCAGTACCTTTTCCATTGAATTCTTTCCTACTCGATGCCTTGCTCATCGTAGTACTTCTGAGCACCTGCATGAAGGTCTATTGGCATACCAGCCAATGCAGTTTCAAGCTTAATGTCATTTCCTCTTGCATGTGTATCTATGATTACCTGTCTTTGCTCGAACATGCTCTTAGTCATGTTGTAAACCAAGTCCTCGCTCAAATCTTCTGGAACTATAAGCATCGCCATTACTGCTGCTGATGTAACATCTCCAGTCATACCATTGTAGGTATCTCCAGGTATAGCTACTTCAGTGTAGAATGGGTACTCTGCTGATAGAGAAGCGATTCTAGCTGAGTCCATTGCAACTACAACGATATCTGCAGTCTGAGTTACCTCAGTTACAGCTGATGTTGGTAGTGCGCCTGTTACGAATGCAGCGTCAACCTGCTTGTTCTTAAGCTGGTCAGCAGCTTCGTTAAATGAAAGGTAGTCAGCTTTTCCAAGGTCATCATAAGTCATTCCATACTCTGCAAGAATCTGTCTAGCATTAACCTCAGTTCCTGATCCAGGAGCTCCAACTGCAACTCTCATTCCAGCAAGGTCCTCTATTGTTGCGATTCCTGAGTCAGCTGTTGCTATAACCTGAATAACCTCAGGATAAAGCATTGCCATTCCTCTGATGTTTGTTATTGGGTCTTGTCCATCAAAGGTTTCAGTTCCTGTCCATGCATAGTAAGTTACGTCGTTCTGTACAAAAGCGATTTCAGCTTCACCTTGAGCTACAAGGTTAACGTTCTCAGCTGATGCACCAGTTGATTGAGCATTTGCAGTTACGCCTGCGATATTCTCGTTGAATATCTTGGCAATTGCTCCACCAAGTGGATAGTAAGTACCGCCGGTTCCACCAGTTGCTACAGATATAAATACGTTCTCTGCTGGAGCTTCTCCACCAGGCTCTTCTCCTGCTGGCTCCTCAGCTGCTGGCGAGCAACCTACCATAAGTGCTAGAGTCAGTATAAATACCAACCATAATGATAATGTCTTTTTGTTCATATTCATCCCCCTTTTTGATTTTCTACCTTTCAAGCCGTCCCTTTCTGACTATTTGGACAACTTATAAATTCATTATAACTCAATTTTAAGTGATAATCCACTAAAATTTTGTTAAATAGTTCTTAAGTTTGATGGTTGTCACGTTTTTGCCTTCTAAAGGTGGAATGGTCCGAAGAGTGCTCTTCGGACCATGATTTTCTATTTCTCCAGCTTTTCCATGCCTCCCATGTACTTTCTAAGGGCTTCAGGAATAGTTACGGTTCCATCTTCCTCCTGGAAGTTTTCAAGAATTGCTGCGAATGTCCTTCCAACTGCAAGGCCGCTGCCATTTAGAGTGTGGAGGTATTCTACCTTGCCGCTATCCTCCCGTCTGAATCTCAGGTTGGCTCTTCTTGACTGGAAGTCCTCGAAGTTACTGCAGCTTGAAATTTCAACATACCTGTTGTAGCTTGGCATCCATACCTCAACATCATAGGTCTTTGCAGATGAGAAGCCAAGGTCCCCTGTGCTTAGCATTACAACCCTGTAAGGAATTCCCAGCCTCTTCAGAACCTCCTCAGCGTTGTTGGTGAGGGTTTCAAGCTCCTCGTATGACTTGTCAGGATGTGAAAACTTCACCATCTCAACCTTGTCAAACTGGTGGTTTCTAATAAGTCCTCTCGTGTCCCTGCCTGCAGATCCCGCCTCCTGTCTGAAGCAAGGGGTGTAGGCGGTGTAATATATCGGCAACTGGTCCTCTGTAATGATCTCATCCCTCAAGAGATTTGTAAGTGGTACCTCTGCTGTAGGAACAAGGAAGAAGTCCTTGCTGGGAACATGGAACATGTCCTCCTCAAATTTTGGCAGCTGACCTGTTCCAACCATGCTGTCCCTGTTGACCATAAAGGGGGTGGACATTTCAGTGTAGCCGTGCTCACCTGTATGAAGGTCCAGCATAAAGCCTATTATGGCCCTTTCAAGTCTTGCACCAGCACCCTTGAAAACGCTGAATCTGGCTCCGGAAATCTTTGATGCTCTTTCAAAATCAAGGACGTCCAGCTCAGTTCCAATGTCCCAGTGGGCTTTTGGCTCAAAATTGAACTCCTTTGGGGTTCCGTGCTTTCTAACTTCAACATTGTCCTCGTCGGACTCACCCTCAACAACGGTATTGTGGGGGGTGTTTGGAATCTGAAGAAGCAGGGTCTTCAGCTCATCATCGACATCCTTCACCTGACCATCAAATTCCTTGACCTTGTCTGAAAGTTCCTTCATTTGTGCAAATACCGGCTCCACATCCTTGCCTTCCTTCTTCAGCTTGGGGATCTCCTTTGAAACCCTGTTCTGTTCCGCCTTCATCTCCTCAACATGGACAAGCAATTCCCTCCGCTTCTCATCAAGCTCAAGTACCCTGTCGATGGGATAATCTCCGTGCCTTTTTGCCAGAGCTTCCTTTACCTCCTGTGCATCCATTCTGATTCTCTTGATATCCAACATAATAATCCTCCTCCTAATCGTACTTCTGGTAATAAAAAAACTCCCATCCCAATAAAATATAGGGACGAGAGTATACCCGCGTTGCCACCCTAGTTAACCGCATCAGCGGTTCACTCGAATTTCCTAGGCTCAGGGTCGGATTCTGCAATTCCATCTGACGGTTTTCACCAGCCACCGACTCTCTTAAAGACTTTCCTGCATACTATTTCCCTTCACTGCCCTATTTAATTAAAATCCATTATAGCATATCTGAGTTCAATGTCAATACACTAATCTTTGTATGGAGGGATTTCCAGGGTCCTTATCTCTCCAACATCTCTCATTTCTAGCTTGTTCAGGACCTTTCGATAAATTTCAGGCGATCCTGATGTGAGCACCTGAAGACTTCCCTTGCCTTCCTTCTTGAGGATCCCCTTGTCGTGGAGGACCACCCTCATGGCCTTGGCCTGCTGGAAGCCTGGGTTAATATAGTTGAGGGTTGGATCCAGCTCAAGGAAAATATCCTCGACAATTGGATAGTGGGTACATGCAAGAACTATGTTGTAGAAATTCCCCATCTGGGATATACTCTCAAGATGCCCGCCTATGGTGTCATATATCTCTCTTGATTTGTAATCTCCCTTGTCCACCAGCTCAGCAAGTCTGGGACTCTTTTCAGAGGATATTTCATAATCCTTTCTTCTTTCCCTCAGGAGCCTTTCATAAGCCTTTGTCCTTATGGTGAAATCAGTTCCAAGTATTACCATCTTATCTATTCCCATGTTCTCAATATGGTCAACGGTTGGGGTAATTATATCAACAATTGGGAAATCAAACCTGTCCCTGAATCTGTCAGCTATTGTTGAAATGGTGTTGCATGCTATGGCCACCATCTTCACATTTCTCTTCTCAAAGTACTTGAGCATAGCCATTGTAAGCCTAAAAATCTCATCCTCGTCACGATTTCCGTAGGGTACATTCTTGCTGTCTCCAAAGTAAATTATGTCCTCGTGTGGAAGGATTTTTTGGATTGATTTTACAACTGTCAGTCCTCCTACTCCTGAGTCCAGTACTCCAATAGGTTTCTCCATCTAATTCCTCCTAAAATTATAGTGACATGTCCCCTCTTTTTATGTAGCCCTTTTTTCTCATCCATTCAGATACGGAAAATGAGATCAGGCCGGGGAAAACAAAGTGCATCATTAAAATCATCAAGAATACATATAGGCTTGGACCCATGGTTTCCACCATGGCAAACTGGCCTACAAGGCCGCTTGTCCCCATTCCGGCTCCAAGTGAATTGCTTCTCATCTCAAGGAGATAGGTTGACACAGGTCCAAGGATGGCCGAAGCGATAATTGAGGGTATCCATATAAGAGGGTTCCTTACTATATTTGGAATCTGTAGCATGGAGGTTCCAAGTCCCTGAGCCACCAGTCCACCCATCCCATTCTCCCTGTAGGAGGCGATTGCAAATCCAACCATGTTGGCTGCACACCCTACGGTTGCCGCTCCCGCTGCAAGGCCTGAAAGGTTAAGTGATATGGCAAGGGCTGCAGAGCTTATTGGTAGGGTAAGGGTTATGCCCATGATTACAGACACTATTATCCCCATGGGTATTCTGTGCATCTCAGTAGCCTGATTGATAATTGCACCAATCCCATTCATGAATGCCGCTATGTAGGGTGATATGTAGCTTCCAACCAAGCCTCCCACAAGGATCGTTATCATTGGAACCAGTATTATATCAAACTTGGTCCTTCCTGCCACCAGCTTGGACAGCTCTGCTCCCGCCAGGGCAGCCACAAAGGCCCCAACAGGCTCACCGATTGCAATGGCTGCTGTTGCTCCATCAAAGGATACACTTCCCGCACCTATGGCGCCGGCCACCGCTGAAGCAAATATTCCAAGGGGAGGGGCTCCCACGCTGTATGCCACTCCCACTCCAATTGCCGGCCCCATCATCCTCTGGGCAACATTGCCAAAATACACAAGGGATGGAATATCCCCATATACTCCAATCTGTCTGATGATAAGTCCGATCAGCAGGGATGAAAACAGCCCTAGGGCCATCCCGTTAAGTGTCTTTACAATGTAGTCCTGTATACCTGTTGCTCTTTTTGCCATTATTCGACTCCTTTTAAATTTATTCCCATCTCAGGTCTTTTCCGTAGAACCTCAAGGGTATGAATTTATCAAATATCCTTGAAAATACCCTGTCGGTATATATCTCGGATATTTCATTTGGTGTAAGGTTTGTTGATATTATGGTCTTTTTGCCTGCAAGTAGTCTTGTGTTGACTATATTGAATATCTCAGCATTTGTGAAGGTGTTGGAAATCTCTGTTCCAAGGTCATCAATTATCAGAAGGTCCGCCTGAAAGAGCAGGTCATACTCGTAGTCAGAAATCTCCCTGCTTCCCTTGCCAAACCTTCTCTTTTCAAGGATATCCAGGATTGTGAAGGCAGTCTGGTAGATTACTATCTTGTTCTTGTCCAGTAGGGCCTTTGCAATGCAACTGCACAGGAAGGTCTTACCCAGGCCTGTTGTTCCGTAGAAAAGCAGGTTTTCACCATTATTCTCTTCAAAGTTTCCTATAAATCCTTCAGCATAGCTTAATATATCCAGCATGTTCTCCCTTGGGGTGAGGTCTTCACCATCAAAAGCTTCCTGGCTGAAGAGGTCTATGTTGAATTTCTGGAAATTCTCCTTGTGGAGGATGTTCTCCAGGTTGGACATCTTGTAGGACCTGTTGATAAGAAGCTGCTTCATGCAGTTGCACCTTTTTGAATCCTCTACATAACCAGTATCCTTGCAGAGATTGCAGGTATACCTGGGCTCCAGATAGTCCGGGGAAATGTTTCCCTCCGTCAGGACAAAGGCTTTTTCCATCTTCAGGGATTCAATCTTCTTCCTGGCCTCCTTGGCTGCACTTTCTGAGTCTTCCGGCTTTAAAAGTACCCTCTTGGCCATCCTTAGTCCCGTAGCCCTTATTTCATCATCCAGCTGCTTCACTCTTGGCAGCTTTCTGTAGACCTCCTGCTGTCGTATTCTCAAATCCTTCTCTGCATTATCTCTTCTCTTCTCGTATATGAGCTGTATCTCCTTCAATACTGGATTATTCATCAGAACCACCGTTTCCCTTCGCTCTGTGGGCTTCACGCTTTCTCTTGGCCATCTTCTCAAGGTCTTCAGCTGAATATTTCGCACTTCTTTGTTCAAAGTTATGGAATCTTGTCTTATGAGGCGCGGCCTTTTTTCCCGAAGTCTTGTAGGTCTTTTTTTCAGCCTTATCCTCTGGCTTGTCAAGGACATCTATATCCTCGATCTTTCTAATTCCCTTCCTGTACCAGTCACTTATGACCCCATCAATATAGTTGACAGTCGGATACTGGACCTTGTTTGCCGCCTCACAACCCTTGAGTACAAGTTCCATGGGATAGCCGTACTGGTCAAACCACTTGTTGACAAGGTTCAGGTCACCGTCTGTAACCCCCTTGTGCTCTAGGCCGATGGATTTCATGACCTTCTGGTACCTGAAATACTTCTGGTCCACCTTGTTGAAATAGTCCATGACAGCATCCATGTTTGTCAGTCCCTGGTCGTACCAGTTTCGTATTATTCCTTCAACATATTTTACGCTTCTCTTGTTCTTCATTTCAGCCCCATAGCTGAAGGCCTTCTCGATCACATCGGGATTCATGTTGTAGTCCTGAATCCATGAAAGGATCTGCTTTTTCTCCATTGGAGCCGTAGGTCTTCGCATCATGAAATCTATGTTGTTGAACATCTTGTTTATGACAGGAATCTGGTTTGCCTCAATAAGGTCTTTTTGGCTTGATTGGCGAGGCTCTTTCTCCTTTGTTGTACTGGACTGGTTCATAAGGTTGTTCTTTATGAAGAGTTGCTTCAGGTTTAGAAACACAACCTGGTAATCTACATCATCAGAGCCTTCTTTTCTTATTATCCCCTTGTTCTCCCAAAAATCCCAGGCCCTCAGAACGTCCTCCATTGGTATGTCCAAATGCTTTGAAATGGTCTTGTTGGTTACCTCGATTCTGTGGTCCCTGTCATGGGCATATTTATAGCCCAGCAAATAGACCTTCACATAGGTTCCATTGGCCATGGGCATGTAGTCGTTGATAAATATATTCTCAATGGGAGTGTCCCCCAGGTCCATATCTGTGGTTTCAATTATAAAACTCATCGGTCAATCATCCCCTCAAAGCCTTCTTGTCTCTCTTCATATCTTTTTTTGGTCAGCTTCATTTTGTAGATATAATTATATATCTTTTCATCTTTAAATACAAAACAAGATTTTGAAGCCATTATATCAGGATGGTCCTTGGAAACTCCCTCAACCGGGAAAAGGTCTGTGTAGTACTGTATTGGAATAAACCCGAGTTTTTCATAGACCCTTAAGGCCCTTTTATTGAATTCAGCCACCTCGAGATAAAGGGTCTTCATTCTCATACCATTGAAATACTTGGGTAGAAATGCCTCCAGACTTTCAGTTCCATAACCCCTGTCCATGTAATCCGGGTCAAACACTATTCCCAGGTATGCACTTCTCCTGATGAAGTCCTTGTTCTTTATCCCCAGGTATCCCACAAGATTCCCTTCCTCATTGTGGACGCCAAAGTACTTGTTCCAGATTGTAAAAGTCTTGTATCTGAACCATCTCTTTACTTCTATGTCATTTTCAAATGGGAAATTGTAGTCTCCCAAAAGTACAGTTTCATGGACGCCCCAGCCTTTCATGGATTTTGCATCTTCCATGGTCAAGGGGGAAAGTATAACCCTTTTTCCTTTTATTATCATCTTTTTCACATCTCCAAAAAAATAACCTCGAGGTCTCCCCTCGAAGTTATTTTACACTATTATCCTCAGTTAATCAAAGACTAGTTCGTTGATTCCCAAAGCTTTAAAATGTGTCAATTCAGGGTTTGGTCTGACCCTTCAATGGACTTTAACCATTACCCGGCTCGATATACCTTTCCATATTGAGAAACTTGGTGTACTCATGCTTGAACACAAGATCAACCTGTCCAGTTGGACCATTTCTGTGCTTTGCAATTATTACCTCGCCTATGTTCTTCTTCTCTGACTCCTGGTCGTAATAATCATCCCTGTACAGGAACATTACAACGTCTGCATCCTGCTCAATGGCTCCCGACTCCCTCAGGTCTGAAAGGATGGGCCTGTGGTCCGATCGAAGCTCTGGAGCACGTGAAAGCTGGGAAAGGGCAAGGACCGGGCACTCCATTTCCTTGGCAATTGCCTTCAGGCCCCTTGAAATTGCAGAGATTTCCTGCTGCCTGTTCTCAACCCGTCCATCAGCCTGCATAAGCTGAAGGTAGTCTATGACTATCAGGTCCAGACCCTTCTCAACCTTGAGCCTACGGCACTTGGCCTTCATTTCCATCAGTGATATCCCCGCCGTGTCGTCTATGTAGATATCCATCTTGGAAAGTGGTGCCATGGCGTTTACAACCTTTATCCACTCGTCGTCGGAAAGGTTACCGCTTATTATCTTCTGCAGGTCAACATGTGCCGTTGCACTTATGATCCTCTGAACCAGCTGTTCCTTGGACATCTCAAGGGAGAATACCGCAACCTTTCCATTTCCCTTTAGGGATGCATTTGTGGCTATGTTTATTCCAAGGGCCGTCTTTCCCATGGATGGTCTGGCAGCCAGGAGGACCAGGTCGGATTTCTGTAGACCTGACAACTTGTGGTCAAGGTCTGAAAATCCTGTAGTAAGACCCGTCAGCTCTCCCTTGTTGGCAGCCCTTTCCTCAATCTGGGCAAAGCTTGAAAGAAGGACCTCGCTTATTGGATGAAAACTCTGCTTGTGGGCCCCCTGGGTGATGTCGAATATGTTCTTTTCAGCTCTTTCAATTATTGAATTGACACTGTCAGAATTATCGTAGGCAAGGCCCATTATTTCATTGCTGGACCCAATCAGTCTTCTTAGTATTGACTTCTCCTGGACTATGTCGCAGTAATACTTTGTATTTGCTGTAGTTGCTACACTTCCAGAAAGGTTTGCAAGGTAGGTCACCCCGCCTACTCCCTCAAGGGACCCCCGTCTCTTAAGCTCCTCTGAAAGTGTTACAAGGTCAACGGGCTCATTCCTGTTGTTAAGAACAAGCATAGCCTCATAGATCTCCTTGTTGGCCTCCTTGTAGAAGTCATCTCCCCGAAGATGTTCTATTGCCGTGTTTATTGCCTCCTTGTCAAGAAGCATGGCCCCTATTACCGACTGCTCTGCCTCCATACTGTGTGGAGGGATTCTACCAATACCTGTTTCCATGGGATTCACCTCTTATTCTGCAGCTACATCCACCTTTAAAGTAGCGGATACATCTGGATATACCTTCACTTCAACCTCGGTTACTCCGGTTGTCTTTATGTTGTCCTTCAGTTCTATCTTTCTCTTGTCTATATCAATCTTGTGCTGTTTTTTCAGCCCAGCTGCAATGTCCTGTGAGGTTACCGACCCGAAAAGTCTACCTTCGGTTCCGCCCTTTGCCTTGATATTCACAGTAAGCTTCTCGATTTTTTCCTTAAGCTCCAGGGCTTCCTTCATTTCCTGCTCCTTATTGGCAGCCTCCTTGGCCTTTGACTCCTCCCATTTCCTAAGGTTGTCAGCAGTTGCTTCAATTGCAATATTTCTTGGGATAAGGTAGTTTCTTGAATAACCGTCCTTTGCATTTACAAGGTCACCTGCCTTCCCCATTCCCTTGACATCCTTCAAAAGTATAACTTTCATTACTTTTCACCTTCCTTTAAATATTTGTCTATTATATCTGTTAGAAGCTTTTCAGCTTCGTCCATTGACAGCTTTTCCACCTGGGCTCCGGCACTGGTCAAGTGCCCTCCTCCCCCCAGCTTCTCGAGGATAAGCTGTACGCTTATGTTCCCAAGAGAACGTCCTGAAATGTGGATCTTGTCCTCCAGCTGGCTCAATACAAATGATGCCTCCACGTCATTGATGTTAAGAAGCTCATTGGCAGCCTGGGCGGCTATTAATATGGAGTCCTCCATCTTATTCTGAAGCCTTCCTATAGCAATTCTGTCGAAAACAATCTTCGATGATTTAATCACCTCGGCCTTGTTTACAAAGGTGCTGAAGTCGTCCCTGAAAAGCTGCTTGACAACCGTGGTATCAGCTCCTGCCCTTTTAAGGACAGATGCTGCCTCAAAGGTTCTTACTCCCGTCTGGAAGCTGAAGTTTTTCGTGTCTACAGTTATTCCTGCAAGGAGTGCCTCTGCCTCAAACTTTGTCAGGTTCGTCTCCTCACCCATGTATGTCAGAACCTCCGTAACAAGCTCAGAGGTGGATGATGCGTATGGTTCAAGGTATGTGAGGACAGGATTGTTTATGAACTCAGCACCCCTTCTGTGGTGGTCGATAACCACAACCTTCTGGGTCAGTTCAAGTAACTCGGGAGCTTCTGTCAGACTTGGCTTGTGGTTGTCAACAACTATCAGAAGTGACCTTTCATCAACCAAGTCCCTGGCCTCATCTCCAGTTACAACCCTCTTGACCATATCGGGACTGTCCTTTCTCATTCTGTCCATCAGGTTTCTAATGGATGGATTCTCACCGTTCAGTACGAGATATGCCTCCTTGTTCCTGTTGTCTATTGCCCTCATGATTCCCACACTGGAGCCTATGGAGTCCATGTCAGGATTCTTGTGTCCCATTACAAACACTCTTTCATTCTGGTCAATAAGCTGTCTTAGGGCATCTCCAATTACCCTGGCCTTTACCTTGTTCCTCTTTTCCATTGCCTTGGACTTGCCACCGTAGTAGTCGAATGCGTTTCCTACATTTATGACAGCCTGGTCTCCTCCCCTACCAAGGGCGATGTCAATGGCAGCACTGGCATTTCCGTAGGACTCAATCAGGCTTTTCCCAGCCTGACAGACTCCAATGCTCAGTGTGATGGGGATAGTATTCCCCATGTCCATGTCCCTGATCTGGTCCAAGAGGTCAAATCTCTTGCCCTTAATGGCTTCAAGACCACCCTGGTTAAGCACAACCATATACTTGTCATTTTCATATTTCCTTACTATTCCTTCATACTGACTGAAGTAGCTGTTTATAAGCTGGTCTATTTCAGCTAGTACAATGGGTCTGTGAATGTCCGGTGTTGAGTTCTTGACATCATCATAGTTGTCCACATCAACAAGGGCAACAACCGTCTTATCCCTATTGTGCTCCTTCTCCAGGACCACATGGTCAGTATCGTCTACCCAGTAGAGCACAGTGATGCTGCCCTTTCCAGATGTTTTCCTGTCCTCAAGGAAGTTTGGGTAAACATCGAAATACCTGTCCAGGTAGCTGATCGACATTGGCTCGTTTTCCTTCTTCTTCCTAAGGTCCGAAAGATTGAAGTCAGGTACAAGTTCGCTGATTGACTTGTTCACTATTTCCTCCTCGCCCAGCAAGGTAAGAAATGGCGTATTGTACCATGTTATCTTTCCATCCTCATCTATAAAGACCATGGGAAAGGGCATATTGAAGATGGCATGCTTGGCAGCTGAGTCAAAATCATGGGAAAGGCCTTCGATGTATTTTGCAAGCTCCTTATTCTTTTCCTCAATCTTTCTGTGATTGTAGTATACAAGATATGCCAGGACCAAGCCCATTACAAATGCTACAATTGGCTGAAACAGTGCAATTATAAGTACGCTTAGGCCTATGACCAGCAGATACAGCTTGGTATCAGACCAGGTAAATATTTTATATTTCATCTTCTTCCTCCTACTGGGGTTTTCTTCTTAGCTTCCTGAAATCGAGCACTACATCCAATCCGCCAATAAGGGAGACGGCGGTCAATACCGGGGAAAATGCAATGGCCAAAAATACAACCAATCCTCTTGTAAAAGCGTTCATCTTCCATTTGATCAAGAAGAAGCTTACGACTGCAAGTCCCTGTAGTATGAAAACTACACCTATCAGGACAAGCAGGTTCAGAAATATTGTTTCATAATATGTTCCATCCAAACTTCTGCCAATGAAAACTCCCGCAAACATCACCAATACTCCAAGGGCGAAATTGTTGGGTACTGTAAACCTATGAAGCCATGGCATCTGCAATATTCCGATGTTCAGCTTCCTTAGGAGCCATACTGTAATGATATAATTTACATGGCTAACCAAAAGTGCCAGGAACATAAGTATGGAGGGTAGTATCAATATGATATACCTGTATCCATCCTCCAGCATCCTTCTGGCGCTGTCTATCTCGTAGTTGCTAAGCCCCATACCCTTGAGCATGTCAATTTGGATGAATAGGGTCTCCTTAAAGGCGTTCTCCAGCTGGTTTATTATGCTCAGGCCAGTCAGGGAATCGGCAAGGTAGAACACCATCAGTGTACTGGTGAAAAAAACCAGGGATCCGGTCACAAGTACCTGTAAGGGCCTCCTTCGTTTTTTCATCCCATATGCAAGGGCTACTGTAAGTGGTCCAAAGAGTATCAGTAGGATAATTCCGCTGATGAAATCCCCAGTGCCCAATCCAATTATCAGGGAGGCTATTGTTATTACGCCAGCCGCTGGGTTGACACCGTTCTTGATTCCGTATACCACTGCACCTACCGGGTAGAGAATGAGTACCAGAGGGGTCAGGTAAATTGATAAGAGGCCAACCAGTACCACAAGTGCCGTTGCTCCTGCTCCCTCTATCACTGGCTGAACCATTTTATTGTCGTCTTTCAAAAATCTCACCTCAAGTCTGCTCAATAGTGTCATTTCAGGTCATTGTCCAAAGTATGCCTATCATTGATTATATATTAATTCCAATATAATTAAAAGCCCGCTTGTGGTCTTTGTATAACCGTAAAGAAAAAAGAGAGGTTTCCCTCTCTCTTAGTCAGCGCTATATGGCAACAAGGCAACTTGTCTTGCTCTCTTGACTGCAATTGTAAGTTGTCTTTGATGCTTTGAGCAATTTCCTGAAATTCTTCTTGGAAGAATCTTTCCTCTTTCAGTTATATACTTCTTAAGCTTGCTTACATCTTTATAGTCGATATGTGTTGATTTGTCTGCACAAAAGCTACACACTTTCTTTCTAGGCTTAAACCTTCTTTGCATCCTTTTCCCCTCCTTGATTAGAATGGAATATCGTCATTGTCGGTAGGGTGAAATCCGTCAATATCGGAGAAGTCCGAGCCTGTTGAACCTGATGATTTCTGGTTGTTGTCTCCCCATTCAAGGAACTCAACGCTGTTTGCCACAACATCAGTTGTGTAAACTCGCTTTCCATCCTTATCATCATAGCTTCCAGTCTGAATCCTGCCGTTTATCCCGACCAATTTCCCCTTGTTAAGGAAGTTGGCGCAGTTCTCTGCCTGCTTTCCCCATACGACAATTCTAATGAAATCAGCTGTAGGCTGATTTTTTGATTCCATTTCCATTTTCTTTTCCTTCGAAAGATTCTTGTCTACAGCCAACGTGAATGTTGACACTGGAGTTCCTGAATTTGGTATATATCTCAGTTCAGGGTCCCTTGTCAGTCTTCCGATTAGAACAACATTATTCAAAATACTCACCGTCCCTTAGATTATTCTTCGTCTCTAGTGATCATGTGTCTCATAATGCCGTCTGAAATCTTGGCAATTCTATCGAACTCATTGACTACATCCGCTCCTGATTCAAAGTTAATCAGTACGTAGTATCCTTCAGCCAAATCGTCGATCAGATATGCAAGCTTTCTCATTCCCCATTCATCTACTGTTGTTACTGTACCGCCTGCCTCGATTATCTTCTTGAATCTCTCAAGCAAAGCGTTTCTTTTTTCTTCCTCAAGATTAGGGTAAAAGATTACCATCGCTTCATATTTTCTCATTTATTTCACCTCCCTATGGACTATCGGCCCTATTTTCATTAATAGGGCAAGGAACACTAAAGTAGTATAACACAACTTGGGCTCTTTTTCAAATGTTTTGTCATGTTTTTGGGTTGGATTTCCACCCTCTATAATTAAATTTAACATAAACTTTACATATTGCAAGAGGTATCTTTACAGTTGGGTATTATAATTACAATAGAAAATACTAATAAAGGATGGTTTATATGAGAAGCAGATTTGATCAAGAATTGGATACTCTCAACGAAGAGCTGGTCTCCATGGGAAACCTTGTGGAGAGCTCCATTGAAGCAGCTGTATCGGCACTTAAAACCCAGAATGTTGACCTGGCAAGACGGGTTGTGGAGGGAGACAGGGAGGTAAACAACAAGGAAAGGGAAATTGAGGACCTTGCAATGAAGCTGATACTTCGTCAGCAGCCTGTTGCGGGGGACCTGAGATTGATTTCCACCGCCCTTAGAATGATCACGGACATGGAAAGGATAGGGGACCAGGCTGCGGACATTTCTGAAATCACAATCATGCTGGCAGACCAGACCTACCTTAAGGAATTGGTCCACATCCCCCAGATGGGAGACGCTACAATTAAGATGGTGCGGGAGAGCATCGATGCATTTGTAAGGAAGGATGTGGAACTGGCAAAGCAGGTAATCCTCTACGACGATGTGGTTGATGACCTATTTGATGTTATTAAGGAGGAGCTCATTGGGTATATTAGGGAAAACAAGGGCTCCAGTGAGCAGGCCATAGACTTTATGATGATTGCCAAATATTTTGAAAGAATCGGTGACCATGCTCAGAATATTGCAGAGTGGGTTTACTATGCCATAACAGGAGACCATTACAACGGGAGTTGATAGGAATGAGTCTGATTTATTGCGTTGAGGACGACGAGAGCATAAGGGAGCTTATTTTGTATGCCCTTAAGAATGCGGGCTTTGAGGCAGAGGGCTTTGAAAGCGGCAAGGAGCTGGACTTGGGTAAAATGCCGGATATTCTACTCCTTGATATCATGCTGCCTGGAGAGGATGGCTATGAAATTCTGTCACGGATTCGAAGAAACCCCAAGACCTCGGACTTGCCTGTAATAATGCTTACCTCCAAAACCAGCGAATTCGACAAGGTGAGGGCTCTTGACATGGGTGCTGACGACTACATGGATAAGCCCTTTGGGGTTATGGAGCTGATTTCAAGAATAAGGGCTGTTCTCCGAAGGTCAGGAGGGAAAAAGACCCCTGATAAGCTTTGCATCAATGGAATATGTCTTGACTGGGAAAAACACAGGGTAACGGCTGAGGACAAGGAAGTTGTCCTAACCCCCAAGGAGTTTGACCTCCTCCAATATCTTATGGAAAACCAGGGGATAGTCCTTTCAAGGGATAAGATAATGAACCAGGTATGGGGTTTTGATTTTGAGGGAGAAACCCGTACTGTGGATGTCCATATCAGGACCCTTCGCATGAAGTTGGGTGACAGTGGAGAATCTGTCCAGACCGTTCGTGGTATCGGCTACAGGTTCGGAGGTGATTTTTAGATGGAAAAGAGGATTTATGTTTATCTTGCAGCCATAATGACCATTACCATGCTTGTAACCCAAGTCGTGCTTTCATTCCTGATCAAGGACTATTACTCAAACCTTGCGGATCCAGGCATTGTTACAATTTGGGAAATCTTCCTGGCAATGATACCTGCAATGATAGGTATACTAGTATTTCTTCTGGTAATCCTGTTCGTCCTATCCAGCAAGTTGACCCAACTGATACTTGCACCCATAAAGAGGGCAACAGACAATATTGAAAGCATCCTTTCCGGCAAAAAGGTCCAGGAAGCATCAATATATCCGGAGGTGAGGCCATTTATTCAGACAATTGACCATCAGAAGAGGCAGATTGACATGGCCTTAAGTGAGCTTAGGGAGGCGGAGAAGATTCGTCGCGATTTCACAGCAAATGTATCCCATGAGTTAAAGACGCCCCTGACCAGCATAAATGGATTTGCGGAAATGATAGCTTCAGGAACGACGGACAAGGACGATACAATCAAATTTGCCGGAATAATACGCAAGGAAGGCACCAGGCTCTTGAACCTGATTGATGATATCATCAGTCTTTCACGGCTTGATGGAGCTCCAAAGGCCCAGGAGTTTGAGAAGCTACAACTGGACAGGATTTCCGAGGATATCATCAACCAGCTTAGGATAAGGGCAAGGGACAAGGAAGTTGCCCTTGAATTTGTGGGAGAGCCGGTTTGGATAGATGGCGACGGGAGGATGATTGAGGATCTTATATATAACCTTGTGGACAATGGAATCAAATATACGGAGAATGGCGGAAGGGTTACATTGTCAGTGTTTCCAGAATCTGATGGAGCCATAATCCAGGTATCTGATACGGGGATAGGGATTCCCGATGAAGACCAGTCTCGGATTTTTGAACGATTCTATCAGGTTGACAAGAGCCGGTCAAAAAAAGTCGGTGGGTCTGGTCTTGGGCTTTCTATTGTCAAGCACATTGTCCAAAGCCACGGTGGTTCAATTGACCTTAAGAGTAGCCTTGGCAAGGGAACAACAATAAAGGTAAGGCTTCCAAAATAGGTTGAAAAAAATGGTAACCCAAAGGGTTACCATTTTAATGTCCAAATTATTCCACTAGATCTTCTATTGAATTGATATCCAAATATGCAGGAACTACTAGACCTATTCTCGCACCTTCAAGGTTCGCACCAAGATCGTCAAACTCTCCCTCATAATTGTCATAGTGGTCTCCGTGTGTTCCAGGCAACCATGCAGCTACTATTGCATCAGTCTGTCCTGAAGCTACAGCTTCCCACATTGGTCCGTTTTCAACCTGGGTAAGGGTTACATCATAACCCATGTCTGAAAGTACAGTTCCTATTACATTTGTTGATGCAATTTCAGAATCCCATGCAACATATGCAAGGTTGATCTCAACACCATCAACCGGGTCTACTCCTTCAGTCCACTCTGCTACCTTGTCCTGATTGTCGTCAACCCACTGTCTTGCAACATCAGCTGGCTCGGCACCATCGTTTACTTCGATCATAACATCTTCCATGTCTGATCCTTCCCAATAGAAGTTGTCAAGTATCTGGTATGCCTCTGGCATATCTTCACTTAATCCCATTCTTGCAATTGAGTGGATGTCTTCTGCTTCTCCGAATGATCCCTTTGGATCATCAAGATACTTAAGGTCATAGGCTGCAAATTTCCAGTGTGGATTCCAGCCAGTAACAATGATTGGCTCTTCGTTGGCAATTGCATCACCCAGTGCCTGTGTCATTGCAGCACCTGAACTAGTCTGAACTGTGTATGGTAGTCCATAGTCCTCAACTGCCTGCTCTGCTGAACGCACAACTCCAGCTCCTGCATCGATTCCTGTAATTGTGTAGTTAAGCTGGTCTCCAAGAGATCCCGCTTCTCCACCGTTTCCACCGTCGCTTGCACATCCTGCCAAGGCAAGGGCAAAAACTGCTATGGCAACCAATGCCACCTTCTTAAAATTCCTGTTAAACATAAACTAAATTCCTCCTTTGATATATCATTACTTATTTCCGTATTGAAATAAGTGTTGTCCCAAATCAGTACTTCTTCTTGTTCATTACCTGTATCAGCCTGTCAAGAATGATGGCAAGTATTACAATTGCAATACCTGATGCAAATCCTTGACCTGCCTGGTTTCTACCAATTGCCCTATACACTTCTGTTCCAAGACCCTCTGCACCGATCATGGATGCTATTACCACCATTGATAGGGCAAGCATGATTGTCTGGTTGATTCCCTGCATTATTGTACTCTTGGCAAGTGGAAGCTGAACCTTGAACAGTTTTTGTGTTCCTGTCGATCCAAATGCATCGGATGCTTCAATAAGCTCCCTTGAAACCTCTCTAATCCCAAGGTTTGTAAGTCTTACGACAGGAGGCATTGCAAAAATAACAGAAGCAATTATTCCAGGAACCATTCCGATTCCAAAGAATGAAACTGCGGGTATTAGGTAAACAAATGCGGGCATTGTCTGCATGAAGTCAAGAATCGGCTTTACAATACTCTCTACCGTTTCACTTTTAGCCATCCATATTCCCAGTGGAATACCAAAGACAATGGCTATAAGGCTGGCCGAAAGTATCAGTGCCAGGGTAAGCATCGTTCCCTCCCAATAGTTGAGGTTCCAAATAAGGGTTAGACCCAGCAGAACAAATACCGGCAGTCCCCACACCTTCTTTGTAAGGTAAATTGTAACTATCACCATCAAGGCTATAAAGGCCAGTGGTGGCAGGAACATCAAGACTGCACTTACACCGTCTACAAAGGTATCCAAAAAATCACTGATGGGATCAAAGAACCATCTTGCATTGCTTCTCAGGTATCTTACCATTGTATCTACCCATCTCACCAAAGGTAATTGTGGTATATTATTCATCCAGATTCACCTCGTTTCCCGACAGGGCAGCCAGAACGGCTCCTCGGACGATTATTCCCTTCAGTACTTTACCTTCGGTTACCGCAACGGGTATGGGAGTGTCGTATATTACCTTAAACAAGTCGTTCAAGGATATATCAGGTGGTACTGTTGGAACTTCCTTTTCTACAATATCTTCAAGGTCCTTTACGCCATTGTCGATTGCCTGTGCAGCTGCCTCAGCTGTAACTATTCCATAAAGCTCCTGATTGTTCTTTGTTACATATACGCTGGATATTCCAGCCTTCTTCATTCTCTGCAGGGCAACCCTTGGACCGTGTTTTTCAATCTGTATGGTCTCAGGCTTTATCATTACATGTGCCGCAGTGAAAACCTTTGACCTGTCAACATCCTCAACAAATTTCTCTACATAGTCATTTGAAGGATTTGTCATGATCTCCTCGGGAGTACCTATCTGAACAATTAACCCATCCTTCATTAGGGCTATCCTGTCCCCGATCTTAAGTGCCTCATCAAGGTCATGGGTAATAAATAGTATGGTCTTCTTCATTGACTGCTGCAACTCAAGAAGCTCATCCTGCATATCCTTTCTGATCAGCGGGTCAAGTGCTGAAAATGCCTCATCCATAAGAAGAATATCCGGGTCGTTTGCAAGGGCTCTTGCCAATCCAACCCTCTGCTGCATTCCTCCGGAAAGCTGGTTGGGATACTGGTCTTCATAGCCCTTGAGGCCTACCATCTCCAGTGCCCTTTTGGATTTTTCCTGGATTTCAGATTTTTCATAGCCCTGGACTTCCAGTCCATAGCCAGTGTTCTCAATAATTGTTCTGTGTGGGAATAAACCGAAATTCTGGAATACCATGCTCAGTTTTTTCCTTCTGGTTTCAATCAATTTTTTCTTATCCATCTTTGACAGGTCTTCACCATCTATCATTATACTTCCATGTGAAGGCTCAATAAGTCTGTTCACCAAACGGATCAAGGTTGATTTCCCACTTCCTGACAGGCCCATTATTACAAACACCTCACCGGCATTCACCTCAAAGGAAACCCTGTTGACTCCAACAGTCATGCCTGTCTTCTCAAGAATCTCAGACTTTGACTTGCCTTCCTTCAGTAGCTTGATCCCAAGCTTGGGATTCTTCCCGAAGACCTTTGTCAAATCTTCAACTACAATTTTTTTCATCCATTCACCCCGTTCTCATACATCTTAATTTTATATTTTATATCAGTTGAATCCTCGTTGACTGGTCCATACTTATACAGCAACCTTCCCTAAAACAAGAGATCCAATCGAAATATTCCTGATTTTGGTCAGAAAAAACCTCAACAGAATTTCTTTGAGGCTCCATTTATCTATTATACAGGTTTTTCATAAATTGTCAAGGGATGATTCCGTTTGTATTGTATGTTGCGTTTGTTCAGTTTTTTCTGTACAATAATGATTATACACTATTTTCCCTATATTATCCATATTGATTTTGTTTGGATAATAATCTATATTAGAAGTAAATAGTGTACTTTAGCTTGTTAAACGCCGAGAAACAATTAGGAGGATAAAATGTCAGAGGATAGATCAAAGATTGCAAATCAAGTTGAGGAAATAAAGAACAAGGCTACTGCAGCCCTTGCAAAGCAGATAAATTTCTATGGATTGAACCTTTCGGAATCAAGGTTGTTCTCCCTGATGTTTCTGGAGGACTCCCCCATGACCCTGGATGAAATGAGCGGACAGCTGGGCATGAGCAAGACCTCCATGAGCACGGGAATTCACAGTCTACAGGATGCCAAGATGGTTGAACAGACCTGGAGAAAGGGTGTCAGAAAGGACCTTTACAAGGCTGAGGAAAATCTTTACTCTAGCTTCTCAAATACCTATCTGGAAAAATGGTTTTCCGTAATTGGCAACAATAAAAAAATCTTCAACTCCATCTCCAGGGATATTGCAACCCTGCTGGATAAGGTTGAAGAAGATGACTTAAGGGAATCTCTGGTGAGTTATTCATTGAAGATTGGTGAGGTCCTTCAGTTCTACACCTGGTTGGAATCAATGTTCAGGGACATGAGGGACAGTATCGACAAAATGGATTTTGAGAGAGACTAGGTCTATAGGATACCCATCCTGTCTCCATCCATCCTGATTATTACATTGTTATGTATGTAAAGGGTTATCCTGTCTCCACGAGCAATGGATTCTTCCTCCACACATTGGATGCTGGTGATCCTCTTTATTATTTCTTCGGATTCCTTTCTCCCTGTACCCTTCACCGCCCATATGATTCTTTTGTCCTTCCATGCCCTGTGGAAAAGTTCCAAATGGATCTTTTCTTTATCCACAGGGATTTTGTTTTTTTTGTATTTATTGCACAGCCTGCAGCAGGATACCAGGTTGAAATAGTCGTCAGTTCCCCCTTTTGAGCGGGGTTGATAGTGGTCCAGGGTCATTTGTCCAGGCTTGAGAGCTTTTCCACAATAAAAGCACTTCTGCCCATCCCGAATGTATATGTATTTCTTATCAAGAGTCTTTCTCCTTACCATAAAGCTCTCCCCCCCGACAAAAAAATTCCCCGGAAATAAATTTCCGGGGTTTTCTTCTACTTCATTGACTCCTTTATTACACCTGCAAGAAGCTTCATTCCTTCTACAATCTTTTCGTCTTCCATTGCAGAATAGTTTAGTCTCATACTGTTTTCATGACCACCATTTGCATAGAATGATCCTCCTGGCACAAATGCAACCTTCTTCTCAAGAGCCTTTACTGCAAGGTCTCTTGTATTGATGTGCTCAGGTAGGGTAACCCATGTGAAGAGTCCACCCTCAGGTATTGTATAGGTAACTCCCTCAGGGAATTCTTCCTTCATAACGTTTATCATAAGGTTTCTTCTTCTCAGGTAGACTTCCTTGATCTTTTCGATGTGCTCCTCTATATCATACTTTTCAAGGAACATGGCAACTTCCATTTGTGATATTGTACTTGACTGTAGGTCTGCTCCCTGCTTCATAAGTACATATTTGTTTAGAATCTCCGGTGATGCGGCAATCCATCCAAGTCTGAATCCTGGACAAAGAATCTTTGAGAATGTTCCCAGGTAGATTACCCTTCCATCTGTATCAAAATGCTTGATTGATGGAAGCAATTCCCCTTCAAACCTAAGCTCTCCATATGGGTTATCCTCAATTATTGCAACATCGTACTTGTTTCCAAGCTCAACTAGCTTCTTTCTCTTTTCCACAGACCAGGTTTTGCCTGATGGGTTCTGAAAATCCGGTATCACGTAGATGAACTTAACATTTGAGCCTGTCTTAAGGGCCTCTTCAAGCTCTTCCATATTCATTCCGTCATCCTCAAGCTCAATGTCGATAAAGTTTGGCTCGTAGGCCTTGAATGCATTGATAGCTCCAAGATAGCTTGGCTTTTCAAGTATTATTGTGTCTCCTGGGTTAATGAACAGCTTTGCTGAGAAATCCAATCCTTGCTGCGAACCACTTGTTACAAGGATATCCTTGTCTTCTACAAATGCCTGCATCTTCTCCATTCTCTTTGCTATTGCAGCTCTTAGGGGCTGATAACCTTCTGTAGGTCCGTATTGAAGGGCTTGTGATCCCTTTTCTTCAATGACCTGCTTAGATACGGCTATCATCTCTTCTACTGGAAACAGCTCTGGAGCAGGAAAACCTCCACCAAATGATATGATTCCAGGCTGGGCAGCAACCTTCAAAAGCTCTCTTATTTCTGAAGCCTTCATGTTTTTCATTCTCTCTGCGTATTTCAAATTCATTACAGCACCTCCATTTTTCTTCGGAAAACCTTTTCCCATATTACCTATAGTTTACACTTTCTTGTTTCAATTGTCCAGACCCATTAGAGGACCAGCTCTGCTTTCTCTCCCTCCTTGAAATACCTGTGGAGGTCGTACGCTGAGAATATGCCTCTGTCAGTGACCACTCCACTGACTAGATGGGGTGGTGTTGCATCAAAGGATGGATAGAATCCATTGACTCCCTCCATTGCAGTTCTCACCCCCATTGCCTGAAGAACAAACTCGGGATCCCTCTCCTCGATTGTTACAGTGTCAATGGTATCATGACCCTTGTCGGGTATTCCTGTTACAAAGTATGGAATTCCAAGATGCTTGGCAACAATTGCGATCTGGTAGGTCCCAATCTTGTTGACTATGTGGCCATCCAGGCATATGGCATCCGCAGCCGATGTGAATAGGTCAACCTTCTTCTTTTCCATCACATAGGCTGGCATGTTGTCAGTTATAACGGTGGTGTGGAAGCCCTGGTCCTGGGCAACGCTGGCAGTAAGCCTGGCTCCCTGGAAGTAGGGTCTGGTCTCTGGACAGATGACCTTTATGTCCTTGTTCCTCTCCTTTGCCTCCCTTAGCATCAGTCCAACAATTGTCTCTCCAAAGCACTGGGTCATGATTGTTCCCTTGTCTGGAAACAGGTCCACAAGGTTTACGGCAACCTTGCCAATTCTTTTGTACCTGTTTTCCGTATGGTCTACAGTGTGTAGGAAGATTGCCTCATCAACCCTTTTACCTTCCTCTAATGCAGTCTCTGCAATCTCAAGACATCCCTCCACAATGATCCTCATCCTCTTTGTTGTGGTGGGTCTTGCTGTGGCGATGGTCTCTGCAGCCTTTCTTAAGTACTCCAGCTGGTCCACTTCCTTCATCTCCCTGGCCTCATAGGCTGCCAGGGCCATTCCCATTCCGGCTGCCGTGTAGGGTCCGGCACTTTGTGTCACCATATCGGTCACTGCCTGGGCCACCTCCTGGTGACTATTGCAAACCTCATACCTGACCGAGGTAGGATAAACCCTCCTATCAAGAATCTTGACCTTCCCATCCTCATACCAGGCCACATTTTCATAGCGTAGCATAAAGGCCAGGTCCCTGTCCTGTCTCTCCATTGTGCACCTCCTAGATTTCCTTGATTATTTCCCTTATAAGCCTTTCAACCTTGTCTTCGGACAATTCACCGATTTCATTTACCTCCTGGGTGGTAACTGGGTTTCCGGTTATTCCCGCTGCCATATTAGAAATCAGGGATATTCCAAGCACCTTGATCCCACAATGGGCAGCTGTTATTGCCTCTGTTACAGTGGACATTCCAACGGCATCCCCACCTAGAATTCTCATGGCCCTTATTTCAGCCGGGGTCTCGAACTGGGGTCCTGTTGCGTAGAAATAGACCCCCTCCTTGAGCTTGATGTCCTCCTTATCTCCTATTCTCTTTGCAAGGTCCCTAAGGTCTCTGGTGTACATGTCAGAGACATCAAAGAATCTTGGGCCAAACTCAGGGATGTTGTTCCCTCTCACAGGACTCTGACCCTGCAGCTTTATATGGTCATTTATTAGCATAATGTCCCCTGGCACCATATCAGTATTGATTGCTCCAGCTGCATTTGTGAGAACAAGGGTTTCAACTCCAAGAAGCCTGAATACCCTTATTGGTATAGCAAGTCTTTCAAAGTCATATCCTTCGTAATGGTGAAAGCGCCCGCTCATGCAGACCACCCTTTTATCTCCCAAATTTCCAACTATCAGCTTTCCAGCATGGCTCTCAACTGTTGACAGGAGGAAGTTGGGAATCTCCTTGTAGTCAATCACCACAGGATCCTTGATTTTTTCCGCCAGTCCCCCAAGGCTTGATCCTAGAACCAGGCCAAACTTGACCTCTCCTCCAATTCTTTCCATTATGTAGTCTGCTGCTTTTTTGTAGTATCCGTAAGCATATCTCATTATGTTTCCCTCCCCCATATCATCTGTTTTAAGTATACCAGATTCACTCCAGAAAAATAAGGGCCCAAATAGGCCCCAATAATCATTCCGCCAGCTTGTAGATTTCTATGGCATCTGCCCTGTCAATCTTCTTAAGAGCCCCAAAGCTTCCCATGGATGTTGCTAGGTCAGCCATTCTCTCGTATTCATCTGTAGGCAACCCTGCTTCTGTAAGGGTCCTGGGCAGGCCGATCTTTTTGAGGAACTCCTCAAATCTCCTGATGCCCTCAAGGGCAACATGCTCTTTTGTGTTTCCTGCAGCTGACACTCCAAAAACATTCACTGCAAACTTGTTGAATATATCAAGATCTTCCCTGTATACATACTTCATCCAGGCAGGGAATATTATTCCAAGTGTCACTCCATGGGTGGCCCCGTAAAGTGCACTGAGCTGGTGTCCAAGCTGATGGCTTGACCAGTCATCCTCCCTTCCAAGACCCAAGAGACCATTGTGGGCTATGGTTCCTGCCAGCATTATCTCAGCCCTGGCATTGTAATCGTCAGGATTCTTCAATAGCTTGTAGGCATTGCTTATTACCGTTCTCATGGTGGCTTCTGCAAGGCTGTCAGTCAGATCAACATTTTCGGTCTTGGTAAAATATCTTTCAAATATATGTGAAAGAATGTCCATTACACCTGCAAAGGTCTGGTCCTTTGGTAGGGACATGGTGTATTCCGGATCCATGATTGCAAACTCAGGCCTTAGCAGGTCATGGTTTACTGCCAGCTTCAGATTTTCATCTTCATTTGTTATGACACTACCCATGCTGGCTTCGCTTCCCGTTGCGGGTATTGTAAGTATAACTCCCACCGGAAGGGCCCTTTCCACCTTTTCCTTTCCAAGAAAGAAGTCCCAGATATCTGCATCAGTTAAGGCACCAAGGGCTATGGCCTTGGCAGAGTCAATGACACTACCTCCACCCACTGCAAGTATAAGGTCGATCTCATTATCCCTCACAACTCTTATACCCTCACGGACCATTGAAAGGGCCGGATTGGGCTTGACCCCTCCAAGCTCGAAGACCTGGACACCGGACTTTTCAAGCTGGTTTATTGTATCCTCGTAAATACCGTTCTTTTTTATACTTCCTCCTCCGTAATGGAGGAGTATCCTCCTGTATTTTCCCTCCACAAGCTTTGGAAGCTTCTCTATGCTACCCTTTCCAAACTTGATCATGGTGGGTGTGTAAAAGCTGAAATTTTTCATAATAAAACTCCTCTCGTTCTGGATACTAATAGTATACCCAGAAGAGAGGAATTTAGTTTGGAAATCAATAATTCCAATGCCTTTCGTTGTATATTTCATCCGCAATTGTCAGGATATCCTGGTTGTCTACATTATTGACAAGCCTGTTATATATCACCACCTTACGTTCATAGGCACCGCCATTAATCATCTCAAGAAGGAACTCTCTCAGGGCTTCCATCTCATCAGCTGATGGTGGATTTTCTCCAAGACCAAGGATTGCACTCCTGAAGGTCTCTCCCTGTAGTCTTGAAGGGTAGAACCTGTCATCCAAAAGCCTCTCTACCGCCAGGTCATAATCTCCAAAGTATATGTGAAGGAACACAAGGGTATCAGGCAGGAAATTTTCCAGATTCTCAAGTGAATCCCTTGCTTCCCTGTAGTTCCCCTTAGCCCTATGGTACTTGAACCGGGCGTAATGGGCATCATCTTCATTATACTTTTCAAGTATGGCTATCATGTCCATAATCTTCTCTTCAGATCCCAGAATCTCATCTGCCTCCAATTCGAAGCTTATGCTGTTAATAAGGTTGGATGCCAATCTTTCATCATCCACCCTCTCCAGGAGCTCAAAGGCCCTATCCAGCTTCTTCTCTCCCTTCTTCCAGCCTATTCCGTAAATCTTCACAAGGCTTGATATTGCTTCAATATGGTCTGGCTCCTCCAGCAGGACTTCCTCGTAGTACTCTATGGCTTCGGGGTACTTCATCTGGGCAACGAGCCTCTGACCAGGTGAAAGTTCTCCCTCCACAACTATGCTTGGAATCTTGTCGTAATAGGTTCTCATGGGAAAGCTGCTTGTTATGAGTTGGTTGTTTTTGTCATATGCATTTACGATTATGGGGTACTCCCCTCCTGGTAGGAACTTGCCAAGTACAGCACCCGAGCCCAGAAGCCATTCCTCTCCCTCAAAGGTCATCCCACCGGTTTGGTTTCTGAAGTCTGATATCCTAAATTCTGCACTTGTCCCCCTAAACCTTCCCTCTCCATCAATATCTTCAATGGGACTCCTAAAAGACCCTCCTGATCTTTCCAGGGGATTTGAAAATATTACAGGCTCAACTGTGTAGTAATCCGCCTCCGGAACCTCTTCCCATGACACTGTGAACAGGTCGTCTTCAACAACTGAACCAGGCTGAGGTGAATAGACTTGGAAGGTGTCTCTGAAGGTATACTCAATAAAGTCATCTCCAGGGACCTGAACGTATCCTGTCTCACTTTTCTGGAAGACCTTGTCAGTCAATAGGCTTCCATCCAGTCCAAGGCCTACATCATATATTCCATCCGAAAGAGGAAGGGTTTCAAAATACCCCTTCTCATCGGTGATTGCTACAAAGGATTCTCCTCCGATTCTCACACCTCCATCAGCACTAAGGATATAGATTTCCACAAATGCCATGGGCTCTCCCTCAAAGGTGACCCTTCCCTTGATCCTGTTGTTTCCCTCTAGAAGGCTCCGGGATTCATCCAGCCAGAAATTTCTGTGACCAAATGTTGGAGATGCAAAGTAAGTGTCCTTTAAACTTCTCCAATCCCTCCTCTGGAGTTTTTTGTAGAGGTCTCTTGCTCCCTTAACATCACCATTGGCAAGATGAATTTCAGCCAGCAGAATCTCCTGTCTTGGATCATCCAGTCCTTTCTGTTTGAGTCTATCCACAATAATTTTGGCTTCTTCAAATTCCCTGTTGGTAAAATGCAGATAGGCCTTGTAGAGCGATGCCTCATCCATCATGATTTCCTTATGGTTTTCACCTAAGTATATCAGCTGTCTTAATCCATCCACATCTCCTTTTGCGATGGCTATATCCATTCTCATCCTATATGCATCCATGTATAACTTTTCTTCTCTTGGTGATGGCTCCATTTGGAGGATTTCCTGGAGCAACTCCTCTGCCCTGATCAAATCCTCCCGGCTGGTTTCCTCTCCTCCGCCCCAGCCTTGCTGGTAGATTGTGAACTTCCCAAAGTACTTTACGAGACTTTGTGCATAGTCAAGTCTTCCCTGGATGGAATCGTCCATCTTGATATGTCTTTCATAGAACAGACCCGCCCTTGGGGAATCCTTGCCGTCCAGGTATTTTGCTATTGCCAGTGTAGATTGGGGAATCACCCAGAGGTAGCCCACAGCCAAGACAATCATCCCTAAAAGTAGCGTCTTCACCCTTATTTTCATCTTCATCTTCTTGTCACCTCTTTATCCTCCTGAACCATAACCTGGGACCCGGCCATTTCAATTGCAGTAAACCTGTACTGCTTCTCCAAGATTCCCTCAGGCAGGATTGAGACTGCAAGGATTGCCGCCACAGCCACAGCTGCAGGTATCAAGGGTATCTGAAGCTCATAGTTTAGGATCCTTCTAATTTTTCCTTTCCCTGACCGGGTTGTCTGGTCCAGGACATTTTCCATCATTTCGTCCGTAAACTTAATCTCTGATGCTTCATCATCAAAAATTTTCTTTATATCATCCTTTATAAAGTCGTCTCTATTCATCTTCAGAACCTCCCTTCTGCATTTCTTTGGCCAGAATTTTCCTTGCCCTTGACAGTCTGCTCTTTATGGTTCCTTCCTTTTCCTTCAAAAGGTCTGAAATCTCTGATATGCTAAGGTCCTGATAGTAGAAAAGTACCAGGACTTCCCTGTAAATTGGACTTAGTTCTGCAAGACTGATCTTAAGCTCCTCCATATCCATCCTGTGTTCAAGTATCTCCAGGGTATCTGCATCGCCAACAAGCTCTTCATTCAGGCTCATATCGTATGTCTTCTTTCTTAGCCTGTCCCTTGAAAGGTTAATTGCAATTCTATAGATCCAGGTGTAGAGGCTGCTTTTCCCATTGAAGGTCCGGATGTTCCTGAACACCCTTATAAAGGTCTCCTGGACAACATCCTCGGCTTCCTCCCTGTCTCTGAGTATCAGGTAACAGGTCCCGAGAAGCTTGTTTCCATACAGCTGCATCATTTGTCTAAAGGCATCCTCCTGCCCCTTTATCAGTCCATTGATCATCTGGTTTTCTGTCACCTTCAACCCTCCTTACACTTTAGACGGATTTTCATCAAAAAGGTTGCATCAAAAAACAAAAAAGAGAGAAATATTCTCCCTTTGATTATACAATGCCAGCTACTCAGCACTCCCCTCCGGCTTATGATGGACAATGCTTATCCACTTATCCTCCACAAGAATCTTTCTGACCCTTTTCTCAAACTCGATCCTGGTAAGCCAAATCTGCCTTTCACACCCCATGCACTTAAGTTTGATATCAACTCCTGTCCTTAATACCTCCCAATGGTTCTCCCCACATGGGTGCCCCTTCTTCAATGTTACCTGGTCTCCAACCTTGTAGTATAGCATTACTTGTCTCCACCTCCATAGACTACAACCTTTGAATATGGTATCTCTATGCCTTCACGGTCAAAGGCCTGCTTGTACCGTTTTCTCATCTCCCTTTCAACTGCCCATTGCTCCATTGGTTTTGTCTTTGCAATTGCCCTAATGACAACATCCGAGCTTCCAAAGCTTGCAACCCCAAGTACAGTTGGTCCTTCAAGGATAGTGTCATTGGTCTCCCCAATTTCAGCACTGATCCTTTCCATGACCTCAATGGCTCTATCCATGTCTGCCTCGTATGCAATGGAAATATCAACAAGTGCCCTCATGGCACCCCTTGTCCTGTTTGTGACCACTGTTATGGAACTGTTTGGTATGATATGAAGCTCCCCTGTAAAGTCCCTGATTTTTGTCACCCTTACACCAAGCTCTTCAACAATGCCTTCCTTGGAATCAATCTGTACATAGTCTCCAACAGCGTACTGGTCTTCAAGTAGAATGAAAAAGCCGGTAATGATGTCCTTTACAAGGGACTGGGCTCCAAAACCAATTGCCAGACCACCAATACCTGCAGTCGCTATTATGGATGCGGTGTTTATGCTGAAGATTTCCAAAGACATCACTATCCCAATAAAGAAGAGGATGTACTTTACCACCTTTTTCAGGATATTTGTCAGGGTATCCCTTCTTCTGTCTGATATCTGAAATTTACTGAAACTTTTATAGGTTAGGGTCCTATCTATGATCCTGTTGGCAACCTTAACTATAACCCCTATCGCCAAGAAAATAAGGATTATGATTACAATTTTCCCAAACAGGTTCAAGTCCCCATCCGTGTTTTTTAGAAAAGAGTTTATTGATTGCACTACCCCGTCATACAGGCTTTTCAATGATTCCATCCCTACCTCCTAGTCAAGTTTTCTTAAGGCTCTTTTTCCGTCAACTGTCTGCAAATGATGAAGCTCCTTGTAATCAAGCTTTCCAGATCTCTTCAGTTCCATTATGGTCTCAAGGTCTTCAAAGGCTACCCTTATTGCAAGTCCGCAGCTAAGGGTTATGTCCCTTGGTGTGGGTATTGTCTTCGTTTTTATTCCTTCCTCTGTCAGCACCTTCTCCGCCCTCATTGCGTGGTGGGTTGACTGGAAGGTAATTATTCCAAATTCATTCATCAAAATCATCCTATCGTAATTGTGTTAGTTCCAGACTGCATTTTTTCATATATGGTGTACATGTTGGAAATATCCCCAACGGCTAAATTGTCCTTTAAATTGTAGAAGTCCAGGCATGTCCCGCAGGAAATTATCTCAACCCCTGCATCCAACAGGTCCTGAAGGTCGTCAAGAACAGGACTGTCCTTTACTGTCAGCTTGACTCCACTGTTGTAGAACAGGATTGCCTTTGGATGAGGTTTTGTCTCATTTACAGTGTATATAAAGCTCTTCATAAGAAGTCTTCCAAGCTCTTCATCCCCCTTGCCCATCTGGTCTGATTGAATGACCAATACACTTCCACCATCTGGGTTCTGATGGGCCTTAACCGGAGGCTTATCCTCTTCCACTTCCCCTGACTTTACAATGGTCACTGCAAACATATCTTCTCCAAGGTCTTCAACAGAAAATTCCAATCCCATGCTCCCTGCAAGCTTGGAAAGATTCTCACGTGCAGTTACATTGTCAACAAGGGTCCTAACAGCTCCATCCTCCATGGCATCAAGCTCTTTTTTTGTAAGTATTACAGGCTTTGGACAGGCAAGGCCCTTTGCATCTATCTCCCTTATCATTGTGCTCCCTCCTCAACTTCATCTTCTACTTCCTTGTCTTCTATCCTAACTATATTTACACCATTTTGGGTGGTTACAATCAAATCATTGAACTGGCTTCTAATATCAACGATCTCCCAATTTAAACTATGGCTTGCAATTTGTTCCATATGCCTGAAGACAAGCAGGTCCTTCTCTCCCGCCAATACTATATACTTGCCATGGGCATGGATCCTTTCGTAGTCAATCCCAAAGGTCTCCTCACTGATTGTTTCTCCATCCCTGCCTATGATTCTCAGATTATCCCCGTATATGGCATAGATCTCATCACCATCCACCAAGACATCCTTAAGGAGCGGCAGGTCCCTTCCCCAAACAACCTGATCTTTTTTCTGCAGGTAAATTCCTGTTTCGGTGACTATCAACCTGTCACTCCCAATACTAAGAACCTTTACTATGACCCGATCTGGTACAAAGTAGACCTCCTCTTCACCCTCACTGGTATAACTTACCATTCTGGTGGCAACACCATCTTTCTCAAGCTCCAAGAGTGTAACCCTGGCAGCCCCAGACTCCAAAGTGTAATCTATTGGGTAGTTGTCTATGAATATTAGGTTCTCCCTGTGCATTCCATCCATTTCATAAATCTTAAGCAGTTCTCTACCCTCTTCCTTTATATGGACGATGTGCCCTTCCTTTCCTGGTTTGAAAGAAAAAATGTTGGAATCCTCCTCAATGTGGGTCACTACCTCTCCATTGAAGTTGATCGCAAATCCTTCACCACTTAATCTATCGTATACACCAATCAGGCTGTCGTTTATGACAAGCTCCGGATCATCCATAAGAAAGGTCCTTTCCCAAAGTGTCTTGCCTGACTCGTCTGAAACTGACATCTTCTCACCATTCCAGGATAGGTATCTTCCGTTGATGTATCTCAATCCCTCACCGGGAATGTTCCTGATCTCCACTACTTCCTTCTCCTGGGTTGAGAAGCCGTCCAGATACCTTACAAACCACTTCTGATTCTCCTCAAAGGAAAAGAAGATCATGGATCCTGCAACCGCCAGTATTAAAATAGTAAGGATTATTTTCCTAAAACTTTTCATGGTATGTCCCCTTCATACATCAGAAGCATCAGGGACGGTTCTTTTTGCTTGTACCCGATGCGTTTATCGCCTTCTTTTTTAGTGCAAACCTTATGGTCTCAATTATATGTGGACTGCAGCATTTTCCAAGCGGATTATTTTCCTCACACCTACAGTTTTTCATTGCACCGGTTATTTTAACTACTTCCTTGAAGGATTTTGCTTCTTTATTTATAACTGAATCTATAATCTGGTCTTCCGTGACCCTGCTGCAGTAGCAGATGTATTTGGGATCAGCATCTTTTTTGTACCACACATCCACCTTAAGGTCATTTCTTCTGAACATATTATCTGTAGAAAAATATACTATATCACAGTTCTCTTCAAGGCAAATGCCGTAATTCACATTCTTAACCTTATCCTTATTCACAGAATTCACCAAATGCTTCACAGTAATACTAGCCACTGAATTTGCCCTGCCTCTACACAAGGGACATTTCAACTCCTTTTCCACCTTACCTGTGGAGGTATCATTGTCTGATCAACACGAACTGACTCTATTGTTTATATCCATATCATCACTCCCTTCCATACGTCAAAGAGAAATACTCCTTCTGATTACTGACTCAATATAACTATATTTTAACATACTTTACTAAAAATGACTCCAGTTTCCTATTACAACCACATTCTTTGAAACCCCTAAAATTACTGAATGGGGAGATATCCAATTATTTCCCCTTTTTCTTTGTCAAAAATCAGACCTGCAAAGTCGTGTCCATCAGAAGACCCCAGCTCTACAAGGAGGTCTGATGAATCAATACTAGCTGAAACCACCGGACCGTCATGGGTCCACAGGCTGTCATAAAGCTCAGAGGGGATTTTCCCAATATCAACCTTTGAAAAATCTATCCTCAATCTGTTTTCCCAGGGTGATTCCATCACGTATTCAATGGACTTTTCAACAGCTAGCCTATGTTCTCTGGAAAGGTCAAGACGCCCTTGCACCTTTGTCTCCATTTCATCAACAAGGGCATCAATATGGTCATTTGAGTAATCTAAAATCTCCTCTTGCAGCTCATCTGGAAATATGTTCTTCACATCCTCGGAAAACATGGACCCGTCCCTGGGGATCCTGCTGCCTACTATTGCGAATCCTTCATCCACATCAACCTCTAGGACAAAGGGAAGGGAAGCTCCAGATTCAATCTCTGCATCTGCCTCAGCAAATGAATATTCCTGGATCAATGCCCAGATGTAGACCTCTTCCTTTGTCTTGTCAGACCCGAGGATATCAACAGCAACAAGTGTGCTTCCAAGACTTCCACCTGTCCTGTATTCAGACCTGATATAGTTCTCAACAACTGTCTTGTCAACATCTGAAAGCTCTATTTCGCTTGATCTACAAGCCGTTGTAAGCAGAATCAAAAGGGTTAGCAATATAAATAGTTTATAGTTTTTCATGGTATGATCCTCTCCTTACGATGATATTAGCCTCCACAGGATCACCAAGAATCCCCCTGCAGAAACCACCATGAGTAACAGTCCCCATAGTTTGTGTTTTTCATATCTTATGTACCCTTCGTGGAAGATCAATACTCCAACAATAGGCATTACAATACCCTTTGCGGCTTCATCCAGAACTCCGGTGTATGTCAATAACATCACTAGAAGTGCAACCGTGGCAAGTATTCCCACAATGGTTGAAAACATGTCCTTCATATTAGTTCCTTCTTTCTATTTCCACTATGCTGCTTTCTCTATATTATTAGCAAAGAAACAATATGTCAATTTAGATCCTCCACCAAGCCTATTCTCCAAGCTTTCCATGCGTCAATATGATATACTAAGTGTATCCATACAGAAAGGAATGATCTTATGCTATCCCAACTCAGACTAGACAAGGAAAAGGATTCACCTTTGTATATCCAGCTCTACGAAGCTATCAGGGAGGCCATTGAGGATGAGACATTTGAATCAGAAAAGCTGCCCTCCATTAGGGCTCTTGCAAAACAACTGGGCGTCAACAATGTTACAGTGGTCAATGCCTACAAGCAGCTTGAACAGGACAACTATATTTACACGGTAAAGGGTAGTGGCTCTTTCATAAAAAAACCCTCCTTTAGCAAGGAAAACAGCCTCGTTGAAGAAGGCGACATGGAGCTCATGCTTTCTGGAATTTTTCCTCTTCTGAAGAACAGTATCGATTTTGCAAGCGTATCCCCCACTCCAGAGCTTTTTCCCATTGAGGAGTTCAAGAAATCCCTTGTGGAGGTTCTTGACAGGGACGGTGGACAGGCCTTTCTATACCCTGAAATCACTGGCTTTGGACCCCTTAGAGAATCCATTTCACAGTTTCTATTGGAGCACTACTCCATTTCTGCCACCAAGGACCAGATACTGATAACATCAGGTGGACAGCAGGGGCTTGATATAATATCAAAAACACTTATTCAGCAGGGGGATGTTATCCTGGTTGAGAACCCCACCTACCCAGGTGCATTCGCAGCATTCCAGTCAAGGGGTGCCAGAATTCTTGGAATACCCATGGATGATGAAGGGATAGACCTGGATGAACTCAAATCCTATGTAAAAAGGTACCGTCCCAAATTTATCTACCTGATGCCTAATTACCATAGCCCAACTACCATATGCTATAGCGAGACAAGAAAAAAAGAGGTCCTCAGGCTTGCCAGGGAATACGGCTTCTATATTATCGAGGATGACTTCCTTACTGACCTAAGCTTTTCTGATGACAAGAAGCTGCCCATAAAGACCCTGGACAGATTTGACCAGGTCATATTCATAAAGAGCTTTTCAAAGATCTTTATGCCAGGTGTCAGAATTGGCTTTATGACACTGCCCAAGGCACTTGTAAGGGACATTATTAAAGCCAAGCACACAACGGATATTTCTTCCTCAGGTTATCTGCAAAGAGCCTTTGACCTCTATTTGCGAAAGGGGTTTTGGAGAGACCACATTGAAAAAATAACCGGCTTCTACAGGGGTAGATATGGCATGATGATTTCTGAATTGGAAAAGCTTAAACATTTGGGAATATCCTATCTGGAACCCCATGGCGGCTTGAGTGTTTGGGTATCGCTACCAGAAGGATTTGATGCTCTGGACCTGTACCAGGAGTGTGGAAAAAGAGGACTGGCCATTGTTCCAGGAAAGGTTTTCTTCACAAATGACAAGGATTCGGAAAAGTATATTAGGCTTAGCTTCAGTGCAGTCAGCGAGGATGAGATAAGGAAGGGGTTGGAGATTCTAAGGGATATTCTCTCCCCTACAAAAGATGATGTAGCAGAAAAATATATGCCCTTTCTATGAATTTAAAGACCCTCCTTGGAGGGCCTGGTTGATCATTTGCTATTCTTCGATAAAACTCTCGATTGCCCTGTTGAACTCAACAGGGCTTTCAATTGGAGCCAGGTGACCACCCTTGATTGTAATGTGTTTCCCATTTTTTATAATTTGGGCAAGGTACTTTCCAGATTCCACACTATAGAAGGTGCTCTCCTCACCGTTTATCACAAGGCATGGAAGCTCAATGCCCCTAAGGGTTTCCCTAAAATCAGACCTTATAATATCGTCCCAGACAATTGCCATAAAATCCGGATTATTGGCCTGCATGGTCTTAATTAGTATTTCCTGGTTTTCACTATCCATGTGGGGGGCCATTCTTTTCATAAAGTCAGTGGCAAACCCCATAAAGTCTTTTTGAATCTGGAGCAGGTCATCATTGGCCGTTTCAATGGTATAGTCTCCATTGAAAAGACCGTACTTCCATTCCCCTTCATTTACAACTCTTGGGGATGTTTCAACAAGAACCAACTTCCTTATTCTATCTTCTCCAAAAATTCTTAGGTATTCCAGGGAGACCGCTCCACCCATGGACCATCCCAAAAGTGTGACCCCTGACAGATCAAGGTGCCCAAGGAGTGCTTCAATATCCTTTGCCATGGATTTAAAGCTAATGCTGTCTTCCTTGGTAATGGTCCTCCCATGGCCTCTCAGGTCCATGGTAAGGACCTTAAATTTCCTTGAGAGTATCTTCTCTGTCAATCTGTAGGCACTGCTGTCGGCTCCAAAACCATGGATGCAGACCAGTGGATGACCCTCACCACTTGTTCGATAGTAAAGCTTTGTTCCATCATCAGTTATTGCAAATCCACTTTCCATCTCATCACCAACTTCTCATAAGATATCTAAAACGGACCTATCTCCGCCTTAAGAATATTTTCATCAAAAATATTAAAGTGCAATCTTCTGGACAATTCCTTTATTATACCAATTCCAGCTGAAGAGTTGCCATTTTCATCAAGGGCAGGTGAGAATATTCCTATCCCCATTCCATTTGGTAGGATCCCCATGATTCCACCTCCAACTCCCGACTTGGATGGGATTCCCACCTCAATTGCATATTTTGCGCTGTAATTGTACATGCCACAGGTAAATAAGAGGCCTTTGATAAGGATTGACATGTCCTTCCTTGATATACCATCAATGTTTATCCCTTCACAGCCATTGGAAATAAATCTCCCTATTTTAGCAATGTCCCTTGTATCAACCTGTATTGAGCACTGCTTAAAGTAAGTATCCAGAACATCCTCAACATCACCATCCAGAATTCCCTTGCTGCTCATAAGGTATGCCATGGATCTGTTTCTACTACCGGTTTCCTTTTCAGACATGTATACCTCTTCGTCGTAGCCGATATTTGGATTGTTGGCCATTTTCCTGGTTAACTCCAGTATTTTTTGGAATCTCTCTTCACCATCACCCTTGATCATGCCAGTTGTTAGGATGGCACCTGAATTTATCATAGGATTGGCAGGCTTGTGAATGTTTGGCAGGTCAAGCTTTGTAAATGCGTTAAAGGGCTCATCAGTACTATCCAAACCAACTTTCTCAAAGATGGCCTCTATGCCTATGTCCATGGCAGCTACAAGGAATGAAATTATTTTTGAAATACTTTGAAGAGTGAACTTCTCCTCAAAATCCCCTGCAGTATGTAGCAAGGCACCTGTTCTTCCCGCGACTGTAACTCCTATCTTCTCCCTATCCGCCTTTGCAAGTGCTGGTATGTAGTCTGCTACTTTGCCATCTTCAATAAGATGTCTGTTATTCTCGATTATTTCATTCAGTAGTATTTCCATATTCTCCTCCAGACTATGATATTGTATAGCCAATAAGAGACCATAGAGATGGTCTCTTATTCTATAATATATCATTATTCAGCAGTTTAAAACTATAGATTGAATTTCCTTTTGGTAACACCTGATAATAGATAAATTGTCATCCAGCTTGCTACATGAGAGGAAACATCATTGGGATCCTGTGGAGGATAGATTTCTACATAATCAAATGCCTCTGCACCAGCTTTTCCACATTCATGTAATGCCATTGCAAGCTCAAAAGTGGTCAACCCACATGG
>CALGAG010000141.1 GCA_937951995.1 uncultured Bacillota bacterium
GAACTTCTTGGGTGTATGGACTAAATGGAAATAATTTTGTGAGGACGATGCTTAATCTAGCTGAATTAAGAAATGAAATCAATGTGGTAAGTGATCAAATAGGTGCGCCGACATATACAAAAGATTTAGCTGCATTCATTGTGAACTTAGTTCAGACAAATAGTTACGGAACTTACCATGGTGTGAATGAAGGTTACTGCAGTTGGTACGAATTTTCAAAGTCAATCTTCGTGAAAACTGGAATTGAAATGAAAGTAAATCCAATCTCTACTGAAGATTATCCAACCAAAGCAAAGAGACCTTTAAATTCACGATTATCAAAAGAGAATACAACTAAAGCTGTTTTAGATAGAATGCCACATTGGGAAGATGCATTGACTAGATTTATCGAAGAACTAAAAAGCCAGGAGGATTAGAGAAATGAAAACTATCTTAGTAACAGGCGGAGCCGGATTTATTGGAAGTAACTTTGTCAAGTTAATGCTTGAAAAGCATCCAGGATACAAGATTATCAACATAGATGCCCTTACATATGCAGGGAACCTTGAGAATCTAAAAGATATCGACGGTAATCCTAATTATGAGTTCATAAAAGTTGATATTAGAGATAGAGAAAAAATTGAAGATATTTTCAAGAACAATGAAATTAATTCAGTTGTAAACTTCGCTGCAGAATCTCATGTGGACAGAAGCATTGAAGAACCAGAAGTCTTTTTAACAACAAATATCATCGGAACTCAAGTGCTATTAGATACTGCGAAGAAATATTGGAAAGTGAACCCAAAGGATAAGTACTGTAAGGAGTACAAGCCAGGAGTAAAGTTTCTTCAAGTGTCAACTGATGAAGTATATGGTGCACTTGGTGAGACCGGTATGTTTGTTGAAACTATGCCGCTCATGCCAAACAGCCCATACTCTGCATCAAAGGCCGGTGCGGATATGATTGTTAGAGCATACAATGAAACATTTGGTATGCCTGTGAACATAACAAGATGTAGCAACAACTATGGTCCATATCAGTTCCCTGAAAAATTAATTCCACTTATGATCAACAACTGTCTTAATGATAAAGATCTTCCTGTGTATGGTGATGGAATGCAAGTAAGAGACTGGCTTCATGTTTCTGATCACTGCTCAGCCATTGACACAGTTCTTCATAAGGGAAGAGATGGAGAAGTTTATAATATCGGTGGTAACAATGAAAAAGCTAATATTGAAATTGTAAAACTGATTATTGGTACACTTGGTAAGTCAGAGGACTTAATTAAATATGTAAAAGATAGACCGGGTCATGATAGAAGGTATGCAATCGACAATACTAAAATCACGACTGAACTTGGTTGGGAACCGGCATATACATTTGAGCAAGGAATGAAAGAAACAATTCAGTGGTACCTTGAGAACACTGAGTGGATTGAGAATATCATTTCTGGTGATTATGCTAACTACTATGATAAGATGTATACAGGGGTTTAGAAGTTAACGCTTAAGTCCTAGAAGAATTCCCCACCTGTGGACCTCATAAATTATTTCCAAGGCAAATATGCGACATGTTCACCGGAATTTTGTTACTAATAATATGAAATCACTTTAGCATATGGGAAATATTGGGATTTAGTGATCCGTTCGAAGTATAAATTTAGTAGATTAATTGGTGTTTTTTGCAAGTATAAATTCCCCACTATTGCAAATATTTTTCCCCAGTAAAGGGTGGGGAATTTTATCCCCAACAAAACCGTCCAATTTTAGCTTAGTTTAACTCATTTTATCTACTGATTCCTGAATAGGCTGGACTCTTGCATCCTTATGCTTGGTCCATCAAAGAGTATCAGGTGACAATGATGCAAAAGCCTATCAAGTATGGCACTTGTCATCTGTTCATCATAGAATATGTTGACCCACCTTGAAAACTCAATATTCGTGTTTATCACCAGGCTTTTCTGTTCATAGCACTGGGAGATCACCTCAAACAGAAGCTGGGCTCCTGTACGGTCCAAAGGGATGTATCCAAGCTCATCAAGTAGTATCAGGTCTGCCTTGAGTAATTTCTTTATGAAGCTGCTTAGAGAGCCTTCCTTCTTTGCTTCTGAAAGCTGGTTCACCAAAGCTGCAGTCCTAAAGAATTTTGTTGAGATACCTCTTTTACAGGCCTCTACTCCTATGGCTGTTGTCAAAAATGTTTTTCCGGTTCCTACATTGCCGTAGAGAACCAGGTTTGTATTTGTTTTGATGAAATCAAGATTCTTAAGATTCTCAATTGTTATCCCCGATGGAAGTGTGATTTCATCATCTTTAAATTCACTAAAGGTTTTAATGCTGTAAAAACCTGCACTGGTCAATAGCTTTTCACGCCTTAGGGATTCTCGGTTTGACACCTCTGCCTTTAAAAGCATCAGAAGAAATTCCATGTGTGTATCAGCTTGTATGTTTTTGGCATTGTCTACAAAGCCTTTACCAAGTCGTAGTCTTTTGCAGTATCCTGTCAGCTCATCATTCATCCCTATCACCTCTTTTCAGATTTAGTCCTCTGTCATAGGTTGAAAGGTTTGTGACTATTGGGGACAGTTTAGGTATGTGACTGTCAAGTTTTAGCGGAGCAGGATATTTTAAATTACCATTTAGTCCGGTGTACAGGTTGACTAAGCTGTCAATGTCATACGCTTCATGGATAAGAGCGGATTCAACTGCCTTAATTGCATTTTCAAAGCTATCCTGTTCGGTTAAGGAGGCTATTGATTTGAGAATAGCTCCTTTTTGGCTTCTTGTACATTTTGACAAGTATGTTTGCATTGCTTCTGGGAGCATTTGATAGATTCCAGTATACTTTAGAGCTGCCGGATGTCTTGATAACTGATTAAGGTATGGTAGCCACTGCATACTTGATTGTTTGTGTTCACCATACAATCTTTGGTGTCTGACTACTTCCCTGTGGGACTCATCCAGAACTGTAACATGTTCTGATGTTAATCTAACGAGTATGCTCTTGTTGGACAGTTTTGGATTTGAGGAATACTCATGGAGTCCATTGTTAAGGTAGAACTTGGCGTATGAATTGGTTCTGACCGGTATGTACTTTGATACATCAAGATCCACGGCAGGAAGGGGAATGAGAGCTTCTCTATCTTCCTTATGCAACTCGTTTATGGTGTTGTTCTTTCTGTAATGGTCTCTTTTTGAATCTCGGTCGCACCATAACAACAACTCCCTGTTGTATGCCTCAAGGCTCTCAACCCTTGGAACAGGAACCAATGCATTGCTTCTATGATATCTGACTTTTGTCTCAACTGACCCCTTCTCATTTCCTGAGTTTGGATTGCAAAAAGCCGCCTCAAACTGATAATGGGATTGTAGTCTCAAGAAATCATCTGTCAGGTTCCTTTTGCCTTCCTTGAGTATTTTCGTCACTATGGTGGTTGCATTGTCAAACCAGATTCTCTGTGGGACTCCACCGACATGCTTGAATATTGACAGAAGACCCTCAAAGAGACATTGCTGGTTTTCACCCTTGAACAACTGAAGGTATCCTTGGTTGCTGTGTGGAAATGAAAGATTAAGGTATTTACCATTTACCAGTTTGTTGTGGTGGTAAAAATCTGCATCTCCAAAATCCAGTTGAGCTTCTCCAGGGATGTGTTCAAGGGGAAGAAAAGAGGTTTTCTTTTTCCCAAAGATCTCTTCCTTCTGTGAAGCCACAAAGCCTGCTACTGTCCGGTATGATCCATTGAATTCCTCAGGGAATTCATCACAAAGACGGTCAAATATTCTTTTTGCTGTGTGTCTCTGTTTTCTCTTGTGTCTTTTATCTTCCACCATCCAGGATATTATTGTCACCTTGAAGGGATCTAAAGACGGGTAATTATTGGTTTTTCCACTTACTTTTGGAATCTCCTGATTCCAATCCTCAACACTTAGCTTTGACCTGATGGTCTTTCTATCATGTCCAGTAACGCTTGCTATTTGAGAAATATTCATACCTTCCTCAAAAAAAAGTTTTCTGATATGATGGATTTGGGTCATTGTTAACATCCTCCATTCCTCCCTGTAATCGAAGTGGTGTTCAATTACAGGATAATTGATTGGACGTTTTGTTTGCAATGACCTTTTGCAATATTGACGAAATCCTCGATGCAAAACTGGGGAATTCTAATTTCAACTTTGGGTAATTACATTATGCATTAAACCCGCAAAGTCACCCGAGACGGATTTGTAAGCTATGATGGCGTAAGATATGGAGTAGATTGGCAATACAGCAACCGTGAAGTTAGAGTAAGAGCAATCAGAGGCAATTTTGAAGTCTATGACGGAGAATTCAGGATATTGTGCCGTAAGATAGAGCACGCATCAGGTAAAATAGTCTTCTTAAGAGGTCAGTATCAAGGACTTGCTGAAAAAGAGGGAGTAGCATTCCCCATGGCTTATGGGATTAAATCAGACACATTGATTGTAGATAAGAGACCCTTGGCTTTTTACGATGAAGTTATGGGGGTGAGTGCCAATGGTTGAAATTGAAAAAGCCCATGAGTCTTTGGAACTGCTTGGCCTTAAGGTTGGAAGTCAGATTCTTGAGGCCAAACTAGAAGAAGCTGCAAAAAAGGAATTCACCTATCTGACCTTCCTTTCAGATCTTCTAAATGAAGAACTCACAGATAGAAAAAGAAGAAGCGAAGAAACCAGAACAAAGCTTTCAAAGCTTCCTCACAGAAAGACCTTGG
>CALGAG010000142.1 GCA_937951995.1 uncultured Bacillota bacterium
AGGGGAAGGGTTAGGGAAAGACAGTCAAAAAACCCAAATATTCCTACTGGAGATATTGAGATACTGGCAGATGAGATTAGAATACTTGACGAAGCTGAAACACCACCAATATACATTAAAGACGAAGACAATGTCAGTGAGACGATGAGACTAAAGTACAGGTATCTTGATCTAAGAAAACCTTCCATGCAGGAAAACCTTAAACTTAGGGCAAACATTGCAAAGGTTGTGAGGGACTTCTTCCACGAAAACGACTTTGTGGAGATTGAAACCCCCATGCTAACGAAACCAACTCCTGAAGGGGCAAGGGACTACCTTGTACCGAGTAGGGTGAACCCTGGCCAGTTCTATGCACTACCACAGTCACCACAGCTTATGAAACAGCTTCTGATGGTTTCCGGTATGGACAGGTACTATCAGATAGTCAAGTGCTTCAGGGATGAGGACCTTAGGGCTAACAGGCAGCCTGAATTCACACAGGTGGACGTGGAGATGAGTTTTGTGGATGTTGAAGATGTACTGGAAATAAATGAGAAGCTTGTTCAAAAACTATTTAGGGAAATAAAGGGAATTGACATAGAACTGCCACTAAAGAGAATGTCATATGACGAGGCCATGAATAGGTATGGTGTGGACAAGCCTGACTTGAGATTTGGTCTGGAGCTTAGAGATGCATCAGACATTCTAAAGGGATGTGGCTTCAAGGTATTTGCAGAAACCATAGAGACCGGTGGCGTGGTCAAGGGAATCAATGTAAAGGATGGTGGGGACAGGTTTACCCGCAAGGATATCAGCAAACTTGAGGATCATGCAAAGACCTATGGTGCAAAGGGCTTGGCTTGGATCAAGATAAGTGAGGATGGAACTAGCTCCCCAATTGCAAAGTTCTTCAGTGATGAGGAGATGAAGGACCTTCTTGAGTTTTTCGAGGGTGAGCCAGGCGACCTATTGCTTTTTGTAGCTGACAGTCAAGATGTTGCAAACGATAGTCTAGGAAACCTGAGAAATGAACTTGCAAAGAGACTTGACCTTATTTCGACGGATGATTACAAGATTCTTTGGATTACGGATTTCCCGCTGTTTGAATACGATGAGGAAGAAGATAGATATGTGGCTAAACACCATCCATTCACCCACCCTGTGGAAGAGGATGTTCACCTGCTTGAAAGCGAGCCTAACAAGGTTAGGGCGAAGGCATATGACCTTGTCATAAATGGTGATGAAATGGGTGGAGGAAGCATAAGGATCAACAACTCAGAGCTGCAGTCCAGGATGTTCAGTGCCTTGGGTTTCAGCAAGGAAGAGGCACAATCCAAGTTTGGATTCCTGCTCGATGCATTCAAGTATGGCACGCCACCCCACGGTGGAATCGCTTATGGCTTGGACAGATTGGTGATGCTTTTCACAGGGAGCACCAATATCAGGGACGTAATTGCATTTCCCAAGACTCAGTCTGCAACCTGTCTTATGACTGATGCTCCTACGGAGGCTTCCCAAAAGCAGCTGGAAGAGGTTCATATCAAGGTTGATTTGAAAGATGAAAAGTAAATTTGAAAGATCAGCATATCTCCTCGGAGAGAATGCAATGGAAAAACTAAGTAGGGCTACTGTTGCGGTATTTGGAATTGGCGGTGTAGGTTCATATGCTGCAGAAGCGCTTGCAAGAACAGGAATTGGCAAGCTAGTTCTTGTAGATTATGATATAATAGATGTAACGAATATCAACCGACAGGTTCATGCAACCACTGCTAGTGTAGGATACTCAAAAGTTGAGGTAATGAGAAAAAGACTTCTGGAAATAAATCCAGATTTACAGGTTCTTGTGTATAATGTAAAATACTCGGCAGAGACGCGTCAAGAACTGTTATCGGGTGATTATGATTATATTGTGGATGCAATAGACATGGTATCATCGAAAATTGACCTGATAGTAAATTCCAAAGCCATGGGCATACCAATAATAAGCTCCATGGGTGCAGGAAACAAGCTAAATCCTACAGAATTCAAGGTTGCTGACATATATGAGACAAAAATTTGCCCTCTGGCTAGGGTCATGCGACAGGAGCTTAGGAAAAGAGGCGTTGACAAACTAAAGGTTGTATATTCTGAGGAAGAGCCCATGAAAGTTAATCTAGGGGAGGAGAATCGTCGTAAGGCGGTCCCTGGGAGTGTGGGGTTCGTACCTCCAGTTGTAGGCTTGATAATAGCATCAGAAGTAATAAAGGATATAGCAGGACAGGAGGAGAGATGAATTGGACCAAATAGGATTTGTAATAAAGAAGGTAGACGAACAAAAGGTAGAGCTTGAAGTTAAGAGAGCTTCTGGATGTGGCAGCTGTAATTCCTGCGCAAGTTCTTGCGAAGTAAAGCCTCATTATGTAACAGTTAAGAATAACATCGATGCAAAGCCTGGAGACTTTGTTGAGCTACAGGCAGTTCAGAAGAACATCATGAAGTATGTCACAATAATATATATGATTCCATTTGCATTCCTCATTTTAGGAATTGTAGTTGGCAATAGCTTATTCAAGGGAATGGACACTTCTAATCACGAGCTTATGATCTTTGGAATGGGAATACTTTTTCTGGCAATATCATTCGTGGTTGTAAGAATAATTGACAAGGTTTTTGCGAAGAAGGACGAGAGCATTATTGTTATGACAAGGAAGCTATAAGGAGGGGTGGTTTTGGCGGATAAGGATTCAATAATTGTAAGGTTGAGAAGAGTAGAAGGGCAAATAAAGGGTATACAAAAAATGGTGGATGAAGACAAGTTCTGTGGAGATATACTGGTACAGATATCAGCAGCCAGAAGCGCGTTGAACAATGTCGGAGGATTGATTCTAGAGAATTATATGAAAAATTGTCTTCTAGAGGCTCCCGACGGTTCTGAGGAAGATCTTGATAAGCTGATTGAAATCATGTTGAAGTATACCAAGTAATTTCCACAATCATCCGGATTATACTAAAAATTGGTATAATAGAAATCAATTGAAAGGAGTCGGGATATGAATTTTAGTAATCTAAAGGAAGCAGACCGAGAAATCATGGAGATTGTACAGGAGGAGATCAATCGCCAGAACAAACACATCGAGTTGATAGCATCTGAAAACTTTGTTACTGAAGCGGTTATGGAGGCAATGGGAAGTCAGCTTACCAACAAGTATGCTGAAGGCTATCCTGGAAAGAGATACTACGGTGGATGTGAAGTTGTAGACAAGGCTGAAACCTTGGCCATTGAAAGGCTGAAGCAATTGTTTGGTGCTGATCATGCCAATGTGCAGCCGCATTCAGGATCAAACGCCAATCTTGCAGTATACTTTGCATTTTTAAAGCCTGGAGACAAGGTGCTAGGAATGAAGTTGTCGCAAGGTGGACACCTTACACATGGAAGCCCTGTCAACATTTCAGGAGTATATTACAATTTCGTAGATTACGGAGTTAATTCCGAGACTGAAACAATAGATTATGATGAAGTAAGGGAAATTGCACTTAAAGAGAAGCCAAAAATGATTGTGGCCGGTGCAAGTGCATACCCAAGAGAGATTGATTTCAGTAAGTTTAGGGAAATAGCCGATGAAGTGGGAGCATATCTAATGGTGGATATGGCTCATATCGCTGGCTTGATTGCTGCAGGCTTGCACCAAAACCCTGTTCCTTACGCTGACTTTGTAACAACAACAACCCACAAAACCCTGAGAGGACCAAGAGGAGGGGCGATACTTTGCAAGGCAGAATATGCCAAGGCCATTGATAAGGCAATCTTCCCGGGTATTCAGGGTGGTCCCTTGATGCATGTTATCGCAGCTAAGGCTGTGGCATTTGGAGAAGCACTTCAGGATGATTTTAAAACTTACCAGAAGCAGGTTGTTGTAAATACAAATGCCCTAGCGGAGGGCTTGTTGGAGGAAGGCTTTAGATTGGTATCTGGAGGAACAGACAACCATCTAATATTGATGGATGTAAGAAATAAAAACTTGACAGGAAAAGATGCAGAGGCTATGCTAAACGATGTGGGTATTGCTACTAACAAGAATACAATACCTAATGATCCTGAAAGTCCGTTTGTGACAAGTGGTGTCAGAATAGGTACTGCTGCAATGACCACAAGAGGCATGAAGGAAGCTGAAATGAAGGAAATAGCAGAGCTGATGTCTGAAGCTCTAAAAGCTGATAGTGACAAGGAAGCTGTAAGGCAGAGAGTCTACGACCTTTGCGATAGGTTCCCACTATATTAGTTCAGTGATAATAAGCCTACAGCTCGCTGTAGGCTTAACTAATGTTTATAGACAGGTGGTTTATTATGGAAATAACAAATATCAAGGAATCCCGCAACATTATTGAAGATGTGGAACTGGGAAGTATAGCTGATGAGCTGGATGTGAACCCAGGGGATATCCTATTAAGTATCAACAACAGGGAAATCAAGGATGTTATCGATTATAAATACATGATGGCAGATGAATACCTTTTGGTGGAAATCGAAAAGCCCCACGGAGAGATTTGGGAATTTGAAATTGAGAAGGAGCCAGGAGAGGATTTGGGTATAATTTTCACTAATCCTTTAATTGACCGTGCTAAGTCATGCAACAATAAATGCATGTTTTGCTTCATTGACCAATTGCCACCAAATATGAGAGACACACTTTACTTTAAGGATGATGATTCCAGACTTTCTTTTTTGCAGGGTAATTTCATTACCTTGACAAACATGGGAGAGGATGAAATACAGAGGATTATTGAGTATAGGTTGAGTCCTATAAATGTATCGGTCCATACCACAAACCCAGATTTGAGAGTAAGAATGCTCAGAAACAAGAATGCTGGGAAAATATTCGATATACTAAAGAGATTCCATGAAGTCAACATTGAGATGAACTGCCAGATTGTACTTGTCCCTGGAGTTAATGATGGGGAGGAGCTTAAGAGAACAATAAATGACCTTTCAACCTTGTATCCATCAATTCATTCTGTTGCCGTTGTACCTGTAGGAATCACCAAGTACAGACAGGGTTTAGATGAGCTTGAAATATATGATGGAGATACAGCTGCAGGTGTCGTTTTGGATGTTGAGAACATGCAAAGGCATTTCATTGAAAAGATTGGAACCCGATACATCTTTGCATCAGATGAGTTCTATGTTGTTTCCGGTAATAAACTACCTGAATATCATGAGTATGAAGGATTCCCGCAATATGAGAATGGGGTAGGACTTTTAAGGTCATTCAGGTCAGAGGTGGAGGAAGCTTTGGAAGGATCGAATCTATCCAGTATGGACAAAAAGTTGATTTTTGCAACTGGTACACTTGCCTATGAGTTCATGAGGGATATTGCATCAATGATAATGGCAAAATACGATAAGTTAACCATAGAGGTTGTACCCATAAAGAACTACTTCTTTGGAGAAACAATAACAGTGTCAGGACTTGTCACAGGTGGGGATCTGGTTGAGCAGTTAAAGACCTATGATGGTTTTGAAAAGGTGATAATCCCAAGATCCATGTTGAAAAGAGATGAGGAAATATTTCTAGACAACATAAGCTTGGTCCAGGCAAGTGATAAGCTAGGCATTGAAATAGTACCATCAGGAGTGGATGGTAAGGAACTGATAAATTTAATTGAGACAGGGGTGAGGTCGTGAGTAGGCCGATAGTATGTATAGTAGGTAGACCAAATGTAGGGAAATCAACATTGTTTAATAAGCTAGCTGGCAGAAGAATAGCAATAACTGAAGATAAACCTGGAGTGACCCGGGATAGGATATATGCCGAAGCGGAATGGTTGGGGCAGCATTTTACTGTTATCGACACTGGAGGATTGGAGCCTGAGAATGAAGATGTTGTAATGAGCAACATCAGGAAGCAGGCAGACATTGCGATTGAAACAGCAGACGTAATACTATTTGTTGTGGATGGTATTGAGGGACTTACAACAACAGACAGGGAGATTGGGGACCTTTTGAGAAGGTCCGGCAAGAACGTTGTATTGGCAGCCAACAAGATTGATACCAGAAAAACCCCAGATGAGATTTATGAGTTTTATGAACTGGGTTTAGGTGAGCCCATGGTGGTATCAGCTGAACAGTCACTGGGACTGGGTGATCTTTTGGATGAGTTGGCTAAGTATTTTCCAGACCACAAGGATACAGAGGCAAATGAAGATACCATCAGGGTGGCCTTCATTGGAAGACCCAACGCTGGAAAATCTTCTCTAATAAATCATATCCTTGGTGAAGAAAGGGTTATTGTTACTGATATTCCAGGTACAACCCGCGATTCAATCGACAGTCACTTTACCGTTGGAGAGAATGATTATATTTTTGTTGATACAGCTGGCTTAAGGAGAAAACGTTACATCTCCGAGAAGGTGGAAAGATACTCTGTAGTGAGGACTTTGACTGCAATAGACAGAGCCGATATATGTGTCATGGTAATAGACGCCACAATGGGACCAACAGAACAGGATACAAAAATAGCAGGCTATGCCCATGATAATGGCAAGGCCATAATTCTCGCTGTAAACAAATGGGATATTGTTGACAAGAATGACAAGACCTACCTTTCATTTGAAAAGGACCTAAGGGAGACATTTGGGTTCCTAAACTACGCACCTATACTCTTCATTTCGGCTAAGACTGGACAAAGGGTGGACAAGCTCCTTGAAACATTGAATATTGTAAACAACAATTACAATATGAGAATCAGCACAGGAGTTCTAAACGACATTCTAAACCAGGCAGTTCTTATGAATCAGCCACCGTCTGACAAGGGAAGAAGGGCCAGGATATACTATGGAACCCAGGTATCTGTGAGACCACCAAGATTTGTTATATTTGTAAACTCAAAGGAACTGATGCACTTTTCATATGTTAGGTATCTTGAAAACCAGATTAGAAATCACTTTGGTTTCATGGGTACACCTATTAAGTTTGAATTGAGAGAAAAGGGAGAATAGTTATGGAGATGCTTTTTGTACCGGTTCTTGCATACCTGATAGGAAGCTTTTCTTCAGCCTATGTCGTTGGAAGGGTTTTCAAGAAAATCGATATAAGAAACCATGGAAGCGGAAATGCAGGCGCCACCAATGCACTAAGAATTATGGGCAGCAAGCTTGGTGTGCTTACCTTTTTCATGGATTTCGCCAAGGGAATTGTTGCAGTTTTGGTCGGCACGGGACTCGGTGGCTACACTGGAGGAATGATAGCAGCCTTGTTTGCCGTATTGGGGCACAATTGGCCAATCTTCTTTAAATTCAAAGGTGGAAAGGGTATCGCCACCACAATAGCAGCGATGGCCATGCTACAGTTTCCCATCACTCTCTTAAGTGTTGTTGTGGGTGTATCGACTGCAGCCATAAGCAAGTATGTTTCACTGGGATCCCTGGTTTTTCTAACGGTTTTGTTTGCGCTTAGCTTTACTGGAATGTCTGATGGGGGAAGCATTGTATCCATCATTACATTTGTATTGATGGTTCTGGGGTACTACAGGCATAAAGGGAACATTAAAAGATTGATTGAAGGAACTGAGAATAAAATAGGCAGGTGATTTTATTGAAAACCAGAGTAGCAGTTTTAGGTGGAGGCAGCTGGGGAACAGCCCTTTCAGTTCTGCTTGCAAAGAACGGTGTTGAAACTGGAATTTGGGTCAGGTCCGAGGACCAGTTGGAGACAATGCTAAGAAAGAGGGAAAACCCCAAATATTTACCTGATATTAATCTGCCATCACAGCTTGGAATAAGCAATGATATTGATGAAACAATCAAGAACAGTAGTATTGTTGTGCTTGCAGTTCCAACCCATAGCGTAAGAGGATTGCTCGGTCAGCTGGAAGGTAAAATTAACAAGTCACAGGTAATAGTAAATGTAGCTAAGGGTATTGAAAACATGTCAATGAAGAGAATTTCAGAGATTGTTACGGAATATTTTCCTGAAAATGACTTTGTTGCCCTATCTGGACCATCCCACGCAGAAGAGGTGGCTCTGGACATACCAACTACTGTGGTATCCGCATCCAGAAACAAGGAGGTTGCAGAGTATATTCAAGATGTCTTTTCATGCTCCACCTTTAGAGTATATACAAATCCCGATGTAGTTGGAGTAGAGCTTGGTGGTGCACTGAAAAACATAATAGCTTTGGGAGCTGGAATATCAGATGGCCTTGGCTATGGAGACAATACCAAGGCAGCTCTTATGACCAGGGGAATCTATGAAATGTCTAAATTGGGAGTTGCACTGGGAGCTGATCCCGATACCTTCTCAGGACTATCAGGAATTGGAGATCTTATCGTAACCTGTACCAGTATGCACAGCAGAAACAGAAGGGCAGGCATCCTAATTGGAAAGGGTCTCTCAATGGAAGAGGCAGCTGAAGAAATAGGAATGGTTGTTGAGGGAATAAAGACGACCAAGTCAACATATGAATTGGCTGGAGATATTGGAGTGGAGATGCCAATCACAAAAGAGCTCTATAATGTGCTCTACAATGGAGCCAATGTAAGGGAGTCGGTAGGCAAGCTTATGGGAAGGGCCATGAAGCATGAAATGGAAATAGTGGCAAAAAATAAAAAAACGAGCTGGTAACCTCTTGGGTATACCAGCTCATTTATTTGGTCGGAGTGATAGGATTTGAACCTACGGCCCCTAGTCCCCCAGACTAGTGCGCTACCAAACTGCGCCACACCCCGCCACAAGCAGTATTATAACTGATAAATTTCATTTTGTAAAGTGGTTTAAAATGATTTGGAATTATGGTATACTGATTTTAATTATAGATTGGAGGATTGTGCATGTTAGAGTTTCTAATGGCAGTTATAGGGATTGCACTTTTTGCTGGAATGCTGGGCTATACCTTGGTTGTCTTTAAAGAGAAATACTATTTGAAGAATAATATAATTTTTATCGACAACAGATATATTTCCCAGGACGAAATTGAAGACACCGATATGCAGGAATTCTTTCTCGATGGAACCAAGTTAAAAGCTGGTGATGAAATTAGCATAATGACTAAATCCAGTGAAAAGTTTAAAGGGATTCTAATCGGTGCGATTCACAGTGATCAATCGATTAAGATGGTGACATATGCCAATGAGGTAATTAAGCTTAAGATTGAGAGTATTAATCAATTTAGAATAATGAGTAAATATGGTAAATTTTTTAGTTAGGTGTGACTTTAATGAAAGGATATCAGGGAGACATAAAGAGGAAGGCTATACTGTTTATAGGATTTGTATTTCTGATACTCCTTGCATTGAACATTTTTCCTGAGTTGTTTGGAGACAATAATATTTATATGGTCCCTGAGGCTTATGAGTACAAGGTAAGAGTTCCTGCACAGGGAATAGTTGTACGTGATGAAAAACTTTATTTTGCAAACACAGAAGGTGACATCTTCAAGGTGGTCAAGGAAGGGGAGAGGGTCCGTGTGGGCCAGAGAGTTGCAGACATCCTTTTACTTGAGGATACCACTGACCTGAAGGAAGAACTGAGCCAAATTGAAAACATCCTGAATTTTTATGATGAAATGCTTGCTGGTAACGGGGATGATAATCCATTGAATTCCAATGGGGTCGACCTACTGGTTTCCAGGCTTCACCAACAGCTTTTAGAAGGGGATTATCAAGGTATAAATGATACTAAGGAATCCATCTCATTATACAATGAAACAGTACAAAATTTCTCTGGAAACATTGAAGGGTCTGGGATCACAACAGAAGGCCTTAATGAGAGGAGAGATTACTTGCTCTCTAGGATTTCACAGTTCAATAAGAGCATCCACTCTCTAAATTCTGGGATTGTTTCCTATGAGGTTGACGGGTGGGAAGAAGAACTTGTTGTGGATGGGATAAATAGCATTGAAGCTGATATTTTCAATCGAGTTCAAGCTGAAGAAGGCAAAGGCAATAATGCAGTTTTCAAAATCATAGATGATTACCAGTGGTATCTTCTAATTGATATAGCTGATGAGAATCAGGTGGACTACGAGATTGGGGACAGTTTAGATGTTTTAATCACAACCGAAGACAAAAGGGACATTGTTGAAATCAGAATGCCACTTGTTGAAATCGTGGAAGACAGAGAGGATAAATTTTACATTCTGAGAGGAACAAGTTTTCTTGAGAAGGTTTTTGATATAAGATTTGCAAATGTAGAGATAATTGATTTAAAAGAGGATACTTTAAGGGTTCCTGCTGCGGCCATTGTTGAAATAGATGGAAAAACCGGGGTTAAGGTCAAGGAATTCTATGGTGTTGTAACTTTTAGACCTGTTGAAGTACTAGCCATGGATGAGAGATATGCTTATGTGTCCAAGGGTGACAATAATGGTTATATAGAAATTGGTGAAGAATCCTTCAGGACAATATCAATCTTTAGCGAGGTTATAGGGAAACCCAATTCAGTTAATTTGGGAGATATATTAAATTGATGGGAGGTCTTTGAAATTAGCATCAAGGATAATCTGTATGAAATAGACAATAAAATCAAGCTTGCACTTGAAAAGGCAGGTAGAAAAGATGAGGTGAGTTTGGTTGCTGTAACTAAAACACTTCCTGTTGAAAGGATAATTGAGGCACTTGATTTGGGAATCATTGATATTGGTGAAAACAAGGTCCAGGAACTGACTGAGAAGATGGGGATTTTGGGTAATCGACCAAGATACCATATGATTGGCCATCTCCAGACTAACAAGGTTAAGTACATAGTTGACAATGTTCACCTTATCCACTCACTTGACAGGATTTCTCTGGCTAAGGAGATAGACAAGCGAGGAAAGGCAAGTGACAGGATCCTGGATACTCTTATTCAGGTGAACATAGCTCAGGAGGATACAAAGTTTGGAATGATGGAGGATGAAGTTATCCCATTCATAGAGAAGGTACTCATGATGGAAAACATCAGTGTTAAGGGTCTGATGACAATAGCACCCTTCACAGAGGATGAGTCTGTTCTGAGAAACACCTTCAGTGGCTTGTATAATCTTGGCGAGAGAATCAAGGCACAAAACTATAAGGAACTCAGCATGGATATACTTTCCATGGGCATGACAAATGATTTTGAATTGGCAATTGAAGAGGGCTCAAATATGATCAGGGTAGGAACAGGAATTTTTGGCAAAAGAAACTACTAGGAGGTATGAAATGGGCAATATATTCGACAAATTCAAGTATTTCATAGGTATCGACGATTATGAGGAAGAGGAGTATTTCGTGGAGGAAACTGCTGATGAGCTTGAAGCAGGGACTGCACCTTCAACAAAAAAATTCAATAACAAGGTTGTCAACATCCACACCAACAGCAATATGAAAATAGCTGTTCATGAACCTCTTAGCTATGAAGAAGCACCAGCAATCATTGATGATCTTAAATTGAGGAAGGCAATAGTTGTCAATTTTGAACAGCTGGACACAACTGTCAAAAGACAGATATTTGACTTTATAAACGGTGGATTGTATGCAGTTGAAGGCAAGATACAAAAGGTTACCAAGGATATATTTATACTTGCCCCTAACAATATAGAAATTGACGGATTAAAGGACGAATTGAAGAATAGGGGAATATTCCCTTGGTAAGGAGAAATGAATGTATACGTTGTTAAGATCTGTAAGAATACTATTTGACTTATTGGAAATACTTATTATTGTTAGAATATTTGTCAACATTTTCAGAGTGCCAGTGAACAACATGTTCGGCAAAATACTTTATGAGCTTACAGAGCCAATCATGGCTCCTGCAAGAGCACTCTTGGACAAGATTGGTATAGGAAGAGGCTTCATAGATTTTTCACCATGGGTGGCCATAATTTTTTTAAGAGTTCTCTACACAGTGATTTTAAACCTGGTAGCTTAATTTATGTTGGACAAAGATATTTATCTCAATCACATCCATGACAATGAGGTCCAATTTAAAATGAAAAGACTATTGGACCAGATTCAATCATCGATGAAGAACCATTCAATCATAACTACTGATTTTTTTGACCCCTATGAAAGAAAAACTGCTGAGTCCATACTAAACAGGTTTCAAGAATTATCCTATTTTTACGATGGAGGTATGGAAAAGGCGGAGAGAAAGTGCATTCTTATCTATCCTGAATACGTATATGAAAAGGATTTGCCATCTGCGGTCGCATACCTAAGAATTGACGGTCAGTTGGATGACCTCACTCACAAGGACTATTTGGGGGCTGTATTGGGGCTTGGGATCACAAGGGAAAAGATTGGAGATATTCTTTTATACGGTGATTTTACATTGATAATTGTAAAAAGGGAGATTAAGGACTACATCCTGCTGAATTTTGAAAAAGCCGGAAGGCAAAATATCACCATATCAGAAGTCGATGGTGAGGACATTGAGTATCCCGAAATGGATTTCGTTGAGATCAGCAAGTTTGTATCTTCATTAAGACTTGACTCATACCTAAGTGCTGCCTACAACATATCGAGAAGTGAAAGTCGAGCGCTTATAAAATCTGAAAACGTAAAGGTCAATTGGGGCATGACAGCCAAGGCTGACCAGACCCTTGATGCAGGTGATGTAGTATCGGTAAGGGGAAAGGGTAGGACTGTCCTTCACGAAATTGGGGGCATGTCAAAGAAGGGGAGAATAAATCTGAAAATCAGAAAACTAGTGTAATGGAGTGATCAAATGATAACACCCTTAGATATACAGAATAAGAATTTCAAGAAAACCTTTAGGGGGTTCAGCCCCAAGGAGGTTAACTCATTCCTGAATGAAATGATTGATGATTATGAGAGAATGTACAAGGAGAACATCGAGTACAAGGACAAAATCAACATGCTTACTGACCAGATAAGACAGTTCCAAACCATGGAGGAAACTTTGAAGAGCACTTTATTGGTAGCTCAGCAAGCCGCTGATGAGGTTACTGTAAATGCCAGGAACAAGGCTGAGATAATAATTGAGAATGCAGAGGACACAGGCAGGAGAATCATCGACCAATCAAGAGAAGACGTAAGGTCAATAAAGGATGAGTATGAACATCTTCAAAAGGAATTATTTATTTTTAAGACTAGGTATGAATCATTTTTAAAGTCTCAGTTATTTTCCCTGGATGAGTATTACAAAAGCGAAAAGAAGGTAGAGACTATAGAAGATAACTCAGAGGATATGGAAGTAAAAGAGTAGAATGGAGGAGCGTCAGCTCCTTTTTGTTCTGTATATTGAAATATGGTAGGAGGAAGAATATTGGCATTTTTATTGGGCGCATTGATCATATTGGCAGACCAGGTAACCAAGTATTTATCAGTTGTATATCTTATGGATAAGAGACCTGTAGTATTGATTGAAAACCTCTTGGAACTTCATTTTGTCAAGAATTATGGAGCCGCTTTTGGGATACTTCAGAATCAAAGGTTTTTCTTTATTACAATAACTAGTCTTGTCCTGATAGGTATGTCTATTTATATGATTAAGAACAAGAACAAGTTAACCAGGGTAGCTCAATTGGCAATGGGGTTTCTACTGGGTGGAGCCTTGGGCAATTTGATAGATAGAATCAGGCTGGGGTATGTTGTGGATTTCATAAAGGTAGACCTGAGGATCTATGACTTTCCTGTATTTAACATTGCGGATATTTTTATAGTCATTGGCACAGGATTGCTGATCTTCGTAATTTTGTTTGATAAGTACGAAAAAGCCATGGGTGATGCATAGTGAAGGAAATTGAGATTTATGTAGGTGAAGAGGACAACGAGAGACTCGACTACTATCTTTCCCTTGAACTTGACGAGGTGTCCCGAACAAGGATCCAAAAGCTTGTTAAGGACCAACTGGTAAAGGTAAATGGGTCCATAAAGAAATCAAGCTATCTTGTCAAGGAAGGTGATACCATATCGGTAGTTTTTCCAGAGCCAAAAAAACTGGAAATAACACCAGAGGACATCCCGCTGGAAATCGTCTTTGAAGATAGTGATTTGGCTGTGGTCAATAAGAGGCATGGTATGGTGGTCCATCCTGCACCTGGGAATTATTCGGGCACTCTTGTAAATGCTCTAATGTTCCACATGGACAACCTTTCGTCAATAAATGGCATTATAAGGCCTGGAATCGTTCACAGACTGGACAAGGACACATCAGGACTACTGGTCATAGCCAAGAATGACAAAACCCACAGAGGCCTGTCTGAGCAGCTTAAACATCATGGTGTCTATCGGGAGTATGTTGCACTGGTCCATGGAAATATCAGACAGGATACAGGGACCATCGATGCACCAATCGGTAGAAACCAGAAGGATAGAAAAAAAATGGCTGTGACTGGCAAGAACAGCAAGGAAGCCATAACACACTTTTCTGTCAGTAAAAGGTATGGTAAATACACCCTGGTAACACTAAGGCTTGAAACAGGCAGAACCCATCAAATCAGGGTTCACCTATCCCACATGGGTAATCCTGTGGTGGGAGACCCCGTTTACTCAGGTGGAAAGAACGAGTTTAAAATGGAGAGGCAGCTACTTCACGCAAGAAGGCTGGGATTCATACATCCATCTACAAATGAGAATGTGGAATTTTCCTGTGATCTGCCAGAGGATTTCAAACTGATTTTGGAAAGATTGGACAAGGAGGCTCAATTATGATAGTCAAGGCTGTGATTATGGATGAAAAGGCAATTGCCAGAGCAATCACCAGGATATCCAATGAAATAATTGAGAGGAACAAGGGCGTTAAGGAACTGGTTCTTGTGGGAGTCAAGACAAGAGGGGTTCCATTTGCAAGGAGGATCTCGGAGAAGATTTATGAAATTGAAGGTGAGAAGGTCCCAGTATTCACCCTTGACATCAGTCTCTACAGGGACGATCTTGCGGAAATTGGAGACCAACCTGTTGTAAATGAGACATTCCAGGGTGAGATTGACGGTAAGAAGGTAGTACTAATTGATGATGTAATATACACAGGAAGGACGGTTAGGGCCTCTCTGGATGCCCTAATAGACAATGGTAGACCGAAAAAGGTTCAGCTGGCTGTACTTGTTGACAGGGGACACAGGGAATTTCCAATCAGACCTGATTATGTAGGTAAAAATGTCCCAACTTCAAGGAGCGAAGTTGTTGGAGTAAAGCTACTTGAAACGGATGGCAAGGATGAAGTGGTAATAATGAAAAGATAGGTGATCGCCTTGTTGGCAATCACCTATCTTTTCATTCTATGGTCAACGTCTATTGCTCCTCGTGACCCTTTTTCATACTATCCACAACTGCAGCTGAAGGGTTGACCACAATGGTTTTTTGATTATCATAAACCACTAAACCGGTTTTGGCATTTTTAGGCTTTCGAACATATCTTTTTTCCGTGTAATCAACCTCGACGCTTCCAGAATTTCTTCCCTTGCTGTAATATGCAGCAAGAATTCCTGCCTCTGACAGGGTTTTATCCGGTACAGGCCTACCGTCAGTTCTTATAATGACATGACTGCCAGGGATGCCCTTTGTGTGAAGCCACAAGTCCTCTTTTTTGGCTGTCTTCATGGTTAGAATTTCATTTTGCCTGTTGTTCCTGCCTACAAGAATCTCAAATCCATCTGAAGAAGTGAATCTTAGTGGCCCTGCCAGCTTTACTTTCTTATTTTTGTGCTTCATGCTTCTCCTTTGAATGTAGCCCTCAAGAATAAGCTCATCCTTTATCTCATCCAGATCCTTGACCTCCGTTGCATTTTCAAGGCTAACAAGCACATGCTCAATATAGGAGATTTCTGCCTCGGTTTCTGGGATCTGATCCAGGAGAAGCTGACTTGCTGTTTTTAACTTTCCGTACTTTTTGTAGTAACGTTGTGCATTTTCAGCAGGACTAAGCTTTGGGTCAAGTGGAACCCTTAGGTTCTCCATATTCTCGTCATAAAAATTTTCAAGGACAACATGGTCGCTGCCTCGATTGATTCTGTGCAGGTTGGATTGGAGTAGATCTGCGTAAATCTTGTATTTTTCCCTATCCCTGCTATCCAAAAGCTCCTCTTTTTGCTTGGAGAGTTTGTTTTGAGCCCTTTCCAGTTTGGTACCCAGAAGCTTTCTAAGGGAGGCAGATTTTTGGCTGACCCTGTCAGAGGTATCCTTGGACTTGTATACAAAATCCAACATCTGGGATACACTGTCAGTGTAGATCTGTTCTAACCCACTATATTGAGTTAGAGGAAGGGCATAAAATGCCACAAGGTCAAGGCCATCATCACCTAGAACATAAACTGGCCTAAAGTCATTATCCCTAACTCTAGTCATGAATTCATTCATACCTTTGTAAAGTCTTTCCTTGTGGTCATTTTCAAGGCTTAGGACAACTCTGTCAGGTTCAAGGCCTGAGAGGCTACATATCTCCCTACCAGCCAAAGGGCTTAGCCCAGTAAAGCTCTGATACAGGAATTTGAATATTTTCTGACTACCATTGCTTTTATCAAGTTGCTGGTTAAAAATATCTTGATTGAGCTCCAGGGGATCCTCCTTGTTTTCAGACTCGATATATGAATATGACAATCCGGGGAGTATCTGCCTTACTCTGGAAATTTCTGCTGGAATCCTCTTGATGGAGTCTATAATTCTTTTTGATTCCTTGTTTATAAGAATTATATTGCTATGTTTCCCCATGATTTCGATAATCAATTCCCGTTCAGTGGGATGTCCAAGTTCATCCTTGCCGGTTATTGTGAATATGACAACCCTATCCAGATGATTTTGCCTAATATCCAGGATTATGCTTCCAGAAAGGTGCTTTCTTAGTAGCATACAGAACATGGGTGGCGACAAGGGGTTTGATTTTGATGAATCAGTGATATAAAGTCTTGGATTATTGCTGCTGGCAGACATTAAAAGTCTGTGGTTCTTTCCTTTGCTGTATATTTGTAAAAGCAATTCATCCTTTTCTTGCTGGTAGATTTTATCAATCCTACCACCGACCAAGATTCTATTCAATTCAGATACAACTGACCTGGTAACTACACCGTCAAATGACATTATAAAACCTCCATAAATTTTCTTGTCTAATAAGTATATCATAAATACAAGGGATGAAGAATTTGCAAAACAAAACTACATTTACACCAAACATATTAACAATTTGTAACAAAGTGTAGATATTTATATTCATAGATGTATAATAGTCTATAACTCATAGATTGTCAGGCTTATAATTCCAACATATATTGAAATAACAATAAATTTATGAGTGATAAGGGAGGGGATTTTTTGATAAGAAGTATGACTGGCTATGGAAAGGGAGAGGTTGAGAACCAGCTGTATAAGCTGAAAATTGAACTAAAGTCGGTAAATCACAGATATTTGGACATAAATGTCAAATTACCTAGATACTTGATTTATTTGGAGGAAGGAATAAAAAAACTGGTCAAGGAAAAAATCAACAGAGGGAAGGTCGATGTGTTTGTAAATTTTGATTTCGCAGATGCTTCTTCCCTGGATGTAAAGGTGGACATACCATTGGCAAAAAGCTTCAAGAAGGCTTTGGAGGAGTTGAAGGACGAGTTGGAAATAGAGGATAGCATCAGGCTGAACAATATCCTGTCAGTATCTGATGTTATAAAAACTGAGAAGAAGGAACTCGACGAGGACCTTGTTTGGGAAACCATAAGAGAAGCCACAGGAATCGCTTTGGATAAGATCCTGCAGATGAGGGAGTATGAGGGAGAGCAACTAAGGAATGACATCTACACAAAGTTGGATAACATAGAGATCATAAGTGACAGGATTGAAAAAAGGGCCCCTCTGGTTGTAGATGAGTATCGGGGGAAATTGAATGATAGGATCAATTCAATTCTTGAGGATGGAACTATTGTTGATCCTGATAGACTTGCTGTGGAAGTTGCAATATATGCTGATAAATCTAGCATTGATGAGGAACTGACAAGGCTAAAGAGTCATGTTCTTCAACTTAGGTCAATATTATCAGAGGAGGATGCTATTGGCAGGAAACTAGACTTCCTGATTCAGGAGTTCAACAGGGAAGTAAATACCATTGGCAGTAAATCAAGTGATACTGAAATAGTTAAGGCAGTGGTTGAGATGAAATCAGAGATTGAAAAAATCAGAGAACAGGTTCAGAATATCGAGTAGGAGGCATTGAAATGTTAGTTTATTTCATTAATGTTGGCTTTGGTAATGTTGTTGCTTCCAATAAGGTTGTTTCTGTTGTCAGTCCGGAATCTGCACCCATAAAGAGGCTTGTACAGGAATCCAAGGAACATGGAACACTTATTGATGCAACATACGGAAGAAGGACCAGGGCAGTTATCGTTATGGATAGTGGACATATTGTATTGTCCCCTTTGCAGCCGGAGACTATTGCACATAGACTCCACGCCAAAGAGGAAGTGCATGATTAATTGAGAAGGATGGTGGAAAGTTATGGCAAAAGGTTTTTTATTGGTTCTTTCAGGACCTTCAGGTAGTGGAAAGGGTACTGTAAGTCAGGCTCTTATGAAAAAGAGGGATGACATTGTGTTCTCGGTATCGGCTACCACAAGAAAGCCCAGGGCAACTGAAGTGGATGGGGAGAACTACTTTTTCTATGAAAAGGACCTATTTATGGATATGGTCGAAAAGGGTGAGTTCTTAGAACATGCATTCGTTCATACAAATTATTACGGAACTCCAAAAAAGTTTGTTTTTGATCAGATCGACAAAGGCGAGATAGTGTTACTTGAAATTGACGTTCAAGGAGCCCTGCAAATCAAAAAGAATTATAAGGAAGCGGTATTTATTTTCCTTCTCCCACCAACCATGGATGAGCTGAGAAGTAGGATTGTCAAAAGGGGAACAGAATCCGATGAGGATATAGATACCAGATTTGCAAATGCATTCAAGGAGCTTGATTTTGTTGGAGAGACTGCAGAAGG
>CALGAG010000143.1 GCA_937951995.1 uncultured Bacillota bacterium
ATGTTGTATCAGGAGCAACCTACACATCAGATGCAATAATGGAGGCAGTAGGCCTGGCTCTTGAGGGAGCGGTTGCAGAAGCTGGGGCAGCACCGGCAGTTGCATATACTGACGGAACCTACGAAGGAAGCAGCGATGCAGGAATGTATCCTGGCCTAAAGGTTGCAGTAACAGTTGAAGGTGGAGTAATAACAAATGTAGAGGTTGTTGCCCACGATGAGACACCAGGAATATCAGACCCTGCAATTGAGGAAGTGCCAGCGGCAATCGTAGCGGCAAACTCACCAAGTGTTGATGTTGTATCAGGAGCAACCTACACATCAGATGCAATAATGGAGGCAGTAGGCCTTGCACTTGAGGGAGCTCAGTAATAGATTAATAAGATACAATAAAACGGAGGCTATATCACAGTTAATGTGGTATAGCCTCTTTTAGGTTTACTTAAGACCCTTGTACATGGTGATTTCCTTGTTGATTACAAGGTCCTTGGTCTTTTCGCCGTAGTTGGCAAAATGCTCGGTTGTGGTGTGGTACTTGAAGTCGTCCTCGGACTTGTACTTCTCATAGAGGAAAACCTTGTTTCCAGCCATGGAAGCCTCGTAGTTGAGACAGCCAGGCTCAGCCAGGCTCTTCTCGGAATTCTCCTTGATAAGCTGGATGAACTCGTCCATCCTCTCCGGCCTGATTTCATACTTAACGGTAATAACATGTGTACTCATTGTAAAACCCCTTTCTTTATTAAAATATTATTTTTCTAATTCTTTAAACGCATCCATATATTTCGTGACTAGCCTTTCAGCAACTATATCAATATCTTGATCTTCAGCCGTCTCGTACTCTGAAATTTGACTGTATTCAATCAATATATAACGAGGTTTGTTGTTTTTCATAATTACAGCTGATCCCTTTTTATCAACCATTCTTGCAACTTTTGAAAAATTTTGATTAGCTTCAGTTATTGAAACCAGGTTATCAAGATTTACCTTCATTTTACTCAACTCCTTTCTAATCTCATTATACCCAAAATATAGGATAAAAACAACCTAAAACAATAACTCCTATATAAGCGTTAGCTAGAAAAGTTTACTCGTAATCCGACAATCTTTGTCATCTTAAGCCTGCGAAGGATCCTGGTCCCTTCAATAAAACAAGATTCTTCGACTACGCTCAGAATGACAACGCAATTTTCAGCTGTGAATTGTCTTTCCCAAATTGTCATTCCCTCAAAATACTGATAGAATATACCCATCAAGAAAAGAAAAGCCACAAGAATAAAGTCTGTTGAGACCAATAGGAGAATGCTTATGAAGAAGATATTATTGATAACCATGGGTGAGAACACGGGAAGGGCACTTAGCAAACAGCTAAATGACCTTTATGGGAATATGCTAAAGGTAACCTGCCACCTACTTGAAGACCTGCCAGTGCCAGAGTCAGGCTATGACCTTGTGGTGTTCAGCAGCAAGTACGTGAAGGACAGGGCAAGCAGGTCCTTTAGCGGAAATATCAGCCACATAGTTGCCCACAGGGTCGTTAACCACAAGAACATAAGAGACCTTATAAGCCTTGAAAAGGGCATGGAGGTACTTTTTGTAAACGACGGCTTCGAATCGGCAACAGAGGCCATCGAACAGCTGCAGGACCTGGGGCTTGACCACATCAAGTACTACCCATACTTTCCTGGGATCCAGAAGTATCCCAGACTTTCAACCATTGTGACACCAGGTGAAAGTCAGCTGTGTCCATACGGGGCCTCCGACTCCATAGATATAGGTTCAAGGATACTGGGACTGTCAACGATTTTTGAAATCAACAACATTCTCTTTGGTAATCAGATTTCAAACCATGCCATAGCTGAAAGCTACCTCAAGGACATAGTGGAGATCTCAAAATCAATAGACAAGGCCGGCAAGGAAACCGGCGAAATCAAGGACATACTTGAGAAGATCACAAACAGCCTTGAGTTTGGGGTTGCCTTTATCGACAACCAGGGAATCGTCCGTAGTATCAACAGCAGATTTGAAAAGATGCTTCAGATCAAAAGCATGGACCTCATCAACAAGAAGGCATCGGATATCGATGGGATAAACAGGATTGTGGAATCAGGCGAGGGCAGTTATGATACCAGGGTTGGAAACAAGAACATCCACCTGGAGATGAAGGAGGTGACCTACCAGAACAGGGTGGGTCAGCTGGTGAAGGCATACTATGACCAGGAGGGGTCCTCAAGGAAAGCCCTATACGGGAACAACAGGAACCTGCACGATTTTGACGATTACTACACCCTTGATCCTCATGTCCTGGGCATGGTTGAAAAGGCCAGAAAATATGCCTCCACTGAGGCTACCATCCTTATCCATGGAGAAAATGGAACGGGGAAGGAAATCCTTGCCCAGGCCATCCACAAGAACTCCCCAAGAAGGAACAAGTCCTTTGTCCCCATAAACATCGCAGCCATATCCTCCAACCTTGTGGAGAGTGAGCTGTTCGGCTACGAGGAGGGAACCTTCACAGGAGCCCTAAAGGGTGGTCGGGAAGGTCTGTTCCAGGTCGCTGATGGAGGGACCCTCTTTATAGATGAAATTGGGGATACCCCCTTGGACATACAGGCCAAGCTCCTGAGGGCCCTGGAGGAGAAACGGGTAAGAAGGGTTGGTGGCAGCAGGGAAGAAGCCGTTGATGTGAGGATAATCGCAGCCACCAACAGGAACCTCTTGGAAATGGTAGGGGAGGGGACCTTCAGGCAGGACCTCTTCTTCAGGCTCAACATCCTACCTCTGGAAACCATACCCCTTGTGAATAGGCCCTCTGATGTTGACATGCTGCTTAAGATGTTCCTTGGTTCATACATGAAAAGCAGGAGTGTGGAAAACCTCAATGATATTTTCACCAGTGAAGCCTTGAACATACTCAGGCGCTACAGGTGGATAGGGAATGTAAGGGAGCTAAAAAACCTCACCGAGTACCTGAGCCATATATACACAGGGGAAAAGATCAGAAGGGAGGACCTGCATGGGTATATACTGGACCATACCAAGGAAAAAGGACAAGAAGAGCCCCTTGAGGACTGGATATTAAAGGTGCTTGGATCTTATGGCCAAGTGCCAGTTGGCAGGAGAAGATTGCTGAGCCAGGCATCAGAAAACGGCTATGACCTGGGAGAGGGTCAGCTTAGAGCCCTCCTGGATGACCTTAAGGAAAGGGGCCTGGTGGAAACCGTCCGCAACAAGGGTATGATCCTAACGGAAAAAGCAAGAAAAAACAAATAACGCAGGATAAAACCCGCCAACAGTTGGATAGCATCCAGATGCAGGCGGGTTTGTTTTGAGGGACAATTTTAAAAAGTCAGTAAATATGCCGGCTCTCCTTTGAGACAAATTTGGCATGGATATTGCAATATATAATGGCATAAAATAAAAGGAGAGTGATTGTATGGAGAAGAAGGAGCAGGTTAAGAGGAAGCCAACGTTGTTGCAGGGTCTTATACCAATATTATTTATGGTTATTGCGTTGACGGTTGGGGTTGGAGTATTGAAGCTAAGAACTGAGCCCATCATTATACTTTCTGCATTTGTTGCAGGGATAATCGCCTGGAGACTTGGCTACACCTGGAAGGAAATGCAGGATGGGGTAATCGAGAAAATAGCAAGGGCACTTCCGGCTACACTTATACTGTGGAGTGTGGGACTACTTATTGGTTCATGGATGTTCTCAGGAACTGTACCAATGATCATCTACTACGGTGTTGACATAGTAAATCCTCAGTACCTCCTGGTGACAGCCTTTATAATTTCAGCAGTCCTGTCAACAGTAACAGGAACATCATGGGGTTCAGCAGGAACAATCGGGGTTGCAATCATGGGAATCGCAGGTGGACTTGGAGTATCACTGCCGGCAACAGCAGGAGCCGTGGTTGCAGGAGCATACTTTGGTGACAAGATATCTCCACTTTCAGATACCACAAACCTTGCACCCATCGCAGCTGGCTCAGAACTTTATGAGCATATCAAGCACATGTTCTGGACGACAATACCAGCGGCTACAGTTTCACTTATTGTGTATTTCATAGTAGGAATGAATTCAGCGGGAGGAGCAAGCACTCCAGATTCTGTTCTGGTTCTCCAGGACCAGTTGAGCCAGATGTTCAATTGGAACCTTATCCTCTTCCTGCCGGTTCTTTTCATTATTGCAGGGTCCCTTCTCAAGTGGCCAACAATTCCAACCATGCTTGGAACAAGCCTTTTCTCAGTATTGTTGGGAATATTAGTCCAGGGTTATACCCTGAAGGACGGTTTTGTGTCACTGATCCAGGGCTTTAATGTAAGCATGACAGGCTTTGCAGGAGAGGTTGCTCCGGCTGTTAACACCCTTATCAACAGGGGTGGGGTCGTATCCGTAACCACAACAACAGTCTTGATATTCTGCGCAATGGGTTTTGCCGGCATAATAAGTGTATCAGGTATGCTTGATGTTGTCCTTGAGGCACTTCTTAGAAGGGTTAAGACAACAGCGGGAATAATACTTTCAACTATCGCATCATGTGCAACTGTGGCGTTTGTAACGGGAAGCTCATACCTTTCAATCCTTATACCGGGAGAACTGTTCAAGGATGCATACAAGATGAGAAACCTGCATGCAAAGAACCTTTCACGTACACTTGAAGACTCAGGTACAGTGCTTGTACCCTTGATTCCATGGTCAGCTGCAGGAGCCTATATGACTGCCACGCTTGGGGTATCGACAATAGAGTATCTTCCATGGGCAGTTCTTAACTACATGGGTATAGTATTTGCAATACTCCTTGCTGTTACAGGCATAGGAATAACAAAGCTTGACGGAGGTAAGAAGGAAGACAAGGGGGCATTAGGTAATGCTGTTAATCAAGAAAATTAATCTGTTCTCACCGGAGGCACTGGGAACAAAGGATGTAATGATAATAAATGAAAAAATCATTGAAATTGGCGACAACCTGGAGCCAATATCAGACAGGATGATTGTAATCGACGGTACTGGAAAGATAATGGTACCGGGACTGATCGATGGTCATGTTCACCTGACAGGGGGAGGAGGAGAAGGGAGCTTCAGGACAAGGGTTCCTGAGATAACCCTTTCAAAGCTGATTGAAGGCGGAATAACAACTGTCCTGGGACTCTTGGGTACAGACTCAACAACAAGGAATGTGGAAAACCTTGTGGCAAAGTCAAAGGCCCTTAACGAGGAAGGTATCACAAGCTATGCCCTTACCGGCTCCTATGGCTACCCATCGGTTACATTGACGGATTCAGTGAAGAAGGACATCACATATGTCAATGAGATAATTGGCGTAAAGATAGCAATATCAGACCACAGGGCTCCAAGCACCTCCAAGGAGGAGCTGGCAAGGCTTGCATCTGATGCAAGGGTTGCAGGCATGCTCTCAGGCAAGGCCGGGGTTGTGGTTACCCATATGGGAGAAGGAAAGGGCAGACTGAAGCCCATCAGGGACGTACTCGAAACCTGGGACATTCCAATGAAGACCTTTATCCCGACACATGTAAACAGGAATGATGACCTGCTGAAGGAAGCTATGGATTATGCAAGACAGGGAGGAACAATTGACCTGACCTGTGGAATCTATGACGAAAGGACTCCTGGCAAAGTGGTTGCAGAAGCACTGAAAAATGGAGTTCCAGCAGAGAATATAACCATAAGCTCCGACGGCTATGGAAGCTGGAGCAAGTACGATGAGAAGGGTAACCTCCTTAAGATTGGGGTATCTTCCGTCTCAAGCCTGTACAACGAGCTGGTGAGGACCGTTAAGGATGGAATCCTAAGCCTTGAGGACGCACTGCCATTCTTTACAACAAATGTTGCGAGGGCTCTTGGATTGGACAGGTCAAAGGGTAAAATAGAAAAGGATATGGATGCTGACATGCTTATCCTGGATGATGATTTGAACCTAGACTATGTTATAGCCAGGGGACAGGTCATGATGAAAGAAGGACAGGTAGTGGTAAGGGGAACATATGAATAAGCAGGATTGAGAGGACGCATTTGCGTCCTCTTTAAT
>CALGAG010000144.1 GCA_937951995.1 uncultured Bacillota bacterium
ATGCTGAGGAGTATAGAGGCATGAACAATTATGATTTTGTGGATGCCATAAAAGAAAGATTTGGGGACAAGCTGGCTACGGTTTCCATAGGATCTGCTGGAGAAAGAAGGTACAGGGCTTCCTCAATTCAGATATCTGAGTTCAATTCAGGACATCCAAGTCGTGCTGCCGCAAGGGGAGGACTTGGGGCCTTGATGGGAAGCAAGGGACTCAAGGCAATTGTGGTTGAAAAACCAGCGGAAAAATTCAAATTTGAATTCAAGGACGAAGAAAAATTCAACGAGCTTGCCTTGAAGCTAAACAAGATGGTGGCAGAAGGTGCCAAGACGGACCCCTTCCATAATATCGGAACAATAGCAACCATCGAGGCAACGGGTGAAAACGGAATACTTCCAGTGAAAAACTTCTCAGGGAGGCTTTTCCCAGACTACAAGGAGGTTGGAGCCAAGAAATTCATGGCAAACCTTGCAAGCAGGGGTGGAAAGAACAAGATGGCTTGTCAGCCAGGGTGTGTTCTCCAGTGCTCCAACTGCTACAATGACAAGGAAGGCAACTACCTGACATCCGGTTTCGAGTACGAGACCATAGCCTTGTTTGGTCCAAACTGTGGAATCACAGATCTTGATGCCATAGCAGGTATGGACAGACTGTGCGATGACATTGGAGTTGATACAATAGATACGGCAAATGCCATTGCCATGTGTATGGAGACAGGAAAACTCCAGTGGGGAGATGCTGAAGGAGCCATGGAATTACTTAAGGAAATGGCAGATGGAACAGGATTCGGACAAATTATGGGTAATGGATGTGAAGCTGTCGGCAAGGAGCTCAATTGCGAAAGGATACCGGTTGTAAAGCATCAGGCAATGGCGGCATATGACCCAAGAAATACAAAGGGAACTGGAATAACCTATGCCACAAGCCCAATGGGAGCTGACCATACGGCTGGTCTGGCAATGGGAAGGGCATTTGATGACAGGGGAAGAGCCGCCCAGTCCTATGTATCCAACAAGCTCCAGGTAGCCATGAGCTTTGCTGACAGCATGATGTGCATATTTGCATTTGCACACGTGGTCCCTGCATTGCCCCTGCTGGGAGAGATGATGGGAGCCATGTATGGGGGTTCATCGGAATACTCCCGTGTAACCACAATGGGTGTGAAAACCCTGCTGACAGAAAGAGGCTTCAACAAGATGGCTGGAATGACTGAAAAGGATGACAGATTACCTGAATTCTTCTATAAGGAAAGGTCTGAGGCAACCGGATCTCGATTTGATATTGACGATTATGAGATGGATGTACTTTTTGAATTCTAATGATTAGGGTCAATGATAGGGAAGTGGAATTCAAGAGGGGAATTACGGTTGCAGATGCCATTAAGAGTTCAGGCTGGCCTACAGGAGAAGGAATCATAGTCATGGTTGATGGAGAGGTTTTGTCAAAGGAGGAGCTTTCCAGGGAAGCTGAGAGTGATACCGAAATAAGGGTGATGCTTCTGGTTTCAGGAGGATAGGCTCGATCAAATTTCAGGTTTAAAGGGACATCCGCAAGGGTGTCCTTTTTGTTGGGAAAAAGGTGCCAGGTTATGTTAATATATTCTTATGAAGGATTGATAAGGGCTGATAGGAGGAGTGATATTGTGGGGATCAGGATTTTCCATACTGGAGACATACATATAGGCATGACCTTTAACAGCTATCCTGCAGGTATAAGGGAGCTTTTGAAGGCTGCACGGATTGAAGTGATAGAAAGGATGGTAAAGCAGGCCAACAGGGAGGGAAGCGACCTGTTTGTAGTGGCAGGGGACCTTTTTGACAAGATCAAGGGGATTGACAAGAAGACCCAGGCTGTAGTGGCAGACCATCTGTCAAAATTTGAAGGGAGCTGTGTTGCCCTTCTACCTGGGAATCACGATTATCACACGGAGATGGTGGACCTGTGGTTAAGCTTTCTCAATTTTGTTGATGACAGGGTGATGTTTTTAACTGAAGAAAAACCCTATGATCTAAGGGAATATGGTCTGGATGCTGTCATATATCCAGCAGGATGCCATTCAAAACACTCCAAGGAAAACAATCTTGGATGGTTCAAGAAAATGGAGATTGATAGGAATCTCATTAACATAGGAATTGGACATGGAGCCCTATCAGGAATATCACCCGATTTGGATAACCAGTACTTCAATATGGGACTTGAGGAGCTTGATAGGATACCTGTTGACGTTTGGTTGATGGGTCATACACACATTACCTATCCTGAGATGGATACCATCAAGAACTGGAAGATTTACAACCCCGGAACTCCCGAACCAGACGGACTTGACTGCAAGCATGGGGGAAATGCGTGGATTGTAGACATACATGACAATAGGGAAGTTGATGCAAAGAGGGTGGAAACAGGAAAATACAGTTTTAAGGATCTGGAGTTCAAGGTGAATCAGATGGAGGATTACAGTCTGATTCAGAGAGAATTCAAGGAAGGTACCCAAAATACCATTGCGAGGATAAGTCTCAAGGGAACCATTGACGAGGAGGCCTACAGACATCGGCTTAAGATAAGGGAGGACCTGGAGGAAAGACTACTTCACCTTATACTTGAGGATTCAGAGCTGAAGATCAGGATAAATTCAGACAAGATCCACAAGGAGTTCACCAAGGGGTCGTTTCCTGAGCAGCTCCTCCTATCACTGCAAGATGACGAGGAAGCCCTGCAACTGGCATATGAAATCATTTCGGAGGTGAGGAAATGATCATAAAGTCCTATTCAACGAGACAATTTGCAGGAATTAAGGATATGAATCTGGAGTTTCATGAAAAGCTTAATGTGATTCTGGGACCCAATGAGGCTGGTAAGAGCACCATGGTAAACGGAATTGCGGCAACACTTTTTAACAGCACAAAGGTTGGAGATCGTTCCAAGGAGGACAAGGAATTCAAGAAAAGATTCATGCCCCATCCCCATGGGGATTTCATAGATGGTTCTGTCCACATCCTACATGGAGATGAGGAGTACGTCCTTAGAAAGGAGTGGGGAGCCACACCGTCCATATCATTGACAATGCCTGACGGGTCCATCAAGAAGGATGAGGCTACCATTGAGGAGATTGTCGGAAGTCTTCTTGTATTTGGTGAGGAGACTTACAGGAGGATAATATTCTCAAAGCAGGAGGAACTTAAGAATGCCATTGAAAGAATGACCTCCCATAATGGCACCAATGTTGAAATTGGAGATTTTCTAAGAAGGACGGTGATGGAGCTTGATGGAGTGTCCCTGGATGAGCTTGAGGGTAGAATAGATACCCAGATTGAGGATATGTACAAGAGATGGGATATAGACAAGGAGTATCCTGAAAACAACAGGGGAATAAATGATCCTTACAAGATTGGTCTGGGGAGGATTATTGAGAGCTTCTACAGAAAGGAAGAACTTAATCAGCAGTTAAAGGATGCCAGAAAAAGGGAGCAGGAGCTTGAGGACGCATACAACGGCTTCAAGGAGGTTGAAAAGCGTCTCTACCAGCTGAGGGAGAGAAAGAAGGACCTTGAAGACCTTGAATCTGACATAAGAAAAAGGCAGCAGCTGCAGCCAAAAATCACAAAAATTGAAGAGGATATAAATGAGCTTAAAGAGATCCAGAAAAGCTGGCCCTTAGGGGCAGACAGAATAGAAGAGCTTGAGGATCAGCTAAAGAGACTGGGAGAAAAGCTTGAGAATCTAAAATGTGAGAAGGAGCTGGCCGCCAAGGCGGGTGAAAGAGACAGAATCAGGAAGAAACTTGACAATATAGAAGCTACAGAAGGTGAGCTTGAAAAAAGGCATGTTGAACTGAAAGGGCTAAGGAAGATATCCAAGGAGGATTTGGAACTTTTGGAGGCTGACAGCCTTCAGCTGAGAGAGCTCCAGATGGTCCTTGATGCAAGCGGCCTAAGGGGCAAGCTGATCAGCAGCCCAAAAGGTACTGACATATATGTATCAGAGGGCTTTGAGGAGGGAAGAAAGACGGCTGAAGGTGATGAATTTTCAGCCAAGGGAATTCTCACCATAAGAAGCAGCGATGGACTTGAGATAAGAATATCTGCAGGAGACCATAACCTGGAGGAGTCAGCGGCTAGAGTGAAAGAGCTGAAGGAAGGAATTGAAAACAGGTTAAAGGATCTTCAGGTTGATTCCCTTCAGGGAGCCAAGATGGAAAGAGAAAGGCAGACAACGATACAGGAGGCAATCAACAGGCTGGATGAACGACTTCAGATCCTTCTAGGCGAAGAATCCAGGGAAGAAATGGAAAAGACCCTTGAAGGGCTTGGTGACCTGGAGGGGTTAAGGGGTCTGGTCGAGATTGAAGAGGAAATGGATGGTATTAACGGAGAAATCCTTGGCAAAAGGGTTGATCAAAAATCAATACAGGATAAGCTTGACTCTTGGAGGGAAAGGTTTGGCTCCCAGGACAATCTTATGGATATCATGATAGATAGGAGAGCAGATCTTAAAATCGTGGGCAAGGACTTGGAAGGTCTGAAGAGTCTGCCAGAGGAATTCAAGGATCCAGATGAGTTTTTCCTTGCACTGAAAACTGCAAGGGAAGAGGCGGAGAAGCTTAATGCAGATTTTTATGAAGCAAGGGAAAGATATGTGGAATGTGAGAGAAATCTACCGGACACCTCATATGAGGAGCTGCAAACGGAGTTCAAATCCGCCCAGGAAAGCTTCAATCGGCTACTTGATAGGGGGGAGGCCCTATTAAGGATAAAGGATGCCTTCAGCAAGACCAAGGAGAGATTGGACAGTGGTACGGACAAGCCATTGGTCCAATCGATGTCCAAGTATCTTAGGATACTAACCCAGAACAACTACGATATAAGTGGAATTGGGGAATCCATGGACATAATCCTGGAAAGGGAGGAATCCACTAGGATGCCACTGGAGCTTCTGTCAACTGGAACAAGGGATTCCGTAGGACTTGCAGTGAGACTGGCCTTGGCGGAGAACTTGCTGAGAGAGACAAGGGGTATTCTTGTTTTGGATGACTGCCTTGTGGATATGGATCCTTACAGAAAAGATGCGGCTGTTAGAATGATTAGGGAGTTCGCGGATCAGCACCAGATAATTTTTACCACCTGCAGCCCTGAAACCGCCGCCAAGCTGGAGGGAAATACAATTGAGATTGGTCAGGCTTGAATATGACAAGGGATTTGATTGTTGAGGATATAAAGATTCAACTGAGAAGAAAAAACATAAAGACGCTGAGGCTATCGGTTCACCCACCAGACGGGGAGGTTAGGATATCTGTCCCAAATGGAGTAAGTGATGATCTTATAATCGGCTTTGTAGAATCAAAAATGGAGTGGATCAGGCTTCAAAGGGAAAAGCTAAGCAAGACCAAAATTGATCAGCCTAAGGAATATCTAACCGGCGAGAGGCACCAATTTCTGGGTAGGGAGTACCAGCTACAGGTCCGGACAACATCTGGGAGACAGAGGGTTAAGATGGAGGATGACAGTTTAATCTTGCTTGTAAGAGACGGTCACACTAGGGAAAAAAGACATAAGCTGCTTAATGAATGGTACAGAGACCAGTTGAAGGCAACAGTTCCAGAGTACATCGAAAAGTGGGAGAAGGTAATGGGAGTAGATGTCCAGGCTTTTGGAGTTAAGAGCATGAAGACCCGGTGGGGGACCTGCAACATTAGGGACAGGAGAATATGGATCAACCTAAAATTGGCCACAAGGGATGAGAGCTTGCTTGAATACATTGTAGTCCATGAGATGACTCACCTGTTGGAAAGACTCCACAATGACAGATTCAAGAGTTTGATGACAAGCTTTATTCCAAATTGGAGAGAGTTAAGGAAGGGCCTGAACGGCCAAAAATAATGAGAGGAAGGTGAAGATATGATAAAGGTACAGCCAAAATTCAAAGGTGAAAGCAAGGGACATTATTCCCCTGGAATAATTTCAAACGGGATGCTTTATGTCTCGGGGCAGCTATCAGTAGACCCTGACACTAGGGAACTTCCTACCGGTGGAGTGAAAGACCATGCAAGACA
>CALGAG010000145.1 GCA_937951995.1 uncultured Bacillota bacterium
TTGTTTATTATCTCCATTCCATCCCCTTCTGAGATCTCCTCTGAAAGGGTGTCAACATCCAACTCAGATAGCCCGACAACCTGGAGGTGTTGGATCCCCTCTATGTCCGCCACGTTGTCGTAGTGGGTTGTTATAAGGGATATTGCAGGCTTGTCCATGAGGTAGATTGCTATGGCCTTTGAGATGGCATAGCCCTCTTCGGGGTTTGTTCCCCTGGCCAGCTCGTCTATTAGGATAAGGCCCTTTTCGTCTGCCCTTTCCATTGCATCGCTTACAACCTGGACCTCTCCTCCGAAGGTTGAAAGTCCGCTGTCTGTGGACTGCATGTCCCCGATTGAGGACTTGATGTAGAGGCTCAGTCCCAGCTCCATCTCTTCTGCCGGAACATAGAGGCCGTAGTGGGCCATTGCAGACAGTAGTCCCACAAGCTTGAGGCTTATGGTCTTTCCTCCCATGTTGGCTCCTGTTATGCAGGCAACACCCTCCTTCAGGTTTATGCTGATGGGTGTGAACTCCAGGTCCCTATCCCTTAGAAGATCCTCAATCTTTGGATGCCGTCCCCTTTTTATGCTTATGATGTGGTCATCAAGGATCACAGGCTTTGTGGCATCCATATCTATTGCAAGCTTGGCCTTGGCAAGAACCAGGTCCAGCTTTCCAACAGCCAGCATGTTTCTGTAGAGCTCCCGTCTCCTCTTGCCTACCTCTTTTGAAAGGTCCTCACGGATCCGCATCTCTTCCCGGTCTTCCTTGTCCCGAAGGAGCTCAAGGGTCCTCTCGGCCCTTGCCAGGTCGTCAGTTGGAACGATTGTAAACTTTATGTTCAGGTAGGTCTCCGAGAAGTAGGTGAGATATGGGTATGCCTTTATGGTCTTTAGCAGTTCCTTGTTGTCCCTGTTTACAACAACTGTGTTGTCAGGTCTAAGGTCCAGTCCAAGGTCCTCCTTGACCTTGTCCTTGATCCATTTCTTCTCAAGCCTTATCTCCTTGTCGGTCTCCCTCTTTTCCCTCCTGATTGTCCTAAGGTCTTCCGAGTATGCATCGTAGATGTAGAAGGTTGCGATTCCAGTCTCCTCCGGATCCAGTATCCTTTCAAGCTGGGGTATCTTTTCAACCCTTGTCTCGGGAAAATCCGGTATTCCGTACTGATCAAGCAGGTCCTTCAGGTGGTGGAGGTTGTAGAGGAAGTTCTTTATCTCAAAAAGCTCCACATCCGTCAGTATAAAGCCGTCCATGGCCCTTTTGGTGGATTGCCTCAGGTCCTTCATATGGCTTAGTATGTTGTTGAATTCCCTTCTGATGGTGTTGTTCTTCACATAGGGAATGTAGCTTTCCAGCATGTCCAGCTGGTTTCTCAGGCCTCTTTCCCCTCCCCTTTTGTGGGGCTTCATGCGGCCCTTGAACATTGTTCCATAGGGTGTAAGAACGTTTATCTGATTCATGATGTACTGGAAGTCAACTGCATTTTTTGTGCCCTGATCCATAAACATACTACTCACCTCCCAGCATTATGTCCATTACCGGTATGTCCTTAATATATGTCCTCATTCGGTCCAGGAACTCGTTTGGTTCAAAATAGTAGCCTGCCGGTGCATATGGGTTGATTGTTACCCCGATGACATTTATTGGGTGGACCACCTTTATGCTTATCCCCATCCTTAGAAATTGTAGGTAGTCTTTTGGGGGGATAAATATTCTGGTTCCATCTCCAACGACAATGTCAACATCCCTGTACTTTCTTGTGGTCCTTGTCAAATCCTCCAGGGTTCCCTTCACAAGGGACCCGGGTATCAGGAGGTATTTTGAATCGGCATCCAGGTACTCCCCGATCTTGTGACCTGCCCCAAGGGCTGTCTGAAGTTTTATCTCCTCAACATCTCCGTCCTTTGAAACAACAGCCATCCGATCCTGTGAAAGGAGTTCTTCCAGCATTTCCACATCCCCGGCATCCACCTGGGGAAGGGACAGGATGTTAAGGGCATGGAGGGTCTCCTCAAGGACCCTGTTGACATCCCTTGATATGACGGCTCCCGTTGAAAGGATTGTACCGTCTGAAATGGTTGGGGCTGCAGAGGACTTCCTGTCCAGGGCTCCGTCTATTATTACAAACTTTGCTCCAAGGTCCAGCATGTTCTGGGCGACCTGTCTAATGTCCTTGAGGCTTTGGGGGCCTGCTATCTGAATGTAGCCGGGAGACCTGACCTTTCCGATTATCACCTCTCCAAGTGGCGTTCTGTAGGGTGTAACCTTCATGATCTCTATGTTTGCATCTCCCATTGCCAGAAGAGCCGTCGTGGTGGCAACAATTGTGTTCTCCTCTGCAAATATCCTTGGCTTTTCAGTTTCAGTGACCCGGTCAAGGCTTTCACCGTCACGGCCAATGGAGGTGAGTCCAAGCTGGACCCCCTTCTCCATGGCTTCTCCGATCAGGTGGTTTAGGGTTACGGTCTTGCCTGAGTTCTTGGACATGCCTATTATGGATACTATTTTGTATTTATCTTCTATAAGACTCAGCAAAGACATGGCGTCTCCCCTTACTTGTTGTAGTTTTTGCTTCTTTCGTGTCTTTCAAGGTAGCTTGGCTCAAGGTTCTTGATTTCAGTTCCCTCCATAAGCTCGGCAACTCCTGATGATGTTGATTTCTTCTTGCCCTGGCATACGTCGCACTGGCACTCTTCCTCCACGTGGTTTGGCTCAGCGTAGGTTGTGATTATTCCCTCGTAGTTTCTTAGGACTATCTTCTGAGGTGACTGTGAAATCAGGTACTGTGGCATTACGGGAGTCTTTCCTCCTCCACCAGGTGCGTCAACCACAAAGGTTGGAACCGCATAGCCTGAAGTGTGGCCCCTTAGTGCCTCGATTATCTCGATACCCTTTGATACTTTTGTTCTGAAGTGCTCGATTCCCATGGAAAGGTCACACTGGTAGATGTAGTATGGTCTAACCCTTATTGTGGTAAGCTTTCTTACAAGTTCCTTCATGATATGTGGACAGTCGTTTATTCCCCTAAGAAGAACTGACTGGTTTCCAAGTGGAATTCCAGCATCTGCAAGCTTTCTGCAGGCTTCAGTTGACTCAGGTGTTATCTCATTTGGATGGTTGAAGTGGGTGTTCAGCCAGATTGGGTGGTACTTCTTAAGCATGTTCACAAGGTCGTCAGTGATCCTTTGTGGCATAACAACCGGTACCCTTGAGCCGATTCTTATGATCTCAACATGTGGGATCTCCCTGAGCTTCTTGATGATATACTCTAGTCTGTCGTCTCCAACAAGAAGGGCATCCCCACCTGAAAGAAGTACGTCCCTAACCTGTGGTGTGTTTCTGATGTACTCGATCCCCTTGTCGATCCTGTCTATTGGAGCTCCTGAATCGTTCTGTCCTGCAAACCTTCTTCTAGTACAGTGTCTGCAGTACATTGAGCACTGGTCTGTAATAAGGAAAAGAACCCTGTCAGGATATCTGTGTGTAAGTCCTGGAACCGGAGAGTCCGCATCCTCGTGGAGTGGGTCGTCCATGTCTGATTCACTTATATGTGTTTCCATTATTGTTGGAACCGCCTGCATCCTCACTGGGCACTTTGGATTTTTTGGATCCATAAGTGATGCGTAGTAGGGTGTGATTCCAACCCTGAATTTCTTAAGTACCTCGCTGATGTCCTTCTCTTCCTGGTCTGAAAGCTCGATTACCTCCCTAAGCTTTTCTACGTCGGTGATTCTGTTTCTTACCTGCCATTTCCAGTCGTTCCACTCATCTGGTGTAACGTCCTTCCATAGGGGTATGTCTTTATAGTTTCTCATATGATTCATCCTCCGTTTCTTTATAATTCACAATTCACAGTTCACAATTCACAATGGTTTGGGTAAGGCTTTAGGGTCAAGATTCGCCATCCTGAGTGAAAGGTCGGATCCTGGGCCCTGCTCTCTACCCCAACTTCTTCTCAATTGTGATTTGTGCATTGTGAATTGTGCATTGGTTGTCTACGCGTATAGCTCTGTAAATATCTTCTTAAGCTC
>CALGAG010000146.1 GCA_937951995.1 uncultured Bacillota bacterium
AATATGTTTGATAAAGACAAGCCTTATGGATTTTGTGGAAACAATGTCTTTGGCTGGAAATATTTTCAGAACGGTAAAAAATATAATAGCAGATTTGAAGAAGTTGATGAACTTGGAAACATTGTTGTCCCTTCACAGACAGTAGTGCCAACAACAGTACAACAGGTAGAAAACGAACAGGAACCCCCTGTAGTAGAAGGAAAGCCTAAAAGGGTAGGTAGGCCTAGGCAAACAAAGAAAGTCCAATAGAAGCGAAACTAGGGGCATTTATGACGTTTTTAGAGCTTTGCCAGACAGTACGGAATGAACTTGGGCTTTCTGGAGAAGGGCCATCTTCCGTTACCAATCAAACAGGACAGACAAGGCAGCTTGTTAGCTTTGTTGCCACGGCTGATATGTTAATCCAAACACTATATGCTGACTGGAAGTTTCTTTGGAAAGAATGGGAACTGCAAACAGTATCAGGTCAAGAGGTCTATTCTCAGCCATCTGATTTATCTATGTGGGATATGGAATCATTTTATCTCGATTGGGGAACCAACAATGCAACAAAGCTAACAGTTCAAAACAATAAAGAAGACGTTATGTATGCTTGGGAAAGAGAAGTTTCAACACCAGCAAAGATTATTTTCCTTCCTGATGGAAATATAAAGCTCAACCCTATTCCTGATGATATTTATACAATAACAGGCTCATACTACTCGACTCCTGTTTATATGACAGGAAATACGAGTGTATCAGCAATACCTGCGCAATTTCATAGAATTATAGTAGCAAGAGCAAAGATGCTTTATGCAGAAGCTGAAGAAGTTTTTACTATGCTTCAATCCTATGCGGTTGAATATGAGCAGATGTTGGATAAATTAGAATCACATAGCCTTGAAGGACAACAGGTGCACTCATTTGGACAGCCGGTACCTTTGACTGTGAGGTCGATATGAAACAAGAGATAATCCCTTTTGGAAGGGGAATGCTTACTGAAGGGCCATTATTATCTCGTCCTCCCGGCACATGTCTTATTGCAACAAATTTTGAAATCCCGCCGCAAGGTGGTTATAGACGGATAAATGGGTATGAGCTGTTTGATGGCTCAGATGCTCCTGTGGCTCCTCCCGGAAGTGGAGAAGTTAGAGGAGTATTTATTTATAAAGATGAATATTATTGTATAAGAGACAACGCAGGGGCAACTGCTGGTGTGATTTATAAAGCAACACCATCAGGCTGGTCTTTGATTGATGATACGTTACCTGCTGGTGGATCTTATGAGTTTTTAATATATAACTTCTATGCTTCAACAGATAACATAAAAGTCTATGGAGTAAATGGGGTTGGCAAGGCATTTGAGTTTGATGGAACTTCTGTATCTTTCATTACAACAGGAATGACATTAGATATTCCTACACATATAGCACAATTTAAGAAGTTTCTTTTCCTTTCCTTTAGTGGCGGCAGCGTCCAGCATTCTGCTGCTGGTGATCCTTCAACTTGGAGTCCTATTCTCGGTGCTTCTGAATTAGGTGTTGGTGATGATGTCACAGGATTTAGTACAGAGACAGGTGGTTCATTAGTTATTTTTTCAAGAAATAAAACACATATTCTTACTGGAACAGGTGAGATTCTTTCATCTGGTGTCCTTGATTGGACATTGGTTGAGTTTTCTTCTGAGTCGGGAGCAATAGAGAATAGTATTAATCGACTTGGGCAAACTTTGTATCTTGATGATCGTGGACTAACTGCTTTAAGAGCCTCTGATACATTTGGTGACTTTGCCTATAATGCTTATTCAGCAGGATTTCGACCATTGGTTTCTAGTTATTATAAATTAGGTGTGAGATGTTCCACTGTAATAAAAGAAAATAATCAATATCGTATTTTCTTTAACAATGGACAGGCATTATGTTGTTCATTCCAAGGCCTAGAATTTGTTGGGGCAACAACATTTGATTTCCCTATTACAGTAGCTAAAGTATTTACTTGGGAAGTCAATAGTATTGAAAAAACTATTATTGGCGATACTGAAGGGAATGTTTACTTGCTTGATTCTGGTAATAATTTTAACGGTGTAGCTATTAGAAGTTATCTTAAGACACAATTCTATCATTATGGAAGCCCAGTAAGGAGAAAGAGATTTAGAAGAGTCCATATAGAAGCAGAATCTGAAGGCAATTCAGTTCTCTCTTTCCAGCCAGAATTTAGTTATTCTTCTCCTAACATCAAAAAAGCAATTATAGATACCTTTTTATTAGTCTCTAGTGGTGGGTTGTGGGATAAAGATTCTTGGAATGAATTTATGTGGGCTATTCCATTAGCAGGGAATACTCCTGTAAGAATAAATGGTGTTGGTGCCAATATGAGCGCACTATTTTTTCACGAATCGGAAAATGATTCTCCATTCATACTATATGGAATGATTGTAGACTTTGATGATAGAGGAGTAACAAGATGAGCAATGCATACTATACACATAACAACCCTTTAGTTCCTGGGACTCTTGCCAAAGCCGAAGACCTTAATGATAAGTTTGATGCTGTTGAGACAGCTTTTGAATTTGTAGAAGATGCTATTGACCTTAAGTCAGATACAGATGGTGGTACCTATACAGGCACCCATGATTATACAGGGGCTACATTGTCCGTTGCTGCTCCGTCTGCTGGTACAGATGCTGTAACAAAGCTTTATGCTGACACCCTTGCTTTTCTTGCTGGTGACATTCCTGATCAAACTGGGAATGGAGGGAAGGTTATTGCCACAGATGGTACAAACATATTCTGGTCTAATATAAGTGGAGGTACCTTTTGATGGAAAATCAAG
>CALGAG010000147.1 GCA_937951995.1 uncultured Bacillota bacterium
CATAAATGACACCCTAGGACACAGGGCAGGGGATGATTTCCTTAAGGAATTTGCAGCAAGGCTCATAAAGCTCCCCTTTGAGAATATGATCAGCATGAGAATCGCAGGTGATGAGTTTGGGCTCTATATCCATGGATATGAGACTGTTACTGAGGAGGATATTGCCCAAGTGTGGACCCAAATCAAAAAATTGGTCTTGAGCGAGCCCATTATCCTGGAGTCCGGGGAAAAGTCCGTCAATTGCAGTGCAGGGATGGCGGTTTATGGCAAGGATACCACGGATATATACGACCTTATCGAATACGCTGATTTTGCAATGTATGAGGCAAAGAACTCGGGGAAGAACTCCCATAGTCAGTTCAGCCTGGATAGATATAAGACCAAGAAGACCTCTATACTATAGCTGTGACAAAGGAGTGCTATTTGTGATAGAAAACAACCAAAAAATAAAAACACTGACAATGTCAGCCTTTGGGCTGGCTTTATCAGTGTTGAGCCTGATCTTGTTCCGTGGACCAATCAGCATTGTATCGACTTTCCTGATACCTGCAATCATAGTATTATTTTCCGGAAACAAACCTGAAGGATATGGACTTACCTCAATAGGTCTATTTGTTGTAACCCTTCTTTTCTTCCCGCCCCAGATCATATTCGTTGCAGGATATTTGATACTGGGCCTATTTCTAAAGCTATTGGCTGTATCATCAAGTCTAAAGGTAAGGTTCAAGCCAATAGGATTTATACTATACACAACCATAACCTCCCTGGTTCTTTTTGCGGGAATCAGGCTGACCGAGCTTATATTTCTTGTACCCCTCCATTCCATGATGGTTGGAATTTCCGGTGGCAGTCCACTTTCTTATGCCGGTATATTGCTTTTGGAGGGCCTTCTGATAAGTTTCTTTAACTTTGGAATCCTTAAACTTTTCAGATCAAGGATTAATCCGTAGCAGAATCCTTCTTTGAGTTGTTTGCTTTTTTTGCGGGCTTTTTCTTTGGTTTCTTGCTTGCCTCAATTGCTTCATCCTTGACTTTTTCCTTTGCATCAATTCTTGCCTGCTCAATTTTTTCCAGTTGAAGATTATTCTGTTCAACTGAAGCATCGTAGTCCTTCATAATTGATTTCTGAATCTTTGAGTCCATTATCTTCAGAAAACTTCCAAAGGCCTGCGGATACTGAAATAGCTTTTCTTCCTCTTCTCCAATAAACTTAACTGAAATATGGTTTTCATCAGCCTTGGTGATTTTCCCCTTACCAAAGCTGACATGTTCTACATTTTTGTTAATAAGCTTCATTTACTTCCCCTCCGATTTTACTTCAATGGTTAAACTGTGCTTTTCCCGTATTTTTGTCTCTATTTCATCAAGGATTGCTGGATTGTCCCTAAGAAACTGCTTGGAGTTCTCTCTTCCCTGGCCAAGCTTTTCATCCATGTATGAGAACCAGGACCCCGACTTCTTGACAAAATCCTCTTCTACTCCAAGGTCAAGTACGTCTCCCTCCCTTGATATCCCCTCATTATACATTATGTCAAATTCCGCCTGCTTAAATGGCGGTGCCACCTTGTTCTTCTTTACCTTTACCCTGGTTCGATTTCCCACTATACTATCACCTGACTTGATGGAGTCTATCCTTCTTATATCCAGCCTGACGGAAGCGTAGAACTTCAATGCCCGTCCTCCTGATGTGGTTTCAGGACTCCCAAACATAACACCTATTTTCTCCCTCAACTGATTTATGAATATCACCACGCATCTTGACTTGCTAATTGCACCAGCCAGCTTCCTAAGGGCCTGGGACATTAGTCTTGCCTGCAAACCAACATGTGATGCTCCCATCTCACCCTCAAGTTCTGCCCTGGGGACAAGAGCAGCCACTGAATCCACTACAACTACATCAACCGCTCCAGACCTGACTAGGGCCTCTGTAATCTCCAAGGCCTGCTCTCCGGAATCTGGCTGTGATATTATGAGCTCATCTGTATTTACACCAAGCTTCTTGGCATATGATGGGTCCAAGGAATGCTCCGCATCTATAAAGGCAGCTGTTCCACCCCTCATCTGGGATTGCACTATTGTATGTAGGGCAAGTGTTGTCTTTCCGGATGATTCAGGACCATAGATTTCAATTACCCTTCCCTTGGGAAATCCCCCAACTCCCAAAGCCACATCCAGAGCCAGGGAACCTGTGGGGATCACTTCAATATTAACCACCTCATCACTACCCAGCTTCATGATTGAACCCTTGCCAAACTGCCTCTCAATCTGTCTGATTGCATCATCCAGTGCAGCAAGCTTTTTTTCATCTACCTTCATCCTTATCAACTTCCCTTCCCTTAATATATTTCAAAAATCAAGTAAATTACAGGCTTATATCCTTGCTTGTCAATTTTGTTGACTATCTAATTTTATCCCTTTAATCCATTTTTGTCAACTTGGTTGACAATTTGCCATGCCACCTATATACTTATTATTGAAAATTCTCAGGAGGTGGAATCTTGAACTCAGAATTGAAAAATCTAGATTTAATAGACCTTATCAGCGAAAGACATCTACAGCTTAGGGATATTGCCGAGGAAGATTGGAATAAGGCCAGCGATATTCATATATCAAATTCAGAATGGTTTATCCTTGCCAGGATATATCAAAGAAATCCTTCCGTCTCACAGGTTACACGACGTGTTGACATGTCAAGACAGGCAGTTCATAAGTTTGCAAAGGGACTCCAGGCAAAGGGCCTAGTGGAGATTAGGGATTCAAGGCATAATAAGAGGGACAAATGTCTAAGGTTGACTAGTCTGGGCAAGGAGTGTTACGAAAAGAACCTGATTCTGAAGAAGGACCTGGAATCGAAGATTGGGGAATTGATTGGTCATGATAGGCTGGATTCACTCAAGGAAATTCTTGCACTGAACTGGGGTATCAAGGAGTATTGACAATTTCAACTTCACCTTATCGTAATATATTTATATGGATATTAATTTTCCAACAAAATTATATCCATATTTTTTTTGAGATACTAAGTAATTTTTTATAACAAAATAGTAATATACTGATGTTATGAAATTGTTGAAAAAATATATATTTTCAGATTATTGTGCTGCTTGCAAAAGCACTAAATGAAAGGAATGGTTTATATGAGAAGCGATTCAGTTAAAACAGGTACACAACAGGCTCCTCACAGATCCCTGTTCAACGCCCTTGGAATGACCGAGGAAGAAATGAAAAAGCCCCTTGTGGGAATTGTCAGCTCCTACAATGAGATTGTTCCAGGTCATATGAACCTGGATAAAATTGTGGACGCCGTAAAACTGGGTGTTGCAGCTGCCGGGGGGACCCCTATGGTATTTCCTGCAATAGCTGTTTGTGACGGAATAGCTATGGGCCACACAGGCATGAAGTATTCCCTTGTAACAAGGGATCTGATTGCAGATTCCACTGAGGCAATGGCCATTGCCCATGGATTCGACGCTCTTGTAATGGTTCCCAATTGCGACAAGAACGTACCGGGATTGTTGATGGCTGCTGCCAGAATAAATGTACCTACCATTTTTGTAAGTGGAGGACCCATGCTGGCCGGAAAAGTTGGTGGCAAGAAGACCAGTCTTTCCTCTGTCTTTGAGGCTGTCGGTTCCTATGCCTCAGGTGACATGAGTCTTGAAATGCTCCAGGAGTTTGAAAAAAAGGCATGCCCGACCTGTGGATCATGCTCCGGAATGTATACCGCTAACAGCATGAACTGTCTGACTGAAGCCCTGGGTATGGGTTTACGGGGAAATGGTACAATTCCAGCAGTCTACTCGGCCAGAATCCAGCTGGCCAAAATGGCCGGTATGCAGATTATGGACTTGGTCAAAAAGGACATCCGACCAAGGGACATCATGACCGAGGATGCCTTTATGAATGCCTTGGCTGTGGATATGGCCTTAGGTTGCAGCACCAACAGCATGCTCCATCTTCCTGCAATTGCCCACGAGGTAGGATTAGACCTAAATCTGGATATTGCTAATGAAATAAGTGCAAAGACACCAAACCTTTGTCATCTGGCTCCAGCAGGCAATACATATATCGAAGACTTGGATGAATCAGGCGGAGTTTATGCCGTGATGAATGAGCTCCTTAAGAAGGACCTCCTAAGAACCGACCTTATCACATGTACAGGTAAAACAGTTGCAGAGAACATTGCAGGGTGTCATAACCATAATCCAGACGTAATCAGACCAGTTGAGGATCCCTACAGTGAAACCGGTGGAATTGCTGTCCTAAAGGGTAACCTGGCACCGGATACGTGTGTAGTGAAGCGATCGGCTGTACTGCCACAAATGATGAAGCATGAAGGCCCTGCAAGGGTTTTTGACTGCGAAGAGGATGCCATTGATGCCATCAAGGGGGGTGGAATTGTCCCTGGTGATGTTGTAGTAATAAGATATGAGGGGCCCAAGGGTGGCCCAGGCATGAGGGAGATGCTAAATCCAACCTCTGCAATAGCTGGAATGGGCCTTGACACCACAGTTGCCCTTATAACCGACGGACGATTCAGCGGGGCTTCAAGAGGTGCTTCAATCGGACATGTTTCTCCCGAAGCTGCTGTAGGTGGAAATATAGCCCTGGTGGAAGATGGCGACATCATTAGGATAGATATCGATGCCAATACAATAGATATGGATGTTTCAGCGGATGAGCTTGAAAAGAGAAGAAAAGCATGGACTCCAAGAGAACCTAAGATAACAACCGGTTACCTTTCCCGATATGCATCCATGGTAACATCCGGCAACAGGGGCGCAATACTTGAAGTTCCAAAAAAATAAAGGGGGTATTTGAGTGAAAAATGTCGCAAAGCTTATCTCAAAATATTTTGGGATAATAATAATTTTGTTTATGTTGGTGGCTTTTATTGAGCCCGGCATATTCAGTTGGGTAACATCACAACTGTTCGGCCAATCTGTAATAACATTGCTACTGGGGATTATAATGTTTGGAATGGGAATGACGTTGAATATTGAGGATTTCAAGATAGTACTGAAAAGACCAATGGATATTCTAAAGGGCACCTTAGCACAATACACCATAATGCCTTTGCTGGCACTGGCACTATCCATGATGTTTGGTCTTGAAGAGGCGCTTATGGTTGGTGTTGTTCTTGTGGGAACCTGCCCAGGAGGTACATCCTCAAATGTAATATCATATATGGCTGGAGGGGATGTTGCCCTATCTGTGGCAATGACAACCGTCTCCACCTTGCTTGCTCCAATTCTTACACCGGCGATTACATATATGTTGATTAGACAATCAGTAACCTTCAGTCCAATAGGAATGTTTACCAGCATTGTACAGGTGGTTATCCTCCCTATCGCCCTGGGCCTGCTCCTAAAATCCATAATAAAGGACAAGGCTGATGTTTTGGAGGACTATCTTCCTGCTGTTTCATCAATTGCCATAGCTTGCATAGTAGGTGGAGTAATAGGTGGAAACAGGGAAAGGATTCTGGCATCCCTTGGACTTATTGTTGTTGTGGTTGTGCTTCATAATATTCTGGGATACCTAATAGGACTTGGCATTGGAAGGTTGACGGGTATGGATCGCAGAAAGAGTATCACAATTGCTGTTGAGGTTGGAATGCAGAATTCCGGTTTGGCCACTTCCCTTGCTGCAAGCCAATTCGCAGCAATGCCCTTGGCTGCAGTTCCAGGAGCACTCTTCAGTGCATGGCATAATGTATCAGGTGCCGTATTTGCCTGGATTGCCAAGTCCATAGAATCCAGGGAACCAAATCCCCAGGTTAATTCAAACTAGGAATTTAAAATCTTATACTCTAAAGCAAATCCAAAAGGGTTTGCTTTTTTTTATTGTTAACTATATTATATGTATAAAGATTTTTACAATTTGTGGGGGATATGTTATGAATCTACTGGATAATATTGATAAATATGACAAGCAGATTTTTGATTGGGGAGAAATCCTGTGGCTACATGAGCCAGTTGAATCTCCATACCTTAGAATTAGTGTAGCACAAATAATAATTTATCCTGGTTTGAGACAGGAGAAGCATTTCCATTTAGGGGAAGAGCAACTTTTTTTTGTAAAGAAGGGAAATGGATGCTTCTATTCTGACGGAATAGAGGAAAAAATAAATCCCTCCAAGATAATATATATCAAGCCCTTTTCAGAGCATGAAGTCATAAACACTGGAGATGAGGACCTGGTTCTTCATGCGGTGTATGTTCCGATAAAACTGATGCAACTTGAGCGCCACTTTTCTCTGCCGGTTGATAGTAACATCCAGGACATAATACCCATGGAAATTCTTGAGAATATTGAAAATCAGCTCTCTGACCTGTTAAAAATGCAAATTCACATATTGGATAGAGATTACACCAGACTTTTTGAAAACAACGGTGAAAATGAATTCTGCCAGCTTTGCCTATCAGAAAACAGATGCACCATGAGCCAATATGGCTTTGAAGGATCCGGACAGAACCTTGATACAGTCTATAGATGCAAGTTTAATTTATTTGAACTGAAAGCTTCCATCACTGTAAACGATAATATTCTTGGATATATAAGAAGTGAGCGTTTCGTCCTTGATGATTCCGACAAAAACAAGAAAAATATCCTTGATTTCAGCAGGGTCATCAATATTGACATGGACTCACTTTTGGAAGCATACAAAAAAGTACCCTACATAATAAAAAGTAGAACCTATGTCATACATGAACACTTGGCTATCGCGGCTGAATTTATTCAGGATATGCTCCACAGAAGCATAATGGAGAAGGAGCTCATTGATAAGGATAATGAGATCCTTACAAGCACAATCGAAAAAATCCAATTAAAAGATGCTTTAAAGAAGGCGAATCATCGTATCTACAACGATAGGATCTTTACCGGCGAGTCAAGAATTAGAAATGAGGTTGCATATCCTTATGAGCTTGAAATGCTACTTGAAGAAGCCATTCAGAAACTTGATAAAGAAGGCATAGACAAACTGATAGAAGAGCATAGAAAGAAATATCCAATAGGCAAGGGAATCCTAAGTGAAATGATTGTCGTATTATCAAGAACTGCTTTAAGACCTTTGGAAAATGTTGAACTGACAGCGAAGATAAGGAACCGCTACGAGAGATATCTACAAGGAGAGGTTAAGGAAGAACCCTGGAAAATCCTTAAAGAATTTTCATTGGAGTGCATTGGAGAATACATAGCCATATCCCAAACAAACGGGGGTAGTCTCATAGACAATATAAACATGTTCATTAAATCCCACTATAAAGAAGACCTAAGTCTAAATCTTGTTGCTGAGCGGTTTTTTATAAGCCCAAATTACTTAAGTTCTATTTTCAACGAGAGGAATGGTGTTTCCTTTAGCGAGTATATCCACACATTGCGAATCGATGAGGCCAAATTGCTTTTAAAGAACTTGAACATAAGGGTCCATGAAATATCCTCAAGAGTTGGATACAAAAACAACAGTTACTTTTCAAGTATCTTTAAGAGATATGTTGGTTTAACACCAAACGAATATAGAAAGTCTTTGGCAAAAGACAATTAGACCTGCTGGTCTTTGAATAAAGAGGCTCTCGCCAAAAGGCGGGAGCTTCTTTAGTTCAATCAATTATCTATCCTCTTTCTATTGCAGTCAAGCCGGTTCGAACTATCTCAAGGATTCCGTAGGGCTTCACAAGCTCCAAAAATGCATTGTTTTTGTCTTCATCTCCTGTAATTTCAATGGTCACACTTTTTGCAGCAATATCCACTATCTTGCCCTTGAATACATTGGCAATCTGAAGAATCTCAGACCTGCCTTCCTTGCTGCAGGATATTTTCAGAAACATCAACTCTCTTAATATGGATCTTTTTCTTGTGAGATCTTCTATTTTAATTACATTTATCAGTTTGTTCAGCTGCTTTGTAATCTGCTCAAGCACTTCTTCATCTCCCGTCAAAGTGACAGTTATTCTGGAGATATTCGGGTTCATGGTTTCAGCCACGTTAAGGGTATCAATGTTGTAGCCTCTCCTGGTGAAAAGCCCTGCGACCTTACTCAAGGTTCCTGCATAGTTTTCAACTGTTATTGATAGCACATGTCTGTTCCTGTTCATTACTTCCACCTCCAGTGTGCAAGGGTAGGAAAATTTGGATTTACCTTGCATTCTATCAGACAGGGACCTTTGGATGAATACGCCTCATTTAAGACATCCTCAATCTGTGAATCATCCTCAACAAGGTAGCCCTTTATTCCATATGCATCAGCCAGCTTCATGAAGTCTGGGTTAAAACCTATTTCCACCCCATGGTAGCTCTCATTTCCATAGGCATTTAACTGAAGCTCCCTAACCATTCCCAGCCTTTCATTCGTTATGATCACAACCTTTACATCTAAATTGTGTTCCCTAAGGAGGGCAAGCTCACCCATAAGCATCTGGAATCCTCCCTCACCCATAATTGCCGTAATGCTTTCATCATCATCTGCAGAAAACCGTGCTCCGATGGCCGCTGGAAGGCTGTAGCCCATTGTTCCCAAGCCTCCAGAAGTGAAGTACCGCCTTCCATTTCCTGCTATAATATAGTGTGCCGTCCAGATTTGATTCTGTCCAACATCCGATGTCACTATTGCCCTAGCCCCAAGCCTCTCAGAAATGGCCCTTATGAATTTGCATGGATTAACTCCTGGCTCCTTGAAGCTCCTGTTTATATTTTCATCCATATATTTTTTTCTTTCTTCCCGGATCCCTTCAGACCACTCAGAGATTTCATTACTGTAGCTGTTGGAATTCAGCTGCCTTAAAATGGCGCCGGCATCCCCAACCACAGGAGTGTGTGTCTTTACATTCTTGCCTATCTCAGCAGGGTCTATATCAATATGTATAACATGCTGATCCGGAATCTTGTCTGAAATCACTGCAGTTGACCGGTCGGCAAATCTTGCCCCTATTACAATCACAAGGTCGGCTTTGTTCATGGCTCGGTTTACAAAGGGATAGCCATGTGAACCCAGCAGCCCTGCAAAATATGGATTATCGTTGGGAAAGCTGTCAACCCCCATAAGTGTGCATACTACAGGGATTTTGGTCTTTGATACAAACTCAACCAGGTCCTCCTTGCTACCTGATGAGGAGATTCCTCCCCCAACACATATTATTGGCTTAACTGCCTGGTTTATCCTTTCATGAATTTTTGCTATCTGCTTGATGTGACCCTCGATCGTAGGCTTATAGCCACGTATATCCACTGAATCCGGATACTTGAAGTCAATATGCTGCTTCTGAATATCCTTCGGGATATCTATCAGTACAGGTCCCTTTCTTCCTGTATTCGCTATATGGAAGGCTTCCTTGATTATCCTGGGAATGTCCTCTCCATTCTTTACAAGATAATTGTGTTTGGTAAATGCTTCACTTGATCCAACAACGTCCGCCTCCTGGAACATATCAGTACCAATCTTACCGGATTCTACCTGACCTGTGATGGCAACAATGGGCACAGAGTCCATATAGGCGGTGGCCAATCCGGTTATGAGATTTGTTGCCCCAGGACCAGATGTTGCAATGCAAACACCTACAGTATTGTATACCCTTCCATATCCACTGGCCATATGGGCAGCTGACTGCTCCTGTCTTACCAATACATGCCTTACTTCCGATTTTCTTAGGCTTTCATACAAGGGCAACACCGCTCCTCCAGGATATCCAAATACGGTGTCCACGCCTTCAAGCCTGATACATTCTACAATTGCATCTGAAACTAGCATTTTCATGTCTTTTCTCCCCTTACACACCTTGTCTGCACCATGGTGATAGATTTTCTCATGATTGTAACACATATATGGCAAGATTAGCAACAATATTTTGAATCTTGTTTATTTTTGGAATAATCATACACAAAAGGCTGCACCTTTTCAGGTGCAGCCCTCCATATGATTCTAAACAAACTGAATATTAATTTAATCCAAACACTTTAAGTTTGTTCTCTGCCTTTATGATTTCCTTTTCGCCTGGTTCCTGCGCTGGTTTCCCAAATGGCATCTGAGCCATTAGCTTCCATTTTGAAGGCAGGTTGTATTGTTTCTTGACCTCTTCCTCAACCGCCTCATTATAATGCTGCAGGGAGGCTCCCAGTCCCTCTGCTGCCAGGGATGTCCATACGTTATATTGAAGCATTCCCGATGACTGGTATGACCAAAGGGTGAAATTATCTTTAGCTTTGGGAAACTGAGTCTGCAGGTTTTCTATGGTATCATAGTCTTCAAAGAACAATGCAGTTCCAAATGAGTTCCTGAAATTGTCTATCTTTTCAGCAGTTTCTCTATGCCTTTCCTCAGGTTGTGCTGAAATCAGTGAAGACTTTGTGATTTCCCAGAATTTGTCGTGATCGTCTCCAAACAGTACTACCACCCTACCACTTTGGGAATTAAATGCTGATGGTGTATAGTCCAGGGAATGTTCCACCACTTCCTTGATTTTTTTCTTATCTATGGTGGTTTCTCTGGTTAATGCATACGTGCTTCTCCTTGCCTTCATTGCTTCATAATAATTTTTTTCCATTGTTTATTCCTCCTGTTTGTATATTATATGTTTTCACTTTCAATTGAATCCTTTAGTCTGAATAGGGAATCAATTAGCTCTTTCTTGGATTCCCCGTCCAACCCCTTAAAAAGCTCCTCAAGATGCTTTTTATGGTATGGAAATAATTCTGATATAAGATTTCTTCCACTCTCAGTCAGATCAACATAAAATCTTCTCTTGTCTTCAGAGCATTTCTCCCTGACAACCAAGTCTTTTTTTACCAGCTTGTCTATTACATATGTTATGGTTCCGCTTGTAACCAATATTTTCTCTGCAATTATCTGGACTGGCTGTCTTCCCTTGTGAAAAAGAAATTCAAGTACTCCAAACTCACTTATGGATAAATCGTGCTTTCTTAGTCTTTTCTCAACTCTCCCAAACAAAGCACTGTGTGTTCTTGCTATTGCGATTACCAACTTTAAATTGTTCCGGTCCATAGTCTCCCTCCGAACATTTATCTTTAACTCAAGATAATTGTAACCTATGTTTATCTCGATGTCAAGATATTATTCTATTTTTTTGCAAGTCCGTTTTATGTTACTATAAAACCAGTTTAATGCTCCATATTGCAATCAGCATAAATATTAGACCCCATTGCTTAAATTTCGGCAATGGGGTCTAGGAGAAGCTCCATATTCTATTGATTTTCCAGGTCTTCAATCAGGACCTTCATTTGGTCTATTTCTCTCTTCTGAGCTTCAATGATTTCAACCTCCGGCCAAGGGTGCTATAAAGCTCAATGTATCGCCATCATAAAGCCTCCTGTCCAGAGGCTCTTTTTTGTAGTTCAAGCCATAGAAGCCCATATTATATACTATCCTCGGTATACCCATGGTCTTAAGCAGGTCCCCAACGGTAGTATCTTCTGGCATGAGGATAAAACCATCATCATCCAGAAGGCCTCTTTTTCCAAAGGGTCCAGGATATACTCTAACCTTTATCATAAAACCACCCTATTCCATGTTAAGAAGTCTTGGAAGGTCAAGGCCTTGGATGGTCTCCCCAAGGGGCTTTCCAGTTTCCTCATCCCAACCGAAATGCTTCCAGTGCCCCTTCATCATATCCTCTATGGGAACCGTCCTACCCTTTAAGGGCCCTTCCTTAATGGGTGGATTTCCAGCAATCCGGTTGTGCATCCTAAAGCTTATGGGGTCGATCCCTTCCCTTATATTGAACATCTGTCTCAGGGTCTGCATCCTCTTGCCAATCTCCATATACTCATCAGGGCTTTTTTCCCATCCCGTCGCTGCATTTAGATAGTCAAACAGCCTCCAGTTGCCTAATCCGGATATCATTGCAAACAGGCAACCTCCTGAGCCGTCAAGAATTTGCTTGATACAGCTGTTTGCAACTGACTTGAGGGCAGTTTCACCAGTGGCCTCATACTTGTTCCCCTTGGACCCCCTGCTGCTTATCCTGGGTGCCCAGGATACGAAGTCCCATAGTCTCATGTAGTTGTAGTAGAGTCCGGCCCCAACTGTATGCCTTCCTGGTGTGGGATCTGCAGAAAAATGTATACCCAGGATTGGATCCAGTCTTGGATCGTGCATGCCTGGCTCCTGTCCCCCTGCATTGATTGCATACATATATGAGTTCTTCCCTATCCTTTCAGCTGCCAGCTTCACGCCGTCGGCCAGAACATCTCCAAAGCCTTCACGGCTTATCATCTTTTCAGCAAGGGCTATGATGGCTCCGGTATTTCCCCATGTCAGCTCCAGGCCTTCAGTGTCTTCCCTGCTTATGGTTCCGTTTTCAAAGCACTCTATTGCAAATGCTATTGTGTTGCCGGCGGATATTGTGTCCATGCCCGCCCTGTTCATGATTTCATTTATGTAGTATATGGAATCCAGACTCTCGTTTAGAAGCAAGGCACCAAAAGAGTTTACCGTTTCATACTCAGGCTTGTGGGTGGTGTGGAATTTTCCTCCTGTCACATCGGATATGTTACATACCCCTCCACAGCCTATCACACAGGAGTAGCAGTGATATTTCCTTTCCTCCCGTTCAATTATCCTGTCGGGATTCATGTTTCTGTAGGATGAAAAATGGTAGTCAAGGATTGAACCTCCCCAGTTCTTGACAGGGGCGTCTCCGCTTGGAAGTCCAAATGTATTGGAGAATATTGTTCCCCACTTTTTCATCATTGGTATGCTCATCATTCCATCCTGTGGCATCAGGCCACCTGCCTTTTCCATCAATCTCCCGGCCATGGGCAGCATGCTTCCCTTTACAATTCCAGGCAAACTTACATTCTTAACCTTGTCGCTGTACTCCTTGGTAATCTTTAGTATCTCTTCCCTGTCATGGGCCTTGATTTTTCCGGTTCCTGCAAGTACTACAGCCTTTAGGTGCTTTGAGCCCATGACAGCACCAAGCCCTGACCTTCCCGCCATTCTACCCTTGTCATTTGAAATCCCTGCAATCAGGGACCTTTTTTCCCCAGCCTGACCGATAACAGCGACGGCTGCCTTCCTTTCTCCACCGTGGATCTCCAGAAGCATCTCCTCTGCCTCCACAGCATCCTTTCCCCACAGAAGGCTGGCATCCATCAATCTCGGTCCATCATCATCCACATAAAGGTATACAGGATTCTCAGAAATCCCTCTGAAGAATATTCCATCATAGCCACTTCTCTTTATTGCAGGGGAAAGATTGCCCCCACAGTTTGAATCCCCCCAGCCTCCGGTGATTGGAGATTTCCCTACAGCTAACCACCTTCCTGTAACAACACTGCCGGTTCCCGTGAGAAGCCCGCTTACAAAGCCCAGCATGTTATCCTCTCCTAGAGGGTCCGCACCCTGTGGAATGTTCCTGTAGAGATAATATGCTCCAAGTCCGACCCCTGAAAGGAAGCTCTCGTAAACTTCATCAGCTACCACTTCATCCCTAAATTCTCCTGTTGATAGGTCAACAAACAAAACCTTTCCTATGTAACCCTTCATATCGTCACTCCT
>CALGAG010000148.1 GCA_937951995.1 uncultured Bacillota bacterium
GGAAGCCTGCAGCCTAGGTTAGATTCTTTATCCATTTTCCAGATTTTATTATTGGTATTCCTAAAAAAGCCTTTACTACCTCCTCCATTGTCACAAGGAGGAAGACGTACTCAACTGGCAGCTTTAAGACCAATGCTCCTATGAATGCAAGGGGTACCCCAATCAGCCAGACAGTGCTAAGGTCAATCTTCATTGCAACCTTTGTCTCTCCTCCAGCCCTAAGGACTCCGACTATGGCTATTGTGTTATAGACCCTTATGACAAAGGTCAGGCCCATGAACACGAGAAGTCTTCTTGATACTGCATACAATGAAGGATCCAAGCCTCTGAACAGTGATAGGGGAATGTCCGGCCCAAGGGCCATTACTATTCCAAGAACCAGTCCTGATATGGTTGCTATGATTATGAAGCTAATTGCATATTCATAGGCCTTGTCCTCTTCCCCGGCACCAACCTTGGAGCCTACCATAACCCCGCATGCATTTGCAAGTCCTCTCACAATTACAAAAAAGACGTTCTGGATGGTGTTTGTCAGCTGTACTGCAGCTGTTGCCTCTTCACCTATCCTTGCATAGGCAGCGGTGTACATAACCTGTCCCAGGGCCCAGAAGCCCTCTGTAAGTATGACAGGATAGATGGTGTCGATATATCTCTTGACGAAATCCTTCTTCCAGCTCATAAGCTCTGAAAAGCTTGCTGCAAGAATGCTCTTTGTACCGTATATTGCATAGACAATAAGAAGGATCTCAACTATTCTAGCGATAAGTGTTCCCAGTGCAGCACCCCTAATTCCCATTGCCGGCATTCCAAGCTTGCCAAATATAAGAACATAGTTCAAAGCTGTATTTACGGTGAATGATATGATTGATACCTTCAAGGGAACTCCTGGTCTTCCTGTCGTTCTAAGGGCAATGGAAAAGGCAAAGGATATGGCTGTGATTATATATGAGAGGCCGACTATCCTAAGGTATGATGCTCCAAGCTGGATTACCTCCTGTTCCTCAATAAAGAGACCCATTACAAATTCAGGCAGTACCAGGGCGATGAAGGTGAATATTGTACCAGCGATTGTGCTTATTGTTATGGCCAGACCCAATACCTTCTTGATGCTCAGGACATCATCCCTTCCCCAGAACTGGGCAATGAATATGGATGATCCTGAGTTGATCCCGAAGGTTAGAAGTATGTACAAAAAGAAAATCTGATTTGCCAGTCCCACGGCTGCTATGCTTGATTGGCCCAGACTGCTTATCATCAGAGTATCTATCATATTTAGTGAAGAAGATATTAAGTTTTGCAGTGATACTGGAACTGCTATTGCCAGCATTCCCTTTAAGAATTCCTTGTCCTTGAGAAACTTCATGATGTTGTTTTCCTTTCACAAAAAAATAAAATCCCAATATGCATTCCTATCATGATAGCATATTGGGACCCTTTTGTGAAGACCGTATTCTTGCTTAAACCTCCAGCACTTTCTCCTGGATGTATTCGTTAAATTCCTTGCCTTCAATTGTCACTCTGGTATCTGCATATGGATTGATTGATATCTTGAAGAAGTTGATGATAAGCTTGTCCTCTTCGACCTTGTAAACGTCGGTTGTTCCAGGTATGAATACCACCTTGATGTCCTTGTCAAGCTTATCCTTCATATGGTCAAGGTTTAGGGTCTTTACAAGCTGGACCATTTCCCTCATATTGTCCATATCCTCAAGCATCCACATGTTAAGGTTCCAGAATCGGCTTTCCTTCTTTGTTGGGTGGTTCATAATCTCCCTATTTGAGATTGCCGAAAGGACCTTTCTGAATGAATCCTTGGAAAACTCCTCATCGTAGATGGGTGCCAGGTCATCATGGCCTGCAAGCTCAATAAGGTACTTGTCGCTCACCTTGTCCCTGTCAGCAACCGATTCCCAGAAGTATATCATCATTTCAATAGTATTGAAGTTAACCGTTATACTCGCCATTTCATCCTCCTATTTCTTGAGATTGATTCCCTTTGATGTTATCTGAATAATGCCTTCCTTGTAGAGCTTTCCTACTGCCCTCTTGAAACCAGACTTGCTCATTTTAAGTGTCTTCTTGATTTCATGTGGCGGGCTGCTGTCATTAAGGGGAAGAGATCCTCCACTGGCCTTCATGGCCTTCAATATGACCTCTGCATCCTCATCCATCTGAAGGTGTCCTCTTTCCCTCAGGCTCAGGTCCAGCTTCCCGTCATCATGGACCATGTTGACCCTTACCTCAATTTCATCCCCCATTTCGTAGATTCCATAGAGGTTCTTCTTCTGGATAAGGCCGTCGTATTTGTTGTCAACTGCAACAAATGCACCAATGTCCCTGTTTACGCTGTAGATTGTTCCCACAGCCTTGTCATTCTCCTTGTAGGGCGAATCTGTGCTAAGATAATCCTTGATTTTCATCGTCGCTGCTATCCTGTCACTTTTGTCTATATATAGGGCCACAAGATAGCTTTTGAACTTCTCAACAGCTCCAACGGTCTCGCTGAAAGGCAGGAAAAGATCCTTTTCCAGTCCCCAGTCCATAAAGTATCCGATCTTTGAGGAGCTGATAACCATAAGCTTCTTGATCTCACCAACCTCTGCCAGTGATCGGTTTACTGTGGCAATTATCCTGTCCTTGCTGTCCCTGTAAACCATTACATTCACTTCATCCCCAACCTGGGCTCCCTCTGGAACCTGTGATTTTGGAAGAAGTACATCGTCTCCATTGTCCTCATCATCGTTAAGATAAGCACCTACTGAAGCAAATCTTTTAATCTTTAAATCTTGTCTTTTACCTAGTTTAATCATAGTACACCTACTTTTCTTTATTAACCCTATCATATCACATGATTGAATATTATTAAATATCCTTTAAAATAAAAACAGCGGGTTAACCCACTGTTTTCATGCTTTCTATCTGTTCCTCCAGCTTCTCAAGCTCAAGAAGGGCTTCATCAGGAAGCTTGTCCCTACCACTCTTGAAGTTGGTCATGTGTTTTATGAATTCCTTCCTGTATGCTATTGAATTCTGCCACATTGAGATGTAGTCCTCGTCGAAGGCAGGTACAAAGCCCTCCACATCTACAGTCTGAAGGTCTTCAAAGCTTCCCAGCTGCTTGAACTGGATACTGCCGGTTGCAATACCTTCCAGAAGATTCAAGGTGACTTCCTTTGGAATCTTCTTGTCCAGGAAATGTCCTGTGTTGAATATATAGCAGTCAACATCCCTCTCCTCAAACAACTTCTTGAACTTCTCATAGTCGTCATTCAAGGGGTAGGTTCTGAACGGGTTGGCATAAGGCTCAATTACAAGGGCATTCATATCGACATTCTTTGCAAGTCTTTCCGCCGTTGACCTCTTTGTTGCCAGGGTCGCTCCCATGACCGATGCCAACACGGAATTATTTATCTTTATAACCGGTGGCAGGGTTGCATCCTTCATCAGCCATGCTATCGCATCAACAGGCTCATCAATCTTGTTGACCCTGTTTTCTGCCCATAGCTTTGACTTGACAGCCCTTCCGTTACCATTTCTTATATCCTCAGTTACAATGACCTTGTTGCCATCCTCATCCAGTGTAACTCCACAGTTCTGGACTGTAAGCAGGTACTTGTTGGCTGGGTGTGCAGGAGGGTAGTCCTGGGTCTTGTCAAAGTATGATGGCTCCAGGGCTATGGAGTAGCCTTCATCTGTTGATATTATGTATGCATCGTCGTGTAGTATTGTTATATCGTATTTTCCATCGTGCTTCTCATGGGTAAGGGTTGATTTTCCTGACCCTGAAAGTCCGAATACTCCCATTGTAAACTTGTTTCCATCCTTGAAGTTATATCTTTTCATTCCACCGTGGCAGGATGCAAATCCATTTCTGTTGGCAAGACCCCATGCCAGCGTCAACGTACCCTTTTTATGCTCTCCAAAGTATCTCATTCCCAAGAGCAGGGCGGTGTTGTGTTCAGGGTCAAAAAGGGCAAGCCCGTCTGGATGTGAGGGTGGCCTGTAGTCAGGATCTGAGAATACATATATGTCACCCTCAGGATACTTCTTGGATTCCTTGTACATCCTCATGTATTCCTGGGTCAGATACTGGAAGTTCAGTAGCCATGAATACATTATGTTCTCGTGATTCATCGGTATCAGAAGGTGTGCCCTTACCATGAAATCAGGATGAAGGCCTATGAGGGCCTGTGCATGGTAAAGCTTCTTGTACCTGGACTGGTAAACTGCCTCTCTAGCTATTGTGGTGTACTCTGTTTTATTTACATTCGCTTCTCCCATTATGACTCTGGCGCCGGCAAATCTTCCTGTTACAGCTCCATCATTGAAGAGGAGGACCTTTGAGTCAGTTGAAAGGCCCAGTTCCTCTGGTCTGAATACGGACATATCCGTTACAATGGTACCTGGAGACTCCTTGGCAAGCTTGTAGGCTTCACTGATTGAGTTTATCTTGGTGACATTGTTTCCGTAAAAATTGGTTTCAATTGTTGTTCTAAGTGAATCGATAAGTGGATTATCCTTTGTTATTTCCTCAACTTTGTAATTTGATGTAGTTGACATGTCTTCCCTCCGTAATATTCTCTCTTAACCCCTTAGTTTTTGTTATATGTATTTATCATTACACTCTTGTTATAACATATTAGGAATTTCTTCTCAAGGAAAATCCGCCTGATTTTGTAATTCAAGCGGATTATTTGTGTTCTTTCTACAGCTTTAGCTTTGAAAGGGCATCAGCAAGACCGTTGTTGATGTCATCATCCTTCTTTTCCTGCTTTTTCATGTATTGGGCTACTTCCCTTTTGCCAAGTCTGCCCTTTTCCTTCTTCTTTCTTTCCTCAAACTGGGAGAGCTTTTCTCTGTAGCCGCAGGAGCAGGCAAATATTCTGTCATCTCCCTCCCCCTTTAGTTCAAGCTTTTTCTTGCATTGTGGGCATCTTGCATTTGTAAGGGTTGAAATTGTCTTTTTATGACCACACTCCCTGTCCTGACAAAGGTACATCTTGCCCCTCTTGGTTTTCACCTCCAGCATAAACTTCCCGCATTCGGGGCATTTGGTCCTGGTCAGGTTGTCGTGTCTAAAGGTCTCCTGGCTATCCTTGATTTCCTTGGTGACTTTTTTTGCATATTGGATAATGTCCCCAATGAACTTGTCCTTCTTCAGCTTGCCTTCCGCGATTTCTGAAAGCCTTCTTTCCCATCTTGCAGTCAGGTCCGGGGATTTCATGTCATCTGGTACAAGTTGCAAAAGCTGCTTACCCTTTCCTGTCAGAAGAATCTCCTTCCCCCTGTGCTCAATTAGGTAGCTGTTGAACAGCTTCTCGATTATATCAGCCCTTGTGGCTACTGTTCCAATCCCCCCGGTGTCGCTTATTATCCCCTTTAGCTCCTGGTTATTGGTTGACATGTATTTTACAGGGTTCTCCATGGCGGAAAGCAGGGTTCCTTCCGTAAATCTTCCTGGTGGACCGGTCTTGCCTTCCGTTCCATAAACCCTTTTCACTGGCAAGAGGTCACCTGTCTTCCAGTCTGGAAGGTCCTGGGTCTCCTCATCATCCTCTGTGGCAAAAACCTGCCTGAAGCCCAAGTCCAGAACTTTTCTACCCTTGGCATAAAGCTCATTTCCTCCCAATTCTCCAACCAGAGTTATTTCCTCGTACTGGTAGGGTGGGTAGAGGACGCTTAGAAATCTCTTCACCACCAGGTCAAGTATCTTCTTCTCCCTGTCGTTAAGAAGTGAAAGCTCAAGGGGCTGTTCCGTAGGTATGATTGCATGGTGGTCGGAAACCTTCTTATCATCCACAAATGACTTATCAGCCTTGATGGTGGTCTTAAGAAGGGGTCTTGCAAGGTCCCTGTAGCTTCCTGTGCTTATGGCCTTGATTCTGTCGGGAATCGTCTCAACAATATCCCCAGTGAGGTACCTGGAGTCTGTCCTTGGATATGTGAGCACCTTATGGTTTTCGTATAGTCCCTGCATTATTGAAAGTGTTTCCTTTGCTGAAAACCCAAACCTGCTGTTTGCATCCCTTTGCAGCTCCGTAAGGTCATAGAGGGCTGGAGCATACTGCTTCTTGGTTTTCTTCTGAAGGGAAGTGACCTTGACTTTCCCCTTTTTCATGGATTCCATGGCCTTGTCCCTTGCAGCCATATCAAAGGTCTTTATGTCCTTGTTTTCCGGACTTCTCCAGGTAAGAGTCACCTTGTCCACTTCCACCTTTATTCCGTAATAGTCCTTGGGAACAAAGCTCCTGATTTCTTCCTCCCTACTTGCGATCATCTGCAGGGTTGGGGTCTGAACCCTCCCACAGGACAAGGGAGTGTTGTATTTTACGGTCAAAGCCCTTGTGGCATTGATTCCCACATACCAGTCAGCCTCTGCCCGAGCCTGGGCTGATGCGTAGAGGTTTTCATAGTCCTTGCCGTTCTTAAGCCTTGCAAACCCATCCTTTATTGCCTTGTCTGTAACGGACGATATCCAAAGTCTTTTTATGGGCTTTCTGACACCTATCTTTTCCAGGATCCACCGGGCAACTAACTCTCCCTCACGTCCTGCATCCGTAGCAATTACAATTTCACCCACATCCTTCCTGTTAATGGCTTCCTTGACTGAGTGAAATTGCTTGCTGCTACCCTTAATAACCTGGAGCTTCATTGGGCTTGGAAGCATGGGTAAATCCTCCATGTTCCAGGTCTTGTAACTCTTGTTGTAGTCTTCAGGCTCTGCAAGGGTCACCAGGTGTCCCAAGGCCCAGGTGACGATATATTTGTCTCCTTCCATGTATCCATTTCTCTTTCCATTTGCCCCGAGAACCCTTGCTATGTCTCTGGCCACAGATGGTTTTTCTGCCAATACCACTTTCTTCATCTTCTCTTCCTTTCACATCCTAGGTACACTGCCTAGCTTTCCTTTTCCTTTTCTATCATCTCAGCTTTTTCAGACAGATAGAGCCACCTTTCCATCATTTTTTCCTGTTCATCAAGAAGCTTTTCCTTTCTGTCAATAAGGTCCTGGAGTTTGGAGTACTGGGATGCCGCCTGTTGCATTTCAACGTCGATCTGTTCAAGCCTGTTCTGAAGCTCTTCCAGGTCATCCTCAATTGTTTCCCATTCCCTGGCTTCATTGAAGGAGAACTTCAAGGCCTTTGCTCTGGTGGTGGGCTTGTCCCTCCTTGGCTGGTCTTCCTTCTTTTCCTTCTTCTCCTCCTTCCAGCTTGCCCTGAAGAAGTCGTAGTTGCCTGTAAATCCTAGGATTTCGCCATCCTTTAGAAGAAACACCTTTTCTGAAATCTTGTCCAGCAGGTACCTGTCGTGAGATACCACTATTACCGGTCCAGGAAAGTCTTCAAGGTATTCCTCCAGAATCTGCAATGTCTGAATGTCAAGATCATTTGTCGGTTCATCCAGAAGCAGTACATTGGGTGATTCCATCAAGATCCTTAAAAGGTAGAGCCTTCTCTTCTCTCCCCCTGAAAGTTTGGCCAGGGGTGTATACTGCTGGTCAGGTGGAAAGAGAAACCTTTCCATCATGGAAGAGGCTGAAATCTTTGTACCATCTCCTGTGGTTATGAATTCCCCTCCATCCCTGATATATTCTATGGCTCTCTGGTCACCGTCTATAAAGGGGGTTTCCTGTTGAAAGAACCCAACCTTGACCGTTTCTCCAATTTGTACCTCTCCGGAGTCAGGGTCCATCAGGCCACCCATTATCCTAAGGAGACTTGTCTTCCCTGTTCCATTGTCTCCAAGTATTCCAATCCTGTCATCCCTCAAGAGGGTGTAGGTGAAGTCATGGAAGAGCTTAAGATCCCCGTAGGACTTGCTGACTTCCTTCAACTCTATTATCTTCTTTCCAAGCCTGGTGGTCCCAACGGAGATCTGCATATCTGAAGTAGTGGGGTCCTGAGCCGATTCCTCAAGGGCATTGAACCTTTGAATCCTGGCCTTCTGCTTTGTTGTCCTGGCCTTGGCTCCCTGTCTCATCCACTGGAGCTCCTTCTTGTACAGGGACTTTCTCTTCTCTTCCATTGTCTGGAGTTTCTCTTCCCTTTGCAGCTTCATCTCCATGAAGTGTGAAAAATTACCCTTGTAGGAGTACAGGGAACCTCCCTCAAGCTCCATAATCTGGTTTGTAACCCTATCTAGAAAATATCTGTCGTGGGTGACCATAATGAGGGCTCCCTTTCTCTGGAGCAGCCTTTCCTCCAGCCATTCTATGGTTTGGTTGTCCAAATGGTTTGTGGGCTCATCCAAGATCAGTATATCAGAGGGTCCTATTAGGGCTGCCGCCAGGGCTATTCTCTTCTTCTGTCCACCGGATAGGTCTCCTACCCTGGTGCTGAAGTCACTGATCTGGAGTCTTGTAAGTATGGTCTTTGCATCTGCCTCAAGGGCCCATACTCCATGGGTGTCCATCAGTCCTGTCAGCCTTATTATTTCCTTCTGGTCACCACCACTCTCAAGGGCCTTCCTGTATTCACGGAGGATTTTCATGGAAGGCCAATGCCCCTGGAATACCTGGTCGAGCACCGTTGAATCCTCATGAAATTCGGGGTTCTGTGCCAGGTAGGATATGGTTATATCCCTCCCCTTTGTAATTGTGCCAGAGTCATGGTCCTCGACTCCCGCCAAGACCTTCAGAAGGGTTGATTTACCAGTTCCATTGATTCCCACAAGGCCAATCTTGTCACCCTCATTAATACCAAAGGTCACATCCTCCACCAGTTTTTTCTCAACATATGATTTTGATAGGTTTTCCACTGTCATCAGTACCATTATTTCAATCCTTTCAACAATTAGGCAGATGTGAGAACTTGCTCACTCCAGCTACCTTTTCTATAAATATACAATCCGAAAATTACCACAAGAAGGTTGCTAAAGACCATGGAAAACCATATCCCTGTAGGCCCGATATCCGTAAAATTCTTTAGCAGGAGTATAAGAGGAATCCTCACAAGCCAGAGTCTGCCTATTTCCATGGCCATGGAGTACTTTGTATGGCCAGACCCCTGAAAGACTCCCTGGAAGACACTGAACATCCCCATAAGTGGTGTGGTGAAGGCAATCCAGCTCAGATATCCTATGCCCTGGGTTATTACTTCCGGGTCATCCTTTGACTGGATAAAGAAGTTCACTATGGGGTCCCTGAAGAAGAACATCAGAAGGCCTCCAACAGTTCCCAAGACAAGGGTCAGCAAACTTGCCTTCCTGAAGGATTCCCTTACCCTATCATAAAGCCTTGCCCCGATGTTCTGGCCAATCACAGCTGTCAAGGCAGCACCTATTCCCATGGCAGGTTGCATGATAAGGGAAGTTATCCTGTTCACCATGCCAAATGCTGCCATGGTCGCCGTTCCATAGGATACTATGAATCCATTGAGGATAATAAAGCCAAATGCTGCTCCTGATTGACCTATGGCAGCTGGGAACCCTATTCTTGAAAGCTCCCTGAGGATATGTCTGTTGAATTTGAAGCCCTTGAAGTCAGGTCTTAAGGGGTTTTCATCACCCATGATCAGCCTTATTCCATAAACCGATAGCAGGGCTCTTGAAAGGAGGGTTGCCCAGGCAGCTCCAGCTATCCCCCAGCCAAAGGTGAATATGAAGATTGGATCCAATATCATATTAAGTATGGCCGAGATTCCGCTAAGTACTGTGGGTGTTACCGTATCTCCCTGGGCGTTCCTGATGGAGTTTATATTGTAGAAGAGGAAGAGAAAGGGCAGGTCCAGGAAGGTGATCCTAAGGTATATGTTGGAATACACTGCCAGATCTCCTGTCCCCCCCATAGCCCTTACAATCCATGGGGTAGCTGCAACCCCAAAGATGGAGAAGGCCAGTGAGAGCAATACGGAAATCCCAATTAGCTGGGCTGCATATTCCCTTGCCTGGTCCTCCCTGTCGGCACCAACCATCTGAGATAGTATGGATGTCCCTGCAACTGAAACTCCAATTCCGATGGCTATGAAGAGAAAATTCACCGGAAACACAAATGCTGTCGCTGCAAAGTGAACCGATGAGATCTTACTCACCCATATACCATCCACAAGGTTGTATAGGGTCTGTATTAGGTTGTTTATCATAATCGGCAATGACAAGGTCATCAGAACCTTATACATGTTACCCTTGAGAATTAATTCCTTTTTGCTGATTTTCAATTTAGACCTCCGAAATATTTAATTATCATAACCATTATACCAGTGTTTGTGGGAAAATTGTACCTGTTGAAAAAAAATTAGGTATGGAACCAGTCCATACCTAAATGTGTTTCTATTTTTCAATTACAGTACTAAGGGAGTTTCTCTCCTTTATGACCCTGATTCTCTTAACTATCATAAATGCCAGGAGAAGGATTCCAACGTAGCCGTTTATTACATAGATGATGTTTACAAGCCTGTCAAATGGAACCCTTAGACCTATGAAGACTCCAACTGCAGCAAATACCACGGTAAGCAATCTGAATCTACTTGTCTTTTCCTCGGCAAACCTTGCCACAACTGTCCACAGTAAGGGTACTGATGTAGTGTAGATTCCTGCCACAACAATAAAGGAAAAGACTATGGCAAGAGTGCCGCTGATATTCTGTGCCAGTATAAGTGATGGTACCATTGTACCTGCCAGCTGTTCAATATTTGCCATTATTCCCAGGGTTATGATGATAAGACCTACGCTAAATCCCAATGCTCCCATACTGGACCCCATTACTGCCTCCTTCTTGCTGATGGAGCTGGCACCCATGGAAGCCATGAATGCAGCCAGCCATAGCATACAGAAACCTACATAGGATCCTGCAGCGTAGAACCAGTTGGTTGATGCCTTCATAAGAGTAAGCTGTGGAATCACCTGCTGGGCTTCTACCACTCCTGTGGGATTCTTTATAATTGCCGATATCCCAAGGAAGATGGTCAATATTACTATTGCCGGACCTATCTTGCCTATTACATCCACAATCCTACCAAGTCCGAATACAACTGTTGCCACTGCAAGAACTCCGATCAAAACCCCGCCAAAGGTTTCTGGAAGTCCGTACTGCTGGTTTATGGCGGCCCCTGCTCCACCAATCATTACTATAAATGACATATATATGAAGGCTATTGAAAAGTAGTCGTAGAAGGTACCCACAACGTTTCCACAGTAGTACCTGTATATGTCATTGCCCTTCTTGAACTGCTTTTCCTGCCCCACCAGCATAAAATCCGCTCCCACGTATAGGAACAATAGAAATACCACAATCACACCAAGAATTCCTCCGTACCCGTATGAGCTGAAGTACTGTAGAACCTCCTGGCCTGTTGCAAATCCCGACCCTATCAGGAAGGCTATGAAAGCCCCTGCGTAGGAAAGAACTTTTCCCCATCTAATATCTTTCTCCATTCCACTCCACCATCCTTTTAGATTGGTTGGAGGTCAAAAGACCTCCAATTTAGAAGTAAGTAGTCTCCTCGACCTCAGTCCCAAGAGCGGTTATGGCTCTTCTGACAAGCTTCTCTCTCAGGTCTTCCTCAACCACCTTTGAAAGGTTTGGATTACCGACCGGATAAGGTATGGCAATTGTAGGAACTATTCTGTTGGCTCCAACAGACTCGGATATGGTGGTGATTGTTGACATGTGAACTATTGGGATTCCATATCTTTCAATTTCTTTTACTATCGTTGCACCGCAACGAGTACAGGTGCCTCAGGTTGATGTTAGAATTGCTGCATCCACTCCTGCTTCCTTAAGCTCCTTGCCTATTTCTACTCCGAACTTGATGGAATTGCCTACTGATGTACCGGTTCCGGTTGTAGTATAGAAATACTCATATACCTCCCCAATAAGACCTTCCTTCTGGAACTTTCTCATCATGTCAAGAGGTGCGACTCTGTCAGGCAGCTCATTGGCATAGACTGGGTCATAACCTCCATGAATTGTATAGAATTCTCCCTCCAGGGAATCCTTGCCGGCGATATTGTACTTGCCCCACTTTTGTGCACTTGCCGACTGTATCCTGTCAGGGTTTCCATTTGGAACGATTCCGCCACTGGTAACAAGTGCGATCTTCGCCTTTGAAAGGTCCTTGACTGCAGCAGCTGGTGCCACCCTGTCAAACACGGGCATAGGAAGCTCTGACTTGAAGTCTTCTCCCTTTAGTCTTGCAAGTAGCATTTCAACAGCTCTCTCTGAGCCTCTCTTATCGGAGAATACTGTAAGTCTCCTACCTTGAGCAAAGTAGCCCTCATCTTCAGGATATCCAAGCTTCTCTCCCTTTAGGATTTTCTTTGCCAGGCCTGACATTGTAGCCAGAGCATTTTTCATGCCTGCTGCAGAATCAGTGGTCTCAACAACGATCGCCTTGGCCCTGCTTTCATCCAGTGCCGGATTTTCCTTATACATTCCTGTAAGTACCGGTATCTCCAACTCATCTGCAACAACCTTTGCAACCCCTGCACAAGCCATTCCGTACCTTCCAGCATTGAAAGCCGGTCCAGCCACAACAAGGTCGGGTTTCTTTTCACTAACTGCATCAACAATGAACTTAATTGCTTCCTCATTGTTTTCGTTGAAATAGTTGTCACCACAGATGATTGTACCTACAACCTCTGCTTCCTCTCCCATTAGCTGGTCAAAGCCCATTGCCGGACCTACCTTCTCATCCTTCATTACAGGTGCCATGCCAGCCTTGTCTTCTCCGCCAACCTGTCCAAAAAACTGATTTACATAGTATAATACTTTATATGACATATCCAGAACCTCCTTTTAGTAAAGTTCAACTGTAAGATTGTGGTATCCAATCTCAGAAGTAGCGCCGATAACGGCATTTAGCTCACAAACCATGCTTCCGTCCTCCTGCAGGCATCCTTCCCAGCCTCCAGCAAGTGTTGCAATTGCCTCTGCACTACCGATAACCCTGTCAGCAGGCTCCAGCTCCACAACATGACTTACATTGCCAGTGGAAACAACGGCAACAGCCTCAGGTGTTGTATCTGCCAGCGGTTGGCTCATTCCGTCCCAGCCTGAGCACTCATCGGTAATCAGCACTGTTTTGATTCCTGAATCCTCAAGTCTCTTGCAGATCATAAGAAGGTCTGAGTCAGGATTTCCGTAGCCTTCCTCCGAAACAATTACACCGTCCACTCCAAGTGTCTGACAAAGTTTTGCAGTGTAGTCACAGGTTCTGAATTTACCTTCCAGGGTTGTAAGCTCAGGTGTAAGGATTACCCCAACAAAGTTTATGTCCTTGCCATGTCTATTGTAAAGGTCAAGAATTGCCGAGTTGTTTTGGTGCTGGTAGGTGGTAATCTTGTCACAGGCAGCTACACAGTTTCCGCTGATTACTGCCCCGTCAAGCTCCTCGTTTGGATGAATCAGGGTTGGCAGTATCTTCCCGCTGTTGACTCCATATATGTATCCATCGTGTAGAAGACCCTGTGATATCAGCATCTCAACATATGCAACCTTTGGAAGGTCAGGATACTTGCTTGCTTCTGTGAAAATATCACCCATCTCATATTTCTCCACTGCTGACGCTTGGGCATCCTTGCCTGC
>CALGAG010000149.1 GCA_937951995.1 uncultured Bacillota bacterium
CCCCCGTTCATTGGTTATGGTTGGGGGTGGACAATTCCACCCCCGGTATTTCATGTTATTTGGATTTCACCCCCATTTTTTCAATGGGATTGGTTTCACCCATTGCCCCGGTGTTGGAACGTTTGGCATCGTTGTATACACCAACGGTAACGATGAAATAATCAACGATGTCGGATAATTGTTTATCGTTGCATTTCCACGTCCACGCCATCCCCCATTCGTGTGCATCATTGAAATTCTTACGCAAATGACGTCGCATGAATTTGCCACCATCAATGAAACCGAATACGTCGTTTAAATGTTTGGTGTTTACATATCCATCACCAACGATGGATTTCAAATGGTTGATAACGGTCGTTGTGTGTGCGTGGTGTTTGGTGGTGGTGGTTTTGGTTTTGGTTGTCATGGTATTACCCCCGTTCGATTGATTGTTGATAACGTACACATTGCCCGTTCATCCGTTGCCCCCGTCAACGGTGGTTCCCATCCGGTGGGGTTTATTCCCCCCGTTGGTATATAATATGCACATATCGAATTGAATGTAAACATTTATTTAAAAATAATTTCATGCAACGGGTACGTTGTACCAATACCAATGGGTATGGGATGAAAAAAAATGTCCGGGGGTACCCGTATGGGGGGTATAAGTCGGAACGCCATTGATAGTTTATAAGACCCACTGCACACACAAGTTTACATCCTGACCTACCCCGTAGCCCATCCGTCCTTTGACAACCGTAAGGAGAAGTGGTATAATTTTCCTAGGAGGTGTTGGAAAATGCTATTAGAACTGAAACGAACACTGAGGGAAATCAGAAAGAACCATGATAACTATGACTACAGGATGGGGTTGATCTGGAGAGCTGTAGGGTTGGCATCCGAATTAGGTTATCCTATCAAGATATCCCCCTGTGGTGACGTAGAGGGATTTCTCTCCATAGGGATATATCTCCCTGTGGGCTGGGTATCATGGGTTATGAGGATCAATGAGGTCCGTATGACATCCCATGACACTAATAAAAATATTTTAAAATTCACTGTTGACAAAAGAATGTAAGCATGGTATGATGAACCTGTACCGTAGTGCTCTTTTGAGCAAGAAACCTCTTCCAATACCCCCGTTTTGGAACAGACCACAGGTAGGTTTAAGGACAGTTGTCCCATTTCCCTGTGGTTTTTTGCAGAGAAAATTGATAGAAAGGAGGAAGATATCATGGGCGAAAAGAGAAAAATAGATTTAGACTTCGATCTTGATGAGACTATGGGCTTCAATCTCCCACTGGATGAGGTAGAAAAGAGGATGAAAATTTTCCTCCTGGCTTATCTCAAATATGGTGTAAAGACAAAAGCTCGTAACAAAGCAGGCATGAGCCATCCACAATTAGCCCTGTGGTTGGAGATGTGTCCCGGATTCAAAGAGAAGTTCGATGAGATCCATGAGGAGTTTGTGGATGAGATGGAGTATGAAGCCAATCGCAGGGCTATGGAGAAAAGTGACAGTCTCTTACAATTCCTGCTCCGGGCTAACAGGCCCGAGAAGTTTAACCCCACCTACAATGTGAGAGCTAACATCGAGAGTGAAGGTGGCATCAAGTTGATGTTCCGAGAAGATGAGTTAAATGAAGAAGAAAAGAAACTACTAATGGGGGATTCAAATGAGGAGTAGGCATAAAGGTAAAATTCGTAAACTCTCTGTCATGGAGACCTATGAACCCTTACCGCACCAGAAGAGGTTTCATCAATCAATGGCTAAATATAGAGCTATGGTCTCTGGTGTTGGTGGGGGTAAGTCCCTGATGGGTGCTAAGGAAATCCTGAAATGGTGCAGTCTTTATCCCGGCAGTCTCCATGTAATCGGGCGACTAACAGCTAAATCCTTGAGAGAAACCACACAGAAACGATTCTTTGAGATATGTCCTGATGAGTTAATATACGACTGGAATAAAACCGAGGGTCACCTGTGGTTACGGACTCCCCAACCGGGAATATACTCTGAGATTTTATTCATGCATTTGGACGATCCTGGTCCTCTTGGGTCACTTGATATAAGTAGCTTCTGGATAGATGAGGCACATGAGCCCGAGGGAGAAGAAGTACCCGAGAGTACATTTCAGATGCTGCAAGCACGTCTCAGAAATGAGATAGGACCACACAGAGGCATAGTAACAACTAACTCTGGGGGTAAGGACTGGGTTTACCGTAATTTTTTCCACCCTGAAAAACTATTAAGGGATCAACGTGCTATGGAGCAATACCATGAAGACATTGCTGAGGGTAAACACAGGCATAAGCCTGATACATTCTGGGGAGAAGTAGTCCCCACAAAAGCTAATCCATTCTTGCCTCCGGGGTATGAAGAGAACTTAAGACGTAATAACCCCGAGCACTGGGTGAAACGATTCTTAGAGGCTTCCTTTGATGTGTTCGAGGGACAGATATTTCCTGAGTTTGACGACTCTAACGATAGCCTTGAGAAGCCCCCGCTGGAAAGGCACACATATTACGAAGGAGAAATAGAGATTAGTCCATTCTGGAGACACGAGAGAGGATTCGACTTTGGTGTTTCTGCACCGACTACAGTGCTCTACGGAGCTCTAATGCCCGTTGATGGCGAAGAACATCTGGTCATATATGATTCATTATACACCCCCGAGGCTGAACCTGATAAAGTAGCTAAACACATAAAGACTCGGGGATTCGATTATGTATATGCTGACCCGTCTACCCAGTACCGAGGGGCTGATAAAAAGTCCCCGGCTGATCTATATATGAGTGAGGGTATTCTCTTGTTGCCTTCTTCTAACGATGAAGAAACATTCTTTTCTCTTCTTCACCGTCATCTCAGAAATAATACGATTCACATTAACAGGGACACCTGTAATGAGCTTATAGAAGAAATAAAATCAGCTACATGGGACAGTTCTGTGCTTAGTGGTAAAGGTTCTAAAGAGAAAGCTAAAAAATCTCTTAAGTTCCCCGACCATGCTCGTGATGGACTTAAGTATTTAATGTTAGGCCTTGGAGCATTTAACCAGAACCAGAAGCTATCCCCTGTGGAGCCCGGCAAGAAAAGATCTAAATCTAAATATCCTGACGATCATCCTTCCTTCCAGGAAGACGAAGACAATGATCCTTGGGCTAATCTAATGGGGGGTGAGGATGAATGGTTAGAGAACTTCTCTTAATCGTTCTAATTGCTGTAGTAATTCTGTCCAATATAACTATAATGATCTACATCATCAGGTCCAAGCAATTAGAAAGAGCATTTATGCAGTCACAGGAAACAAAAAAGAAGCCACCACCTAAACTTAAAAGCCAGTCACTTAAGTACAATCCAGCTAATCTGTTTGACCCGTATCAGTACGCTGACCCGGATGGAGGAGATTTAGATCCTGTGGTTCCTGGAAAGAAGGAGGTGAAAGATTTTGGCGAAGAAGAAGACATTTAATTACGAGGAAGAGACTAACAAAAATCAAGACTTTAACAATGAGGAACAACAGGCTTTAGTTGAACTGGTTGAAATGGAGTTCAGGTCTGCCTGGGAAGCAAAGGCCTCACTTGGACTGATGCGTGATCTGTCAACTTTTGAGGATTACTGGGCAGGAAGAGTAAATCCCCCCGAGACTGAGGACCATCCAGGGAGTAATACTAACATAGTACAACCCATAATTGAGTCACAGGTTGCTGACTTGGTTGACCAACCCCTGGATATCTTGCTCAAAGGGGAAGAACCTGCTGACCAAATCTTTGCTAAAAATACTCAAGCTATGGTAAAATGGGTGTGGAGAAAAAACAATCCTGAACTAAAACTTGACAGGTTTGAGAGGCAAAGACTTAAGTTTGGGTCTGCAGTATGGAAGGTGTGGTTTGATCCTTATGCTTTAAACGAAAGGGGACTACCCACAGTTGACCCGTTGAACTTGGCTAATTTCTTTCCAGATCCTAAAGTTAAAGACTATTTAAAGCTACAGGATGCCGATTTTATCATCCATGCTATGCCTAAAAGCATTAAATACCTTAGAAGACGTTTTGGTGAAAGGGCTAAATACGTTGAGGCAAATCCAAATCCTCAATATGACCCCCCCAACTATCATGGAGAAGCTAATCATGGAGTAGATGCCCCCTCAAGGTCTCAAGCTTTATTGATTGAACGGTGGTCGAGAGAAGTAGATGAAGACGGTAAATCGTGGCTGAGAGTCTGTCATATAGCCAACGGGGTGCTTTTACGGGACTCCGGAGATACATTGAAGAATGAAAAGACGGGTAAACCTGAGTCTTTCTACAGAAAAGGTAAATATCCCTTTGTCTTCGTTCCCTGTTATACCCGTGAGGGTGTCCTGTGGGGTATGGGAGATGTAGAATTACTCAAACCCGTCCAAGATTTAATCAACGACTTTGACGATCAGATACGCATGAATGCTCGACTGATGGGTAATATGCAGATTGTTGTGGGCATTGCCACAGGAATCAATCTCAACAAATGGACTAATAAGCCTGGACTGAAGATCCCGGCAAGGGATCCTTCCTCCTTTAAAGTGGTTGATCCTCCTCAAATGCCCAGCTATATTCCCAACAGAAGAGATAAGGCCTTCAATGAAGCTGAGATATTGTCTGGTCGATCTGATGTGGTCGAAGGACGACAGTCTGGCTCTTTAAGAGCAGCATCTGCCATTATCTCTATGCAGGAGGCTGGACTGAGGAGGGTAAACCACAAAAGACTCGTGAATCAAATGGGTCTTGTAATGGTGGTTGAACTCTTGCTGGATTATATAAAAGAGTTTTACACAGAAGAGATGGCGTTCAGAGTTTCTGAAGGAGATCCACAATCTCAGGACAATGACTTCCTGTGGTTTACTGGCTCCGAGCTCAAGGAGATTGATGTATTAAGGCCTGATCGTAACAGCAGAGATGATGATGGTAAGATGACCATGATGCAGCTCAAGGATGAAGAAGGTAAGTTAGTTAAGAAAGAAGCTGAGTTTGATATAGAAGTTATTGTAGGTGCAGGTATACCGAACAATAAAGCTTTCGTATATCAAGCTGTGGTCGAGTTACACAGAGAAGGAATCGTTACAAATACTGAAGCACGATTGGTATTGAAAGAATTTATCAACTGGCCTGTGATAGACCCACATAATCCTGTGGGAGAGTTCCAGGGAAGAAACATGAATCCTGAACAACTGGCTATGATGAACATGAATCAAGGGGGTCAAATGACTCCGGAAATGATGCAGAACTTACCTCCTGAAGTAATGGCTCAAATGGGAATGTCGCCCGAAGCCTTAGGAGGACAAGACCCCGCAGCAGCAGCACAACAGGGTATGCCTCCCGATATTATGGCTCAAGTAGCTAATATGTTAGGGGGTAGCACAGGATGATGCAAGAAGATATTACAACTAAATACCTGAATCATGCCAGACAAAATCAGCTGGTTCAGAGACATACAGTTCCTGTAATGGATTTACCTGTCTGTCCTAAATGTGAGAGGGCAGGATTTAGGGATAGGGGGTGGAAAGAAAAAAAGGTTATGGTTTGTCCTCATTGTCATTATGAGGGGCCTTCTACTGTTATTCTCAGGGGGTATATGAAAGAGAAGCTTTACCGCTAATCCCTGCTCTGGGTTACTGAGACGCTCATCCCGTAAGGATGTAAAACCTCGCTTCCAGCGTGAAAGGAGTATTATCAATGGATGAAAGATTATTCTTAATTGACTTACAAATGTTTGCAGAGGAGGACGGAGGCTCAGACCCCACTCCCACAGATCCAGTAGCTCAAGTAAATGACTCTGAACCAGACTATGAAGAACCGGCTCATCAGGAACCCCCAACTGATCCTGTGGAGCCGGAGGAGATGATCCCAAAATCTAAAGTCTCTGAAATTGTCAGTAAACGAGTCAATGAGATTAATGACAAGTATAAAGATGCTGACAAATATAAGAGTCGGATGGACAAACTCCTCAAACTATCTGGTCTTACAGAAGAACAATTTGAACAGCAGCTTCAGCAAATAGAGCTCCAAAACTCAGCGACTTCTATGGGTGTGAGCCCAGAAATTGCCAAACAAATTCAGGAGTCTCAACTGGCTGCTCAGCAAGCAAAAGATCAGGCAGATGCAATGAAGTATCAATATGAGGAGATTCAATTACAACAGAATCCCCTGTACGAAGGATATGAAGAAGTCAAGGACGAAGTCCGGGAGTTCGCTGCTAAAACAGGTGTCACTTTGGAACAGGGATATTGGGCGCTTCATGGTACAACACTGGCACAGAAACAGGCTAAACAAGCTAAAGATACCACAGTAGCTAATCAACGATACAGAAAAGATCGTGGTGGAGTTGAGTCTGAAGGGGGAGGTACAGTACCAGAAACCCCAGGGGCAAGCTTAAATAAAGCTCAAGTTCGCATGGCTAAGAAGATTGGGATGAGTCCTGACGAATATGCCCTGTGGAGTTCTGAGGATATGACGTATGATAAATCAAGGAAAATAACTGAAGGAGGGAATAAAGCATGAATACAAGAGGTGCTCTAGGTATTGAATACTCTTGCAACTTGCAAGGGCAAAGTAATCCTGTAATGAAACACTGGCCTGTAACTGCAACTGCTGCTAATCAGCCTGACAAGTATGAGGCTGTTGCATTAAACGCTGGTCTGGCTCAAAAGGCCGACTCAGATTCTACTGCCATTCTGGGTATTTCCAAGGAAAACACTGTGGATGGGGAGGTTCTATTAATCGTAGACCCTAAAGCCCTGTTCTGGATGCCCTATTCAGGCACAACCAAAACCTCCTTGACAAACGCAGACTTAGGTGCTGCATTTGACTTAGGGGATGATGCAAAAACTCTTGATCTTGATGCTTCCGTCACAGATCAATTCATGGTCTTGGACTATGATAACGTCAACAAAGCCGCACTTGTTCGCATCAATAAGCCTGTTATCTAATAACAGAGAATAAAAATAGGAGGGATAATGAATGGCTACTTCTGACAACTTTCAACGTATGCTATTACCAGGTCTTCGAAAGATTTTCTTCGAGACCTACAATGAAATAAGCCCACAATTTGAGAAGGTATTCAATGTCGGTACCTCAAATCAAGCTGTGGAAGAGGATCATCATGTATCTGGACTGGGCATGTGGGAAGAGAAAAAACGGTCTGAGAATATCAAGTACGAAGATATCGAAGACGGCTTGAGCATCTTCTACAAGCATACCGCCTTTGCTAAGGGCATCCAGATTGAGCGTGAGCTCATTGATGACGAGAAGTATAGTGTTATCAACAAGATGCCTAAAACCCTGGCTAGGGGTGGACGTGCCTTGGTTGAAACCACCGCTGCTGACCTTTTAAACAATGCTTTTTCTGCCAATGGTTATGATGGTGTTCCTATGTTCTCAGATTCTCATCCCTTGATTAAAGGTGGCACTGGTGACAATATCTTTGATGCCCCCCTTAATGAAGACGGTATCGAAGAGGGTATTCTTTTAATGAGAAGCACCACAGATGAAGCGGGGCTAAAGATTCAATCTCGTCCTGACCGTCTTATTATTGCCCCTGATCTGGAGTGGACAGCAATTCGATTGCTTGAGTCTACCCAACAGCCGGGTACTGCTAACAATGATGTGAACGTGGCTAAGTCCAGAGTATCCCCTGTGGTCATGGATTACCTGACCAGTGCAACTGCCTGGTTTCTTCAAGACAGTAAGATGCATGAAATGAACTTCTTCTGGAGAGTTAAGCCGGAGTTCAAAGACCATGAAGAGTTTGATAACATGGTAGCTAAATATCGTGGTTACTTACGATTTTCTGTGGGTTACTCTAACTGGAGAGGTATCGTGGGTTCCGATGGAACTGGAGCCCCATAAGGAGGAGTAAATAATGGGAGATAAAAAAATCACTACCTTTAAGGGAGGGCTGAGAGTTACCAATAAAGACGGTGCTCAATTACTTCCTGTTCCATTAATTCCAGACAGTGAAGCTACTACTATAGCTGCACTTAAGGAAGACTTCAATGAGCTACTAGCAGTCCTAAAGGCTGCTGGAGTTATGGAAGAAGCATAGACAGAATATTTATACCATTTATAGCTATGGAGGGGGTTCTGCCCCCTCTTTTTTATTTAACTAGGAAAGAGGTGATAGAAGTTGACTACCAGAGTGGATGAAAAAATTGCTTCTCAGCTGAGAAATATATATAACCTTATTATCAACAATCAACTTCAAGAATATCAATTGGAGAGTTTTGGGATATTCTTAAGAGACTATGTCATAAGCGGAGGGATAGTTACCAACGACTCTGGGTTCTTGGTAGTAGAGGATTCCATATATTCCGTAGGGGATGTTCTTATGAGAGTGGAGGAGAAAAAGTTCGACCCTAAGGTTACAGTAGATGGAACTTATTATGTGTATTTCTCTATTGAGGATCTCGGGTATCATGCGGATACTTCTTATCCCTTAACTCCTCATGTTAAGCTGGCTCAGATTTCTTTTGTGGATAAAGTACCTGGAACAATAACTGACGAGAGAGGAATCGTTGGGGGAATCAGATTCAAAGAATGGATAGTCCCCGGAGGGGAAGCTCCAGAACATGAATGGCAGGGAACTTCTTTAAGATTCGAGAATCCTGACGGGAGTATGGGGACTTTTGTGGATCTCAAAGGAGAACAAGGTATTCAAGGTATTCAAGGTATTCAAGGTATTCAAGG
>CALGAG010000150.1 GCA_937951995.1 uncultured Bacillota bacterium
CCCTCTTTGTCATCCATCCATCGATTTCTGCAAAGAAGTTCTCCTCTGTATCAGGAGTCTTGCCATCTATGACCTCGTCGTGGTTCTCATCCCAGTTGTAGCCTCCCTGGCCTGGAAATCCGCTGAAGTGTGGCATTCCATCTCCATCATAGTTTGGAGTTGCAATCTCCAGCTGGTCAACATACATTTCAAGGATTCTTCCCTCGCCATCAAACAGAACGCTGGCAAGTACCTGGTTTATACTCCATACTTGTACTCCTTCATTGTCTGCTCCAGGACCTTTTCTTCCCATGTTTGCTATTCCAAATCCAAGATAGACATCTGAAGCGGTAACCTCTCCTGCCTCTTCAGGCTCTTCTTCAACAGGAGCCGGATATGCAGCGGGATCAATTGCATTGTTTACAGCGTAGATTATTCCTTCGCTTGTGTATGTAGCTCCAGAAACCACGTCAACCTCAGTTGAATTAGCTTCCACTATTGCAGCTGGGGTCTCCTCGATTGCGGGATCGCTTATTCCAGGAGTTTCACTATGTGAAACAACTTCCACTGCAGTTATTGTATCTCCATCCATTGTTACTTCAACCTCAATGGGTCCACCGAAACCTTCACCTATACCTGTAAGTGTTGTCAGCTCCCCTGCAGGCTCCTCAGCTGGTGTTGATGAACATGCTGCCATGCCTAATGCCATAGCAAATGCCAAAAGTAATACCAACAGCTTTTTCAAATGACTCATCTCCTTTTATTGTTTTAAATTTAACGTTATCTTATTATCAAATATATCATATTGTGGTAATGTATTCAATGGGTTTTATTTTAAAAATGTTGTTATTTCAACATTATTGTCATATGTTCATTACGAATATCCAGAGTTCAATGCTTCTATATGTAAAATATATCCATTGTTTTAATGGATTTTGTTAAAAATGGAACCGCCGCTGGGTATCCAGTGTCGGTGTCCTTAAATGTCCAATAGGTTTTTCTTGTACAGGTTGTAGAGCATCCTCAGATTGTCCATCTTTGTATAGATATCCTTCTGGAGGGAAGATGCTAGGTCAAAGTTTTTCTTGTCAAGAGCTTCCTTTATCTGGGTGAACAAGGATGTCCTGTTAAGGCTGTCCTTCATTAGCTCAACCCTTAGGTCCCTGATTGCAAGCCAGTTGGATATGTCCAAGTCCGATGCATTGGCAGGGTCGTGAAGGAGCTTGTAGCCTCTAATCTCCCTCATCAGGTCCGGTATGATCCTGTGCTCTATCTCAGTGAACCATTTGTTGAGAACCGCCGACTGGTAGCTGTCAATTACACTGTCCCTAAAGACCCTACCTCTTTTTAGGATTTTCAGCTTCTCAGGATAGACTTGGAATGCCTTGATGTTCTCATAAACAGTTGCAGGCACCTTTCCGAATATCCTATCCCTTTCCGCATCTGTATAGTCCTCAAAGACATTTACCTCACTCCTGTAGGCCCTACCCTTTTGCAGATAGATTCCTTCATCCTCCGGAGCTTTTGACAGCTCCTCCAGAAGACTGTCCTCATCCCTTTTCTCCTTAAGTACGTGGTCTATGCCATCATCCATAGCCATAAGCATTGAGCTCATGCACAGGAAGGAGTTTGTATGTGGGTTTGGACTTCTCAGCTCAAATCTTGTTGCGAGAGGGTTGTTCTCATCCCGGATCAGACCGATCAGGATGGTCCTGTTCCTGGAAGGGATGTCAACGCTTCTTCCCAGGGATGTAACTATGCAAACAGGTGCTTCAAATCCAGGCTTGAGTCTCTTGAAGGATTCGTTTGAGGATGTAATGAAAGGGTTCATTACCTCATAGTTATTCAATATCCCCATTATTGCACCATATCCAATGGGACTCATGAAATGCTTCCTGTAGGGGTGGAAGAGGTTGATCCTCTTGCCGGACTCAAGCTCCACGGCAACTCCCATATGGGTGTGCTCCCCACTTCCTGCAACTCCAGGTATTGGCTTTGCAAGGAAGGTCACATCCATTCCCTTTGCCCTGAAGGTTTCCTTGATGATGTGCTTTATGAACATTTCATTGTCGCCTGTCTGCATGGTTGTTGAATATTTCCAGTCTATTTCAAGCTGCTCCATGATTCCCGAGAAGCTTCCATCGTGCTGAAGTCTTGCCTTGACTCCACCGACCTCCTTGTGTCCCATCTCAGGCTCCATTCCGTATAGCTCCATGTATTGGAGTGAATTTTCAAGTGCTGTCCTAACGGCCCCCCTGGTCTTGGCCCAATACTGCTCATTCAGCTCCTGTGATGTGGTAAGTTCCTGTAGCTCCCTGTTTGAGTCAGGTGTTCTAACCCAGAATTCCAGCTCTGTTGCAGCGGTTACATGAACCTTTTTTATCTCCTCCGGGCTAAAGCCATAGGCCCTTGTCTGGTCTGGGTTCTCCCTGAGGAGTTCCTCCAGGTGACTTTCAAAGTATCTTGTGGCATCCTTTAGTATATGTCTTGAATCCACAGGAATTCCGTCATGGTATAGGAAGCAGGGAATCTTAAGTGTCCCTACTGGCTTTCCAGACTCCTGGTGGATGTTCTCGTAATTGTAGTCAACAAACCAATTGGCTTCAATATCTGCCTTCATGTCTATTTTTGCATTGTCCAGTGTTGCAATCTCAGGAAGGTAGACTGAGGACCCATCAGTTTGAACAGCTATTCCATGTAGGAAAAGTTCAATATCATCCCTAAAGACCTTGACTGGTATCTTTTCTTCTGTCTCATGTCCTATCCAGTCCACGCCACCAAGGGAGACGAACCTTATTTGGGGATTGTCCTCCAGAATCTTGAACAAGTCCTCCTTGCTGTGATTTTCCTTACTTATTACATAGCACAAATCTTCTCTCATCTTATCATCTCCGGTAGACATATTTTTTTACTTCATTATTTTATTACTACACAGTTAGCTTGTCAAGAAATTTGCTTTATCATGTAAAAGGACCCCAGTAAGGGGTCCAGCTTAGCTTATTCAAGCTCTATTACATTTGTGTTGTTTGTGAGTGTATCGATAAAGAGTATTTTTTTTCTAAGAATCTCGCCAATTCCCAGAACCACCTTCAAGGCCTCTGCCACCTGGTAGGATGCTATGAGGGCTGGAGTGAAGGATGGATTTCCAAGTTCCTTCTCAACCCCCTCCATATCCGGGTCTGAATAGATGGTGGACAGGGTCCAATCCCCTGGCATCACCACTGATACCTGACCATACCAGCCTCCGATTGCTCCGTGGACCAAGGGTATCTGGAGCTGGTTGCACAGGTCCTCCAGGAGAAGTCTTGTCCTTGCATTGTCCACCCCATCAAGGACCAGGTCAGCACCCTCAAGCAGGTCCTTGCCGTTTTTTTTGGAAACAGTGTCATGGACCGCAATTATATCCACCTGGGAATTGATCTTTTCCAGTTCCCTCTTGGCTTCCAGAGCCTTTGGTTTGCCAAGATTGTTTTCATTGGAGAATCTCTGCCTGTTAAGGTTGCTTTCTTCAAACACATCCCCATCAATGATTATCAGCTTACCTATGCCCAGCCTTGCAATCAACTCCGCAAGATGGCCACCAAGCCCCCCTGCTCCAATCACCGCTATGGTCTTGCTGGCAAGAAGGTCTTGGTCTTCTTGTGAGATTAGGGATTTGTTTCTATCGTATCTGTGTTTAAGGTTCAAGAATCAGCCCTCCTTTAATTTTTCCTGTAAAGATCCTCCAGAAGATAATCCAGGGCTCCAATTTCCTTTAGGAAGTCTTCAGATGGCAGTCCGGTTTCAAAATCCCATCCCAACTCCTGGAAAAAATTCTCGCCCAATAGCTGATTGTCAATTTCAACACCTTCAAGGGGTCCAGCCTCCAATGGTGGCTTTCCTACTGCCCTTTGGGTGATCTCCATATCCTTTGGCCTAATGCCTTCCCTAAGGTTGAAAGCATGTCTCATTGCATATATCCTCAATCCAGCCCTGAAGCTTTCCTCCTGTCCAAATGGGAAGCCCCCTATTGCCTCCACATAGCTGTCAACAATTCCCTCAGGTGGGGTTCCAAACCTTGAGAACATGCATATTCCTGCAACGTTCATGACCTCCCTCTTGGATGTAAGGTCAACATCCTGGTCACCGGTTCCTGTGTAGTCGTACTTTGGCCTTGTTTCCTTTCCTCCCATCTGGATGTTTCCCAGTCCACCCTTCACGTGTCTGCCTGGAGTGGGGTCAAACTGGTAGGTTCTTGCAAGACCAGGGGCAAATCTTGGGTCATGCATTGGCAGCTCTATTCCGGATGCAGTTTGAAGATATTCATGTCCCTTCTTGTAATGGTCAGCCGCATATGCAGATCCATTGGCAAGTATCTCTCCACAGCCTTCACCATCTGCAATTTTCTGGGTCAAGGCAACTATAGCCTCACCACTACCCCACTTAAGGTCTATTCCATCCAGGTCCTCAAGTGATAGTACCCCTTCGTCATAACACTCCATGGCCCAGGCTATTGTCATTCCGGTTGAGATTGTATCTATTCCATACCTGTTGCATATATCATTCGCTTTAATGAGGGCATCAGCTTCCTGGCATAGGAGGGTCGATCCAAAGGCTGAGGCTGTCTCATACTCCGGTCTGTCAGTTGTTCCAACTGGCCATCTTCCATCGTTTACCTCATATTCTGCCCCGCAGCCCAAAGGGCAGCTTGAGCAGGCATACTTCTTGGTCTTGTACTTGTCCATGGTCTTGGCTCCAAGGGCCTCTGCAGCCTCCTCACCATAGTCGATTATCCCTACACCCTTCCAGTTCATAACTGGGCTATCTCCGCTCAGGGCAGCAGCAGGGGTTCCTCCTCCCGTTCCCATGTCGCTGAACCTCTTTGTTCCCTTGTTTTCCTTCATTGCCTTAAGGACCAGCTTGTTTACCTCCTTAAGCCTTTCCGGATCTGCAACTGCTACATTGCCGGTTCCCCTTACAAGAACTGCCTTCAGGTTCTTCGAGCCCATAACAGCTCCTCCGCCACCTCTACCTGGTGCCCTGTGTCCGTCGTTAATTGGACATGCAAGGAGGGACTGCCTCTCTCCTGAGGGTCCGATTGCAACAATCTTTGCAGCAGGCTCCTCGTGGTCTTCCTTAAGGACATCCCAAACTTCCTTTGTATCCATTCCCCAAAGGTGGCTTGCATCCCTGATTTCAACCTCTCCATCCTTGACCCAGATGTATACGGGCTTTTCTGCCTTCCCATGGATGAAAAGTCCGTCAAATCCGGCCTTTTTAAGCTCAGGTCCAAAGAAGCCTCCTGAGTTTGAATCATTCCAGCCTCCTGTCACTGGGGATTTGTGGACCATGGTGAACCTTCCACCATACATGGCTCCAGTCCCGTTGGTCATTCCAGTGATAAATCCCAGGATGTTGTCCTCTCCAAGGGGATCTGCACCTGCCGGCATCCTGTCATAGAGTATCTTTGCTCCGAAGCCATATCCTCCTATGTAGTCCCTGACAAACTGGTCATCAAAGCTTTCAGTGGTAATTTCCTTTTTGCTCAGGTCCACAAATAAAAATTTTCCATTGTATCCATTCATTTTCATCACTCTCCATAGTGATATTATACAAAATTTGTCCGTTTGTTGCAATTTTCAGTAAGTT
>CALGAG010000151.1 GCA_937951995.1 uncultured Bacillota bacterium
ATTAGCCCGAAAGGTGCTTTGCAAAGCTGTTCATATGAAAGAACGACTTTAAAATCCAGCGAGGATTTCGTAGTGCTTTGATTCCTCCAAGCGAAGCGGCATAGGAATCAACGGAGAAAAGGAGCTGATGATTTTTATCGGACTTGAATCCAGAACTGCGTGCAAACACCTGAGGGCTGTTGAAGCTAGATTTCTCCACAAGGTCGAAATGACAGCCTAATTCACAGTTCACAGATCGCAATTCACAATTATTGGGGTCGAGCTTGTTGGTCTAAGATCCTTCATATTCGTTCAGGATGACAATAGCATTTGTTACCCCTATCCTGGCTAAATCTCAAATCATTTAATTGTGATCTGTGAATTGAGAATTGTGAACTATTTCTTCTTCATCCCATCCTTGATCTTCTTCTCATAACCATGTTCAGTGGGCTCGTAGTATACCCTGTCCTCCATTCCCTCTGGCAGGTAGGTCTGGTCCACATGTCCTCCCGGATAGTCGTGGGGATACAGGTAGGTCTTCCCATGACCCAAGGCCTTGGCCCCGCCGTAATGGGCATCCTTAAGGTGAAGGGGTACAGCACCAATCTCCTTGTTTCTTATATCCGACAGGGCCTTGTCAATGCCGATGTAAGCCCTGTTGCTCTTTGGTGCTGTGGCCACGTAGAGGGCAGCCTGAGACAGTATGATCCTTCCTTCCGGCATTCCTATGGCATGGACTGCCTGGAGGGCTGCAGTGGCAATCTGAAGGGCCTGGGGGTCTGCGTTGCCCACATCCTCCGAAGCCGCTATAATAATCCTTCTGGCAATGAATATGGGGTCCTCCCCGGCATTGATCATCTTGGCAAGATAGTAAAGGGTGGCATCCGGGTCTGACCCCCTCATGCTCTTAATAAAGGCAGATATGGTATCGTAGTGCTCATCCCCACCCTTGTCGTACTTGGCAGTCTTGACCTGGATGGATTCCTTTATTCCCTCAAGGTCCACCACCCTGGTCCCGTCCTCTCCAGGCTCTGTTGACAGGACTCCAATCTCAATGGAATTGAGAAGGATCCTTCCGTCTCCCTGGGCTATGGAAAGTAGGTAGTCCCTGGCTTCATCAGTCAGTATTACCCTGTGGTCTCCCATGCCCTTGTCCTTGTCCCTCAGGGCCCTGTCTAATAGCTGGTCCAGGTGTTTTCTTTCCAAGGGGTGTAGAAGGAGGACCATGGCCCTTGAAAGGAGGGCCTTGTTAACCTCAAAATATGGATTCTCCGTAGTGGCCCCAATCAGGATTATTATTCCCCTTTCAACAAAGGGGAGGAGGGCATCCTGCTGGGACTTGTTGAACCTGTGTATCTCATCCACAAAGAGGATTGTCTTTTTCCCTCTAAGCTTTAGGCTCTCCTCAGCCCTTGCAACAACCTCCCTAATGTCCTTGACCCCGGCTGTAACTGCCGAAAGCTTCTCAAACTGCATTTTTGTCTGGTTTGCAATTATCATTGCAAGTGTGGTCTTGCCCGTTCCTGGTGGGCCGTAGAATATCATGGAGTTTATCCTGTCGGCCTTTATTGCCCTGTTGAGGAACTTACCCTCTCCAAGTATATGGTCCTGCCCCACGAACTCATCTATGTTTTCCGGTCTCATCCTGTCTGCAAGGGGGGCATCTTTCTTAAGCCTATCCTCCATTGACATGGTAAATAAATCCATTAGATCACCTATTTCAGTTTATTCTTTTACATACCACCATTATAACACAAGTTCCAGGTATTCCAAGAAAATGAAAAGGAGCCCCAAGGGCCCCTAGATTATTCTCTTTTCAACATATTCGCTTGTCATTATCCTAAGCATGCTGACATAGTGCATCTTAAAGGATATGATGTCACCAACCCTGTAATCCTTCTGGGAATCTGACCCGTCAAGAATCAGGTGGTCGGAGCTTCCCCCAAGTATCAAAATACCAGGATCAGTTGGTCTTAGGGTATCCAGGTCCATGTCCTGCTTGCCTATTGCACAGAGGATCCTCTTCCTTACCCCCCTGTCCACAAAGGTCGGAACCTTGCCAAAGGCGTCCCGTCCTATCTCTTCAGTTGGCACAGATGGCTTCTCCTTGACCTCAATGACCTGGGCCTCAAGGGTGAATACAGAATCGTCAGTTCCTGGAATCCTGTTGCCATAGGCAGCCTCAGTTCCCATCAGGAAGGCTTCTCCCATTCTCAGGTGGTTAATTCCCCCAGGGATTCTACCATCAAGCAGGGGTACAGTACTGGAGTTTCCTCCTGAAATGATTTCAAGCTCGATATTGAACTTCTCCTCTACCCTTGCTGCAGTATCAACAAGCCTCTGAAGGATTTTTTCGTTTGGTATGACTCCACCATAACAGGTGAGGTTAACTCCCAGCCCCCTGATCCTGATCCATTCAAGGTCCAGTATTTCCTTTACAGCCTCCATAAGGTCCTCCTCATGGAAGTATCCTTCCCTCAGGTCCCCCAGGTCCACCATTATTATAACATCATGAACCTTGTTGTTCTTCTGGGCTGCTGCATTTAAGGCCTTGATTGTTTCCAGCTCTGAATTCAATGATACATCTGCATACCTGACAAGCTCATCTGCCTCCGATACCATTGGTAGTCTGAGCATAAGCTTGGGGATGTCCAGGTCCTTAAGCTTTTTCAGATTCTGAAGTCTTGAATCGGCAAGATAGTTTACCCCACCGTCCACATAGGCCTTTGCGATTTCAGGATTTGCAGAAAATCCCTTTGTAACACCAGCAACTGAAATATTGAATGGTGCCACCAGCTTCATTACTGCCCTTACGTTGTTTGTCAATTTTTCAGTGTCTATGGTAATTCTTGGATATGCCATAGCATTCCTCCTGTTCTATCTCAATCCAAAGCTCTTCATCATAAGGTCAAGAGCGATTTCTGGGTATTTCTTTGACATTACTCCCAGGGATGCCATTATATAATGGTTATCAATCAGGATTTCAGCCTCCCTGTTGGGCAAAAGTTCAGTCCCGTTGTTGGACATCGGAACCTTTTCAATTATCTCCGTTCTCCCTGGTAGCCTTGTAAGTGCTCCACCTGTCCCGATTATATATCTCACCCCTGTAAGGTCCTTTCCTTCAGCAATAGTCTTCTTTCCACTGGGTCCATAGATATGCTTGAGCCTGCCGCTATGTCTCTTTACGGCTGTAATTGTTGCATGCTCTGCAAGGACCTCCACAAACCTCTTTTCAAGGTCAGTTTCCGGTATTGGCTTGTGGTGGTTGATAAGGTTATCAAGTGCCGGTTCGTCAAGGTCCAATTCCTCCATCAGCTTGTCCTCTCCAACCATGTCCACAATGTTTCTCATGTTTACAAAAACTCCCAGGTCTCCCTCCACTGTCCTTTTTGCCATTGGCTCAGGACTTAGGATTATTCTTGAGATTTCTTCGCTGTCCTCTGTCACTGAGTGAACATCAGTGGTGGCTCCACCTACATCTATTGTCATAAGGTCTCCAATTTCATCGTAAAGGACCTGGGAAGCCTCCATTACAGCACCTGGGGTTGGCATGATGTTTCCTGTGACCATTTCCCTGATCTTCTCCATTCCAGGAGCATGGATGATGTGCTTTTCAAATACGGACTGGATGACTTTCCTGGTTGGTTCAATGTTCAGCTCGTCAATTTTGGGATATACGTTTTCAACAACATAAAGCTCATTGTGGGTGCCTTCGAAAATATCCCTGATATCCTCGTGGTTTTCCACGTTACCTGCATATATTACAGGTATTCCTAGATTCAATTGGGCAATCAACTCGGCGTTGTTAAGGGCAGTGTCCCTTTCTCCGTAGTCAACACCACCTGCAATAAGGATGATGTTTGGATTGGCGGCAATGTTGTAGTCAATCCTGGTGTTACGAT
>CALGAG010000152.1 GCA_937951995.1 uncultured Bacillota bacterium
CGTTAGTACTGCTCCCATCCACGACAAAGTCCATAAAGCTAAAATCCTGGTGTGCCAGAGTGACCCTTTCGCCATCTTCATAGTCAGAGAAATCCACCAGTATTTCAGCCCTTTCCGATGGACCAAGAATAAGGCTCCTAAGCTCAACCGGCTCCTCAAGGAATCCCCCATCTGTTGCTATCTGATAAAAACTCTGGCCATTATCCAGTCTCAGGTCAAAAATGGATGCATTGGAGCCATTCAGAATCCTGAATCTCATAAGTCCCTTTTCAACATTTAAATAAGGATCTGTTTCCCCGTTTACAAGAATAGCATTTCCTTGAAGTCCAAACATAATGTCAGGACCAGCAAGGATATATTCGAAGCTTCCGTCTTCCCTGAATCTCTTGTCCTGAATCACAAGTGGGATATCATTAACACCATACTCCTTGGGTATATTCAAGGAATCCGATATCTCATCTTCAACAATGAACAGACCTGCCAAGCCCTTGTAAACCTGCCTTCCTGTATTTCCTTCAGGATGTGGATGGTACCAAAGTGTGGCGGCCGGCTGGTCAATGGTGAACTCCGGAGTCCAGGTCTCACCAGTCTGGATGCCTGAATGTGGACCACCGTCATCCTCTCCGGAGACCTCAAGCCCATGCCAGTGTATAGTCGTCATCTCACCATCTATCCTGTTCTCAACATTTACGGCTACCTCTTCTCCCCTTCTTGTCCTGATCACAGGTCCCAGATAGTCCCCATTATAGCCCATGATGTCAGTCTGAACACCAGGGACAAACTCCATGGTCCCATTTTGGGCTATGATATGAAATTCAGCCCTGTCAGGTGATGGGTCTGTATCCTCTAGAATTGGTGGGATGGGTAGGGTTGATTTGTTTTCGTCATCCGGTATCTCAGCTTCTCTATCATCCGGTTCCTCAATAGGCATTTGATCAGCTGGCTTTGGCAATTGGGGCTGCCTGTTCATGAAAAGTAACACGCCCCAAACAACCACTACCAATCCTGCCAAAACCACTATAAGTTTTTTCAACACTCTCACCTCAAATCTTCAGAGTCTATAAAAATAATGTTCATCCCATTCATCTCCAAAATCTTGTCATATCCTTCTTGTCCTCAATATTATAGTCAATCATTCCGTCTATCAGGTCAAGGTCCACCTTCTCCTTCCACTTGATCTTCA
>CALGAG010000153.1 GCA_937951995.1 uncultured Bacillota bacterium
CTGCCTAACCTTGGGAATAAATCCGATTATCTTCCTAACATCCTTTAGCATACCCATATCCAGCATCATGTCAGCCTCGTCGAGGACAAAGTACTTGATGGTTTTTAGGCTCACAAAGCCCTGGTTGATGAGATCCAGCAATCTTCCTGGTGTGGCTACAAGAATGTCCACACCTTGGCGCAATTCCTTTGTTTGCGGGTTCTGGCCCACACCTCCATATATTACCAAGGTCCTCAATCCAAGATTCCTCCCGTAGGATTTGAAGCTCTCGGATATCTGGATAGCCAGCTCCCTTGTGGGTGCAACTATAAGCGCCTTTATCTGTCTACTCCCTTTGGCTGACTGTTTCTCTGCGTGTATTCCCTGTAGTATGGGTATTGCAAAAGCTGCAGTTTTACCCGTACCCGTTTGAGCACAACCCAGCAGGTCCTTTCCCTTTAACAGCGGCGGTATGGCCTTTGTCTGTATGGGGGTAGGTACCGAATACCCTTCAGTTCTTAAAGCCTTCTGAATTGGCTCAATTAAATTTAATTCTTTAAATGACAATATAACTTCTCCTTTGATATGGCATTAAGACTTGCTATCTGTATTAATACATATATTATTTGATTTACCTGGCTTCCAATTTTTTCACTCAACGCTGAATCATTATATACCATATCCGGGTTTGGTGCAAATTTTTCAGTCCAAACCTACAAAAGCAAGGTTGTACTATTGCATTTCTTGTTGCACATAATGGAATGGATACACTAACTTCCATTGCTATTAATCATGGCAATGTGGTAAAATCAAAGAGTGAATATTTAGAGATTTATCCATTTAGAGAGAAGGAGGGATTTTGTTGAAACGTGTAGAAACCACTTGCGGTTATTGTGGTTGTGGCTGTGGTATTTATGTTAATGTGGCAGACGATGACACAATTCTAGGTATATCACCAAGCTATAATCACGTAGTCAGTAAAGGAAAGCTTTGTTCAAAAGGGTGGCACGGTTTTGCATTTGTAAGAGATTCACGTCGACTAACCAGTCCCTTGATTCGTCAGGATGATGGTACCTTTAGAGAGGCATCATGGGATGAAGCACTGGATAAGGTTGCGGAAGGTTTTAAGAATGCCATGACGGATGGGGACAATACCGACCGAATTGGCGTCATTTCATCAGCACGATGTACCAATGAGGAAAATTTCCTGATGGCAAAAATGGCGAGGGCCGGACTTAGGACCAGCAGTATAGACCACTGCGCCCGACTCTGACACAGTCCCACAGTAGAAGGTCTTTCTACTTCATTCGGAACTGGAGGCGCTACAAATACCATGAATGATATCAGCGATGCTGAGTTGATTATGGTCATAGGATCCAACACAACAGAGCAGCATCCATTGGCAAGCACAAGGATATTCGAGGCACTTGACAAGGGCGCAGAGCTGTATGTAGTTGACCCAAGAAAAATACGGCTAACAGATTTTGCTCATGGTTATGCACCCATTGAGCCGGGAACAAACCTACCAATGATCAATGCCATGATCCATGTAATTATTGAAGAAGATTTAATAGATGAGGAGTTCATAAAAAACAGAACCGAGAACTACGAAGAAATGAAGGAATCCGTCAAGGATTGTACGCCTGAATGGGCTGAATCCATTTCCAAGGTTCCTGCTGATACAATTAGACAGTTTGCTCGTAAGTATGCAACCACCGATAAGGCAATGATCCTTTTCACCATGGGTGTTACACAGCAGACAACAGCAGTTAAGAGCATCAGGGCATTGGCCAACCTGGCAATGATCACAGGCCATGTGGGAAGACCTTCAACAGGAATAAATCCTTTGCGTGGTCAGAACAATGTCCAGGGAGCTGGTGACATGGGCGCATTGCCGGATTTCCTGCCAGGCTACCAACGACCTGAATGGCCCGAAACAAAAGAGCACTACAGTAAAGTATGGGGAGATTTCTCATGCCTAAGAGGTAACAATATCATACAGATGTTCAACCTTATAGATGAGGGAATCATGAAGGCTGCTTACATTGTCGGTGAAAACCCTGTCCTTTCGGATCCTGACCAGACCCATACAATGCATTGTCTTGAAAAGGTACCCTTCCTGGTGGTCCAGGACATATTCCTGACTGAAACCGCTGAGTATGCAGACGTTGTATTGCCAGCAGCAAGCTTTTTGGAAAGGGATGGAACCTATACAAACACAGATAGAAGAGTGCAAATGATACATAAGGTAATCGAGCCAGTTGGGAACTCTTGGCCAGACTGGAAAATCATGGTTGAAATCATGAAAAGGATCGGAATGGATGTGGACTATGAAGGTCCGTCTGATATCATGGACGAAATCAACATTGCAGCGGAATTGTACGGGGGTATTAGCCATGACCGTATACAGGAAGTTGGGCTTCAGTGGCCATGTCCTGATAAAGACCATCCTGGAACACCTATTCTACATGTTGGTGAGTTCAAGAGAGGCAAAGGGCTGTTTACAGTTAATGACTTTGAGTATATTGGAGACCAGAGAAGCGAGGAATATCCATTTATTCTTACCACCGGACGGGTTACCCATCAGTACCATACTGGTACCATGACCCGGAAGGTTTGGACATTGGCTCTGGAGTATCCGGAAGGATTTGTGGAAATACACACAAAGGACGCTGAAGAGCTAGGAATAAAGGACCATCAGCCTGTAAGGATAACCTCTGCAAGGGGGAGCATTGTTGCACCGGCAATGATTACAAATCGCATCAATGAAAAGACCCTTTTCGTTCCCTTCCATTTTGCAGAATCACCAGCCAATAGGCTTACGGGTCAAAATCTGGATCCAATTATAAATATTCCGGCATTGAAGGTATCTGCCGTAAGAATCGAGGTGGAATAATGGAAACAAACAGACTGTATAAAATAAATAATGACAGCCTTGACCAGGTGCTTAACATATGGAACGAGGACAGCTCAGTTTATGTACCAGTTGGGAAGGGCAGAGATATCCAGCTTATGCCCCTAGGTCAAGGCCAACGGACAGAGGACTACATCAATCTGACCTTGCCTGTCAAGGAAATGGTTTTCGAGCAAAAAGAAGGACTGTTCAAATGGACCAGAAATGGAGAAGATATGGATGTTGAGGGTCTTGCCCATCAGCATTCAAAAAACAGGATTCTCTTTGGTGTTAGGGCATGTGATACATACGGCATCGCTTATACTGACAGGTTCTATCTTGGAGAGTTTCCTGATCCAAATTACAAGTCCAGAAGGGATGAGACCATAATCATAGGGGTAAACTGCCTCAGGGCTGGTGAACATTGCTTCTGTACTTCAGTTGGAACAGGTGTCTTTTCAACGGTTGGTCATGACCTGGCCTTCACTCCTTTTGATTCATACTATCTTGTTGAGGTGGGCACTCCAAAGGGTCAGGACCTAATTGACAAGGCAGAATCCTACTTCACAGTAACTGATGAAAGTATACTTGAGAAGAAAAATGACCTGATGGCAAGGGTTGAGGAAAGCTTCCCACTGAAGATGGACCTGACAAACCTTTGGGATGACATGGCAAAAACCTTCAACGCAGATTTCTGGCTGGATGAGGCAAATGCATGCATAGGTTGTACTGGGTGCACAAACGTATGTCCAACCTGTACCTGTTTCAACGTAGTCGAGGAAAACACCGATGAGAACCACGGCCAAAGGGTAAGGTACTGGGATTCCTGTCAAATCGACCATTTCACCAGGAATGCTGAGCACCACAATCCCAGGGATGCCATTTCAAGGGTCCGCTACAGGATATATGACAAGTTGAAGTACATTGAGGAAAGATTCGGGTACAAGGGTTGTTCAGGATGTGGAAGATGTACAGATGTATGTCCAACCTATATAAGCATAATTGATATCATTGGAGAAATCCAAAAGGCTGCAAAAGAAAATCCAGAACCACCAGCAATACATCAAATAACCAAAATTCGTCATGAGATCATGGACCGTGAGATAAGGTCACAAAACGGCCTTTTCTCACCAGATGTTGCAACAATAACAAGGGTTAAGCAGGAAACCCCTGAAATCAAGCGTCTTTTCATGAAATATGACGATCCTGAGCTACACAAAAACTATGAGCACAAGGGTCAGTTCTTCCAGGTAACTGTTTTTGGAGAAGGTGAAGTTCCCCTATCCATACCATACGGGCCTGAAATGACTGATGAGCTTGTATTTGACTTTAAAAACGTTGGGTCGGTAACAGAGAAACTCTTCCAAATGAAGGAAGGGGACAAGGTTGGCCTCAGGGGTCCATATGGACGAGCTTTCCCATACGAGTCGTTAAAAGGCAGAAATCTTGTCTTCATTGGATCTGGGGTTGCCATGGCACCACTTAGAACTGTTATTGAGCCTGTTATGGTAAATCACGAGGATTTCAAGGATGTTTATGTCATGGCCAGCGCCCTCAGGTATGAAAAGCTTCTTTATAAGGAAGAAATGATAGAGTGGGACAAGGTACCTAACCTTACAGTTAAGTACGCCTTAAAGGATCCAACAGATAAGGTGGATGCATACAGTGGTTATGTAAATGATTTGCTTCCAGACCTTGACCTTGACTGGTCGGAGACTACGGCACTTCTTTGCGCATCACCGGAGAGAATCAAGAAGCTGGCAAGAGACCTGATGGATCTTGGAATGAAACCCACAAACATACTTGTTACCCTTGAGACACATATGCGTTGTGGTGCAGGTAAATGTGGCCACTGCAAGGTAGGAAGCCACTATATGTGCGTGGACGGTCCAGTATTCACTTATGAAGAGATGATGGCACTGCCAAATGAATATTAGAAAAATGCATTAAAAAGGCTCTGCCACTCATGATTCGAGTTTGGCAGAGCCTTTTTTATTAGTATGTTTTTTAACCGTTTCTTGTAACTACGTAGGAATGTTTAACCTGACTAGTCTTATAGAAAAGTCCCATGATTGCAGCTACAATAAGGATTGCTGCTGACACATAAAATGCCATTTCATAAGACCCTGTGGCATCGGCTATTCTTCCACCTAGAATAGGACCAAAGACACCACCTGCACCCCATGCCGAGAACATGATTCCATAGTTGAGACCAAGATTTTTCGTTCCGTAGTTGTCTGCGCATGCAGAAGGATAGACGGAAAGCATGGATCCATAGGCAAAATAGATCATAGCTGCTGCCATCAAAACAGTGGCAAAACTATTCAGTCCATTGAAAAGGAACAAGGCCAGCGCCTGCAACACATAAAGAATTGACATTGTCTTGCCCCTGCCAAGCTTTTCAGATATTACTCCTGCCATTGGTCTGCCAAGTGCATTGGCAACGGCTGCAAAAGCCACCAGCTGAAGAGCTGCGCTTTCACCCAGCATGGCTTTTACTATTGGTTTTAGGCTACCAATTGTCATAAGCCCACCTGTTGCTCCTGCAAAGAACATAAACCAAAGCATATAGAACTGCTTTGTCTTAAGCATCTCACCTACAGTCCTGTCTTCAACTGGAGGTTTTGCATCCTTACTTGTTGAAACCACTGGTTTATCAGGATTTTTCACCAATTGTGCAAGAGGCAATGTCATAATCAGGAATATTACACCCATGATTCTGAATGATGAAAATACATCATACCTTGAAAGCAGAAAATTGCTCAGTGGTACGATATATAGGGTTGCAAGTCCAAATCCTCCAACGACAATCCCTGATATGAGTCCCTTCTTCTCAGGTGGAAACCACTTTAGGGCCGGTGGTGTTGTGGATGCATATCCCAAGCCGATTCCCGAACCTGCCAAAACTCCAAAAGAGATGGTCAAGCCCAGTATGCTTGTCATGGAACCTGCCAAGATACAACCCAACCCTATAAGTAATCCTCCAATTGTAGTAACCCACTTGGGTCCTATTTTATCCTGCAGACGTCCTGCGGGAATCATTACCAATGCAAACATTATAATTGCTACTGTATATGGAATGGAAGTCTCAGTATTGGTCCATCCCAAGGTTTCCTGAAGTTTCCCCGCGAAAATGCTCCAGGCATAAAGCACACCAAAGGCTAGATTAATTCCAGCTCCGGCTGCTACTACAATCCAGCCTTGTTTATTTGATTTCAAATTTTGTCCCCCTTAATAATTTTTTTAAGTCTCCGACGTCCAATTATAGCTTATTTGACCTTAACTTACAATGATATAATCAATAAAATAACAAACTTTTTCAAAATCGAATGTAGTTTGAAAAAAAATACTCCTAATTGCAGTAGACACCTTGTTCTTCAAGCTGTCTACCGCAAAAGGAGTCTGTTATTTGACTATTTTAAGCCAGTGCATACTTTTTTTCAGAATCCTGTGTCGCTCCTAGCTCCACCTTGGCCAAAGCCTGTTCCAGATCGTCAATCAGGTCCTCAACATCTTCAATCCCAACAGATAAACGAACCTGCCCATCATAAATCTCCACAGCTTCCCTTTCCTCCTTGGTCATGTCGAAATGGCTCATGGATGGTGAGTGCTGAATCAAGGAATCCACATTCCCCAGGCTTGTTGCCAGACTGAAAATCTTTACATTGTTAAGGACAGTCTTGGCAGATTCCAATCCACCTTTTATGTCAAAGCTCATCATTCCACCAAAGCTTCTCATCTGCTTTTTAGCGGTCTCATGGCTAGGGTGACTTTCAAGTCCAGGATAATATACCCTTTCAACAAGGGGGTGGCCATCAAGATACTCAGCAACCTCCATGGCATTCTGACAATGTCTTTCCATACGGACTCCCAGGGTTTTCATACCCTGCATGATTGTCCATGCTGCAAAAGGATCAAGAACAGCTCCAAAACACTGCATGAATGGCATCCTACACCTGTCAATAAGCTTCTTGCTTCCTGCAATCACACCAGCTGTTACAGTTCCGTGTCCATTTAGATACTTTGTAGCACTGTGAACCACCAGGTCTGCACCATGAACCAGTGGATTCTGTAGATACGGTGATGCGAAGGTGCTGTCAACAACCAAACGTATCCTTGGATGATCCTTCTTCAAGGCTGCGATTTCTTCTATATCTGTAATCTTCAATACCGGATTTGCCGGAGTCTCCACATAGATTACGGTGGTGTTGGATTTAATGGCTTTTTTTACTGCTTCAACATCAGTTGTATCAACTATGGTGTACTCCACACCAAAATCAGGCAAAATCTTTGTAAACAATGCGAAACTACATCCGTAGATAACGTCTCCGAAAATAATGTGATCTCCTGCCTTAACCAGGGACATCACTGCCGTGGAAATGGCCCCAAGTCCTGAGCCAGCTCCCAGAGCCGCTTCGGCTTTCTCCAAATGAGCAACCTTCTTCTCAAACTCATCCACTGTTGGATTTCCGAACCTGCTGTATACAAAGCCCTGGTCGATGTTCTGATTCAGCCTTACGGCTTCATCGTAGTTCGGTAGTATATAGGTTGAAGTCTGATACAAAGGACTAACATGGGATCCGGTGACCGGGTCCAATTTTTGTTGAGCGTGAATCACCTCAGTATTTCTTTTCATTACAATTCCCTCCAAGTCATATTTGCATCCTACACCAAGATTTACTACTATGGGTTTTTCAGACTGCATGAGATACTCCTTTAGCAAAGATAACAGCTCTAGGTGTATTCCATAGCGTCTTGACTATACGACATCTCGTTTTGTCGAAGCTATTATTCAAACTTCACCCAAACTGAGTCATTATGGTCAGGCGCACCAATCTCCATTGTAGGTGATTGATACAGGATTGTCAATATCAAAATGTTGGAATTTTCGGGAAATAATAATCATAAAAGGTACTCCACATTTAAAAAAGTTATTGAAACGATTCCTGATTGTTAACCTTTCTATGTGCTGTTTGGAGGTAATGAATGATGAATCCTAGTCCAAATATTCCGTGGCAAAAAATTTATGACTTTGCAATTTCCTGCGGAAGCAATAATGACCCCAAATCATTTTCCATTTCAGTTCTTAATAATCTTAAAGAATTATGCCGTTTTGATCAGTCGCTTATATATTTTCTGGATGGAAACAGACGGGTACAGAATCAATATCTCATGAATATTGACAAGCATTGGAGTACCATGTACCTTGAATACTATTCAAAGGTTGAAAATGGTAGATCTGCCATTAGTAAAAATCCCAAAGAGAATCCCAATAAACCCACCATAAATGTAATAGAATGGGAAAAGGAACCGTCTACTGAATTTGTTCCTGACTATGTTAGTCT
>CALGAG010000154.1 GCA_937951995.1 uncultured Bacillota bacterium
GAACCCTCGCAGCTGGCTTGGGAAGCCAGTGCTCTACCACTGAGCTACACCCGCAGCAACACATTAAGTACTGCTGAAGACACTCAAATTTACTCCGCACTCCGTTAGCGGATTAACCGCTGACTTATATGATTATAACAGGTCTAAAATATCATGTCAATATTATAGTTTAATATTGTTGGATTTTTTCCTCCCCCAGAAATGACAGCTGCTCCATGGTCCTATCCATTAGGTTGCTTACTGATACGCCCAGGAGTCTCAGGCTCTTGTCCCACTCCATCTCCCCGAAAAGTATGCTTGCAAGGGCGAATATCTCCTCCCCATCGGATATGTAGTGGTTGAAGGTCCTGCTCCTTGTGTGGCTAGAAAAGTCCTCATCCTTGATCTTTACAGTAAGGGTCCTTCCGTGGATGTTCCTGGTGTTAAGGTCCTTTTCAAGCTCCATGGAGTATTCCCTTAGCCTTTCCAGAAGAAGTCTCCTGTCCCTTGTTTCCCTGAAGGTCCTTTCAACCCCCATGGATTTTCTCACCCTGCTTGTGGTCACAAGCCTCCTGTCCACTCCCCTGATCCTGTCGTATATTTCCTTGCCACCCCTTCCAAACATGTCCACAAGAAAGTCCTCCGGAAGGGTGTATAGGTCCTCAACTGTGTATATGCCAATGTCGTTTAGGCGCTTTTTGGACTTGCTTCCTATCCCGTAGACCTTGCTTACGGGAAGGGGGAAGAGGATGTCTGGCATCATGTCCTCTGTTATCTTCATGAATCCGTCAGGCTTGTTCCAATCTGAGGCAAGCTTTGCAAGAAACTTGTTGAAGGATACCCCAATGGATAGGGTCAGTCCTGTTTCCTCCATGACCCTGGCCTTAATATGGGCTGCCATATCCTCCGGGGTCCTGTCCATACCGGATATGTCCATGTAGGCCTCATCTATTGACAGTGGCTCTATCCTGTCAGTTATCCCCCTTAGAATCTGAAATACCTGCCTGGATACCTCCTGGTACCTTTTCATTCGTCCTGGAACATATATCCCATGGGGACATCTTTCCTTGGCCATAAAAATGGGCATGGCTGAATGGATGCCGTACTTCCTGGCCTCGTAGTTGCAGGTGGTGACTATCCCCCTGTCGCTTCTCCCCCCTACTATTACAGGGTGTCCCTTTAGCTTTGGGTTGTCCTTCTCCTCCACAGCTGCAAAGAAGGCGTCCATATCAAGATGTAGAAAGTCCAGTGCTCTTTCCATTACATATATCTCTCCTACCTGATTCTCTTTATCTCTCCAGTAATCATTTCACCTATGTGAAGGATCCCGTAGGTTCCAAGTGTGTGCCCACCCCTTGGAAAGGATGGACTTCCCGGGTTCATCATAAATAGGTCGCCTTCCCTTCTCACCTCAGGCATATGGGTGTGCCCAAAGAGGACAGCATCTGCACTGTTTTCAAGGGCATGATAATAAAGCCTTTGCAGGCCGGTCTTCACACCCTGCCTGTGGCCATGGGTGATCAGTATCCTCTTTCCTCCCAGATTCAATATCATTTCCTTCTTGTAGTAGGTTGACCAGTCACCGTTTCCACCTATGATATAGGATGGCAGGTTCAGAGAGTTTTTAATCTTTTCTCCATCCTCCACATGGTCTCCCAGAAACACGAAGCCTTGGGCATCCCTTTCATTTTTCAAGGCCTGGATTATTGGCTGTGTTACATGGTGGGTGTCGGCAACGACGATTACCTTAATGCTGCTCACTTAGAATCGCCTCCAGTTTTTCCCTTAATGCATCTATTGCCCTTCTCCTGTGGCTTATTGAGTTCTTGACCTGGATTGGCAGCTGGGCGAAGGTTTCAGAATACCCTTCCGGTACAAAAAGGGGGTCGTAGCCAAAGCCATTTTCTCCCTTTGGTTCCTCCATGATTTTTCCCCTGCATTCACCCTGGACTGTGGTCTCCCTTCCATCCTCGGTTACCAGGGCTATGACTGTCCTAAAGGCCGCTGTCCTTTCCTTGCCCTTCAGGTTCTTTAGGAGGGTCTGGTTGTTGAGGGCGTCGTTTCCGTCCTCCCCTCCATACCTTGATGAGTACACCCCTGGGGCCCCGTCGAGAGCGTCCACAAAGAGTCCGGAATCATCTGCCATAACCATGTAGTCTACAAGCCCCGCAAGCTCCCTTGCCTTCTTGAGGCTGTTGTGCTCCAGGGTATCCCCATCCTCCACAACCTGGAGGTTTTCGATGCCGGCTTCCTTTTTTGTCAGTATCTCCAGGGGAAGGTCCTTTAGGATCTCCCTCAGCTCCTTTGCCTTATTTTCGTTGTCTGTTGAAATTATTAGCTTTCTCATATTTCTACCCCTCTATATAAGCTCTGTTATTGGTCCAAGGATTTCCTTTTGAAGGTCTATAAGCTCTCCTGTACCCTTTTCCGCCAGGTCCAGAAGCTGGTCCAGCTCCTTCCTTGAGAAGGTTCCGGTCTCCCCGGTACCCTGCACCTCAACAAACTGTCCATTGTCCCCCATTACCACGTTCATGTCAACCTTGGCCTTGTGGTCCTCCTGGTAGCACAGGTCAAGAATTGGCCCTTCCTCACCAACCCCAACACTGATCGCTGAAAGGTAGCCTGTAATTGGGAATTCCTTCATATCCTCCTTTTGGTAAAGCTTATGAAGGGCATCCACAAGGGCTATATAGGCTCCAGTAATTGAGGCTGTCCTGGTGCCACCATCGGCCTGGATAACGTCACAATCGATCCATACGGTCCTCTCTCCCAGCTTTTTCAGGTCCACCACAGACCTTAGGCTCCTTCCGATGAGCCTTTGTATCTCCTGGTTTCTTCCATCTACCCTACCCTTGGTTGAGTCCCTCATCTTCCTAGTCATGGTACTCCCTGGAAGCATTGAATATTCGGCTGTAACCCATCCCGTACCGGTATTCTTAAGGAAGTGGGGGACCTTGTCCTCCACCATTGCAGTACATATGACCTTGGTGTCACCCATCTGTATAAGTACCGATCCGTAGGGGTGCAGGAGGTAGTCTCTTTCTATATTCACAGGTCTCATTTCATCGTGTTTCCTATTGTCTATTCTCATCTAAACAACTCCTCTATATTTTTACTACTTCCATTCTATCAAACATTGACCCTTATTCATACATGAAGGCAAGAAAAAAACCCCTTTACAGGGGCAAAAATCATTTTTTCATCTTTGTGAAGTATCCTCCACGGATTGGGCTGATACTGTTGACTGTTATAAATGCGTTTGGGTCTATGGCGTCAACAATAGTCTTCAGCCTGGTCAGGTCCTTCCTGTTAAGTGCCACTGTCAGCATTTCCCTTGGCCCCTCTATTCCCTGTCCTTCATAGCTGGTGACTCCAAACTTCTCTTGTCTCAGGGTATCGATAAGAATATCGTTGTTGGCTGTCTTCAAGATTATCTGGGCTGAGAGATTACCAAGGGCAATCTTGTTTTCAAGCATGATTCCAACATAGTTTCCTGCAGCAAATCCAAGGCAATATGCAAGAAGATTCATAGGGTTTTCAAGTGAGTTTACAACCTTTCCAAGGACAGTTACGTATATCCCAACCTCGAAGAATCCGATTAGGGCCGACTGAAACTTTCTACCCTGCATTACCATGAGGGTTCTTACTGTAGCCATTGACATGTCCAACATCCTGGCAAAGAATATCAGCAAATATCCCATTAACAATTCCATCAAATGATGCTCCTTTCAAACAAATGCAAGGGAAGGCTTAACCTTCCCCATTTATCAATACTCTTTGAAATAATTATCCACTGCGTTTGCAATTCCCTGAACAACCTGGCTCTGGTAGTGGTCTGAGACCACCAGGGCGAGCTCTGTTGGATTTGTCATGTATCCGGTCTCAACAAGGACTGCAGGCATCTCCGTTTCCCTTAGGACTACAAGTTCGGGTCTCTTGATTATTCCCCTTCCTGTTCTTCCTGTCTGCTGAAGTATGCTGTTGTATACAAACTCGGCAAAGGGGAACTGGTCATCAATCTTCTTGTCGCTTCCATAAGAGGGACAGTATAGTATCTCCAGACCATTTATGGAGCTACTCAGTGTTGCATTTGCATGGAGGCTTATAAACAGGTCCGCATTGTTTTCATTTGCAATCCTAGGTCTGCTGTAAAGGTCAATAAAGACGTCAGTATCCCTTGTCATGATAACATTGTATCCCCTTGACAGAAGGGCATCCCTAAGCTTGAAGGCTGTCTGCAGATTTATGTCCTTCTCCCTGGTTGACCCACTCACTGCACCTGGATCCTTGCCACCATGACCTGCATCCACTACAATTGTGGTGTTCTGTGGAAGCACTTCCTCGTTCCTGATGGCCTGGATGCTAATTACCTGGTCCTGGGGTCTAGAAAGTACACTATAGACCACACCTCTTCTGAATCTGATGGTGATTTCAGTTTCATTTCTTCCACGTTCAACTGAAATATCCCTTACCAGCTGGTCTCCAATCTGAAGGGTTCCATCTGGAAGATTGGTCGCTGTTACAGGCAGTTTTATCTTGATCTCTTTTCTCATTTCATCATAGTCAACATCATATTGAGTTGGGAAAAGGTTCCTGAAGTCAAACCTGCTTTCTGTTCCCCTGTTCTGATACTGAAGGGCATCCCATGCATTCTCTTCAGGTAGGATCACCAGCCTTCCCCTCTCGGGAAGAACGATTATCCCTGGATCCTTGGCACCCTCCATAACATCAAGTACAACTCTGACCACATCCCTGTCGGGACCGTAGTTCCTGTCACCAACATACTGTGATGCCCTGACTCTCTTGATAAATCCAAGCTGGTAGTCATACTCCTGATATAGCTCTCCCACAATCTTTACATCCATTATATCAATCACAAGCCTTGTTGGGTCACTTAGCTTTGTGACATTGTACTCCTCGCTGTCAAGTCCATAGACTACAATGGCATTTTTTCCATCCACCATTTCCTGTCTTATCATCCTTGGACCGTCATCCTTGCCTTCATCTTCAGGTTCATCTTCCTCATCCTCAGGCTCCTCAGCTTCTTCAGGAACCTCCAGTCTGTCATTTCCAAATAGGATATATACCTGGTCATCTTCCTGGACCAGCCTGAAGTCTTCTTCCTCAGTCAAGGTCATGACAATCCTAGTGGTGTATGGGTTGATTGTAAACTGTGAATACTGAAGTCTTGTAAGGACATCTCCCTCAACAAAGAAGTCCCCTGGACGGTCTCTGCTTCCTTCAATATCAAGTCTTGCATTTTCAATATCCACAACCAGCTTGTTTGAAGCTGGGAGGAACATTGTGGTGTATTTCAACTCCCCATTGGTCTCAATTTTGACCCTGTGGTTACCATTTCTAGCTCTTTCAGATGAAATTCCAGAGATGGTCACCAAGTCTCCCTTGTCCTCAGCCTTGGGTGAATTTATTAGGGCCGTGTAGCTGGCTGCATCCCAACCCACCTCATAGCCCATTATCTCTGAAACAAACCTCACCGGTACCATAGTCTTGGCTTCATTCATCGAGGTATATACCACAAGTTTGGGAATGGAGTTTTCCTCCAGTGTCATGGGGTTTCCATTTACAAGTACAACATTGCTGTCAATTGTAAGGTCCAAACGGTTTCCCTGGTGGGTCACTGATGCTGTCCTGGTGGCCGGATCCCAGCCTACCTGGGCTCCGAAGCTTTCTGCAACGAACCTGATCGGCACAAGGGTCCTGTCTCCCATGATAAATGATGGGAACTCTGTATCCGTTGGCCTTCCATCCATTACAACCGCAACCTGAGGTAATGCCATCCTGTTGCCGTTTATGTCTATATCCACACTGCTGTTTCCAAAGGAAATTGAAAACAGGGTTACAATAAGCATAATCATCATTGCTGTTAAAATAGTACGTCTCATAAGAATCTCCCCCGCTTCAAAAAACACAAGTCTACCTAGGATATTTATATCATTTTATAGACCTTCATACAATATGGTCGGGGACAATGTAACCAGAATGTAATATGGGTTTCTACACTTCCAAAGCCCTATAAAGCTCGTCACTTCCAGGGGATTCAATCTGGGTCCTGGTTTCATCTGTGATGCTGAAAATACCAGAATCCGTAACCTCTGCAACCACACTTGCAGGTATATGAACCATTTCAAGGGCTTGAACCAGATCATGGGCCCTTTCCCGGGGTACAACCATTATCATGCTGCCGCTTGAAATAAGCTTTCTCACATCCACCTGAAGGTGGTCACAGATCCTCCTGGTTATATCCAGAACAGGAAGCTTTTCCTCAAACAGGTCAATTCCCTTGCCGATGGCCTTTCCTGTTTCCCAGATGGCACCATGGATTCCACCCTCTGTTATATCATGCATGTATTTGACGCCAAACTTCCTGGCAAGGAGTCCCTCTCTTACAACACTCAGGTGCCTCCCCAGATCAATTGCTTCCTGGATCTCACCTTGTGTGAAATCGTCCATAAGGATCTCCTTTAGTTCACTGGCAAGAATATGGGTTCCCTCAAGTCCTATCCACTTTGATATGACCACCTTGTCTCCAGTCCTTATGGATTCGTAGGTATGCAGGTCTTCCCTCTTCATCCTTGCAATCACCGTGGTGCTTAGGACAATTCTAGTTACCGCATCTGTAACTTCAGTGTGGCCACCTATGATTTCAACATTCACATCAGCTGCTGCCCGACCTGCCTGCTTCATCACCTCTTCAAGCTCATCCTCACCGGTACCCTCAGGGCAGAGGATGGTCAGGAGAAGTCCCACAGGCTCCGCTCCCTTGGTTGCAGCGTCATTGCAGGAAACATGTACAGCCAGGGCTCCAATTTCCTTTGTAGCCCCTGTTATGGGGTCTGTGCTGACCACGCAAAGGTCTCCCCCAAGGTCCATTACACCCGTGTCCTCACCAATGCTTGCCCTAACCAGGACCTCTTCCCTCCTTAGGGATATATTCTCAAAAACAATTTTTTCCAGTAGTTCGTTTGGTACTTTTCCTATCTCCAACCTTCTCGCCTCCCTTACCTAATGGTAACAGAAAAAGGGGAAAATTAAAAGCCCTGACTTAAGTCAGGGCCCTCTCTTAGGCGTTGAATACGTCTTCGTTCAATCCACCTTCAGATTTTGCAATTATTGTTGTACAAACGGCATCCCCAGTTACGTTGATGGCTGTTCTAGCCATGTCAACAAGTCTGTCAATACCCATTATCAGTCCGATTCCCTCAAGAGGAAGTCCAACTGATTGAAGCACCAAGGTAAGCATTATCGCTCCCGCTCCCGGTACACCAGCTGTTCCGATTGATGCCAAGGTAGCAGTAAGGACAATTGTCAGCATCATTGGAATTGTCATCTCAATTCCGTAAACCTGCGCTACAAACAGGGATGCCACACCTTGCATAATTGCCGTACCATCCATGTTGATGGTTGCGCCAAGAGGTACTGTAAATGATGATACCTCCTTGGAAACTCCCATGTCCCTTTCAGTTATTTCAAGGGTAACAGGAATTGTGGCTCCTGAGCTGGCAGTTGAAAATGCAACTGACATGGCCGGCAGGAACTTCTTGTAGAACTTTCTTAGGCTAAGTCCCGCAAATATCTTGAACATGGAACCGTAGACAACCGTTGCGTGGATAAGGAGGCCAATGTATACCGTTCCTATGTACTTCATAAGTGGTATCATTGCCGAGTAGCCAACGGTTGAGAATGTTCTTGCTATCAATCCGAATACACCTATTGGTGCAAAGATCATAATGATTTCAACAAGCTTCATGATAAGGTCGTTAAGGTTTTCAAATAGGGTTGAAAGGTATTTACCCTTTTCCCCAAGCAATGAAATTCCAACCCCTGTAATAAGTGCGAAAACAATGATTTGAAGCATGCTTCCCGCTGCCATTGCACCTACAATGTTATTTGGAATCATTTCGTAGAAGATCTGTACCAGGGGCACAGTATCCCTTGCAGCTACATCCACTGCTTCAACAGCTCCCATGTCAAGTCCAATTCCCGGCTTTAAGAGCACTCCGAGAGTCAATGCAATCACTATGGCAATTGCTGTTGTGGTCATGTAGAAGAGGATTGTCTTTGAACCTATCCTACCAAGCTTTGTGATATCTCCCATGTTTGCAGCTCCATTAACCAGTGAAATAAATACCAATGGAACAACAAGCATCATGATACCACGCAGGAATACCTGTCCCAGGAACAGGAATATCCCATCCACCAAAATGGTGTCCTTCAAGGTTCCAGATGGCAATGAATATACTAAAATACCTACGATAATACCGATTACCAAAGCCATTAGGACCTTTGTGGTGAGTCCATACTTACCTTTTTGCATATATTTTCCCCCTTTCCTTATTATATCCATTATAATGGTATAGCTTAACAAAGTCAAAACATATAAACAGGGCAGAGACTGGTCTCTGCCCCAAACAAGCAAAATATGGAATTATCTTTCCTTTATTTTTTCCATCAACAGCTTGTTCACCAGCTGTGGATTGGCCTTTCCCTTGGTGGCCTTCATGATCTGTCCCACAAGGAAACCTATGGCCCTATCCTTACCATTCTTGAAGTCCTCAATTGATTGAGGATTGCTGTCAAGGGTCTCAATTACTATCTTCTCAAGCTCCCCTTGGTCAGAAATCTGGATCAGACCCTTTTCCTTGACAATGTCTCCAGGTGCCTTTCCAGTTTCAAACATTTCCCTCAATACCTTCTTGCCTGTGTTGTTGTTTATCTTGTCTTCCTTCACAAGGTTTATCAGGTCAGCAAGGTCCCTTGATGATATGGGCATTTGGTCAAAATCCTTGTCCTCGTCCTTCAATCTCCTGAGGACATCTCCCATCATCCAGTTGCCAAGAAGCTTGGCGTCCTTAACATGGTCAAGGGTCTCCTCGAAGAAGTGGGCCAGGTCCTGTGACTGGGTGAGGACTCCTGCATCGTAGTCGCTTAGGCTGTAATCCTCCATAAACCTCATTTTCTTTGCGTGGGGCAGCTCTGGCAGACTTTTTCTTATTTCCTCTACCCATTCCCTGTCCACAGGGATCGGAGTTATGTCGGCCTCGTTGGCAAATCTGTAGTCATCAGCAGTGTACTTCCTTCTCATGATCACTGTCTCTCCAGCTACTTCATCCCACCTTCTGGTTTCCTTCACATTGGACTCGCCTTCATCCAGAAGCCTTATGTGTCTGGCTTCCTCGTATTCGATTGCCTTTACTGCAGACCTGAAGGAGTTGAGGTTTTTGACCTCTGTTATGCTGGTCCTGGTTCCCTTCTCCTGGTCCACGACGTTTATGTTCACGTCACACCTTAGGGACCCTTCCTCCATCCTTACATCTGAAATCCCAATATACTTAAGGGTGTTCCTAAGCTTCTCAAGAAAGAGCTTGGCCTCCTCAGAGGAATTCATGTCAGGATTTGAGACTATCTCCACAAGGGGAACTCCCGACCTGTTAAAGTCCAAAAGGGATGTCCCATCCTCAGTATGAAGCTGCTTGCCCGTATCCTCCTCTATGTGGATCCTGTCCAGGCTGATCCTCTTGGGGCCCGCCTCCGGCTCTATCTCGAGATAGCCTCCGGAACAGAGTGGATTGTCGGATTGTGATATCTGGTAACCTTTGGTCAGGTCAGGATAGAAATAGTTCTTCCTGTCCATCCTTATTACATCTGCTATCTGGCAGTCAAAGGCAAGTCCTGCCCTTAGGGCATACTCCACAGCCTGCTTGTCAACAACAGGCAGGGCACCTGGAAGCCCGAGGCATACCGGGCACACAAGGGTGTTGGCATCAGCTCCGTATTGGTTCCTGCAATTGCAGAACATCTTTTTGTCCGTGGAAAGCTCCACGTGAATTTCCAGACCTATCAAGGTTTTAATTGCCATTATCTCACCAACCTTTCATAGCCAAGACCGGCTTTAAGTATTGTGGAATCACCAAATCTTGGTCCAGTTATCTGCAGTCCAACCGGGAGTCCGTCAACATCTCCCATTGGCACTGAAATTGCACATAATCCTGCAAGGTTCACCGGTACTGTATAAAGGTCTGCCTTGTACATATCAACAGGTGAATTTATCATTGAATCGATTTCAAATGGCAGCATGGGTGCAGTCAGGGACAGTATCACATCGTGGTCCTTGAAGGCATTCTCGTAATCCTGCTTGATAAGGGTCCTAACCCTCAGAGCCTTCTTGTAGTTTTCAGTCTGGTAACCGGCACTCAGTGAATAGGTCCCAAGCATTATCCTTCTCTTTGTTTCCTCTCCGAAGGCCTCGGTCCTTGAGTTTGTGTAAAGCTCGTCAAGTGTTTCATAGTTTTCGGTCCTGTAGCCAAAACGAACCCCATCAAATCTTGAAAGGTTTGTACTCACTTCCGAGGACATGATTATATAGTAGGTTTCAAGGGAATATTCAAGGGATGGCAGGGAAACATAGTCGATAATTGCTCCTGCATCCTGGAATAGCTTCACCGTCTCCTTGAATCTTTCCTGAATTTTTTCATCCCCAGTAACCCGAAGGTTTCTGTACTGCTCAGGCAATGCGACCCTTAGGTCCTTCAGGGAGTCAAGACCCTCTATTGAGATGTCCCTGTCGGCCTTTTTGGATGATGTGGCATCCAGTGGGTCATATCCGGAAACACTTGCAAGCATCATGTGGGCATCCTTTACATCCCTTCCAAAGACTCCAATCTGGTCAAGTGAGTTGGACATTGGTACAACCCCATATCTTGACACCATTCCGTAGGTTGGCTTCATCCCAACTATCCCACAGAAGCTGGCAGGCTGTCTTACAGACCCTCCAGTATCCGAACCGAGTGCCAGGGGCGCCTCAAATCCTGCAACTGCGGCAGCAGACCCTCCGGAAGAACCTCCTGGAACCCTTGACAGGTCCCTGGGATTTCTTGTGTTTCCATAGTATGAGGTCTCGGTTGACCCTCCCATGGCAAATTCATCCATATTTGTCTTTCCAAGTATTACTCCATCCGCCTCCCTGATCTTCTTCACCACTGTGGCATCATAGGGAGGATTGAAGTTTTCAAGCATCCTTGATCCGCAGGTTGTCCTGAGGTTCTTAGTAAGAATGTTGTCCTTTATTCCTACGGGCAGTCCTGCAAGGACTCCCAGACTCTCACCTTTTTGCAGCTTTTCATCTACCTTCTTTGCAGCCTCCAAGGCTCCATCCCTGTCCAGGGTGATAAAGGCATTAAGGTCCTTTTCCCTCTTATCTATAACATCCAGATGGGCATTTAGAATCTCACTTGAGGAAATCTCCCCTTTCATGAGTCTTTCCTTCATCTCCCATCCCTTTAAACTGGTTATATCCATGATTTCCCCCCTATTCTACAACCTTTAGTATCTTGAAGTATCCGTACTGGGACTCAACAGTGTTTTTAAGAACCTCTTCCCTTGACAGGGTCTGACTCTCACCATTCTCCTTCATGGTTCCCTCTTCGTCGTTGATTGTGAATGTCGGCTCCACGTTTTCCGTGTCAACATCCTTGATCTTTTCAACAAAGCCCATTACCTGGCCAAACTTCTCCTCAAATTCGTCCAGCTCCTCATCTGTGAACTTAAGCTTCGCCATCCCTGCAATATGAACAATCTCTTCTCTGGTAATCACTGCAATCTCCTCCTAACCCTTTTTAAATATATCCTTAAGCTCCTCTTCCCCGATAATTGGGATGTTAAGGTCTTGTGCCTTTTTAAGCTTGCTTCCTGCCTCCGCTCCCACAATGACAAAATCTGTCTTTTTGCTTACAGAACCTGTTACAGTTCCTCCCATCTGGATGATTTTATCCTTGATTTCATTCCTTGTCATACCCTGGATGGTTCCTGTTATGACAAGAGTCCTTCCAGTGAATATGGATTCCTCCTCCACCTCCACCTGGTGGTGGTGAGGCCTTACCCCTTCATCAAGAAGCTTTTCTATCCCTCTTTTGATCCCATCATCATGGAAGAACTCCACAATTGATTTGGCAACGATCTCTCCAATGTCTGGAATTCCAACAAGGTCTTCCTGGCCGGCATCCATGAGTCCCTCCAGGGACCCATACTTCTGGGCCAGGTCCATCGCCGTCTTTATGCCAACGTTGGGAACTCCAAGGGCATAGATAAAGGAATGGAGGCTTACATCCTTGCTCCTTTCAATGGCATCAAGAAGATTCTGTGTCTTCTTCTCCTTGAAGCCCTCCAAGTCTATTATATCACTGTATTTAACCTCGTAAATATCCGGCAGGTCCTTTATATCCAGCTTTTCAACAAATATCTCCGCTGTCTTCTCTGAAAAGCCCTCGATATTCATGGCATCCCTGCTGGCAAAGTGTACAAGCCTTGACACCAGCTGGGGCTTGCAGGAGAGTGAGTTGGGGCAGAAAATGTGGACCCCGTTCTGGTAAAGCTCGCTGCCGCAGGCCGGACAATGGGTTGGCTTTTCTATGTCACTTACAGGTTCTTCTGTCGGCATGCTGCCAAGGATCTCTGGAATAACATCATTTGACCGCCTGATGAGAACCCGCCCGTTTAGCTTTACTCCCTTTCTCTCTATATCATCATAGTTGTTGAGGGTTGCCCTTTTTACGGTCACCCCACCGATATCAACAGGCTCAAGAATTGCCGTTGGCGTCACCTTGGCTGTCCTTCCAACATTCCACTGGACCCCAATAACCCTTGTGGTCCGCTCCTCAGCCTCAAACTTGTAGGCCATTGCCCATCTTGGGAACTTGTTTGTATAGCCAAGAACCTCCCTGGTCCTTAGGTCATTTATCTTTACAACCATTCCGTCCGTCAGGACATCCAGGCTTTTTCTTCCTTCCTGCTGGCTGTGGATCTCCTCCATCAGATCATCGATTGACCTGAATACCTTGATGTATGGGAACACCGGCAGCCTGTTGTCCTTAAGGAATTCAACCATTTCCATGTGGGTCTTGAAGCTTGTCCCCTCAATGTGGCCGGTATTGTAGAAAAATGCAGATAGCCTTCTTTTTTCAGTAATTCTAGGGTCAAGATTTCTCAAGGCCCCAGCTGCTGCATTCCTTGCATTTTTCAGGGGCTCATCTGCGGTTTCATTGTAGCTTTCAAGAGCTGAAAGGGGCATTACCCCCTCCCCTTGTATTTCAACCCTTCCCTTGAAGGGAATCCTCAATGGAATTGACCTTATGGTCTTAAGTTGTGGAAGGATTCCCTCTCCCTGGATTCCATTGCCCCTTGTGGCACCCTGGACCAGCCTTCCATCCTGGTAGGTCAGATTTACCGTAAGTCCGTCAAATTTAAGCTCCAGAACGAATTCAGGGTCTGGAAGCATTTCTTCATTTTCACTGTTGTAGTCGCGGATTGTCCTGGCCACCCTTTCGGCCCAGGCCCTAAGCTCATCCTCACTTTGGCTCTTGTCAAGACTCCACAGTCTCCCTAGATGGATGTGCTTCTTGAAGCCTGGCAGGACCTCTCCACCCACACGCTGGGTAGGTGAGTAGTCGTACTGTATTCCAAGGTCCTTTTCCAGCTGAACAAGCTGGTCGTACAGGCTGTCGTACTCTGCATCACTGATTTCCGGACTGTCCAGGGTGTAGTAGCTGTAATTGTACCGGTCTATAAGCTGAATGAGTTCATCCAATCTCTCCTTGTCAGCCATGCCAATCTCTCCTTTAATCATATTATTGTAATGGGTGCCATGGACAGCATAAGGGTCTTGAGCCCTCCACCGTCAAAGGCTATCCTGATCTTCTTGTCGTTATCCATCTCTTCAATGCTTACAATCATTCCTTTTCCAAACTTTTCGTGGCTAACCTTGCTTCCGATTGATACCTCAACATCTGCAGTCTTCTTTTTCACTGGTTTTGGAATGAAATTATCCTTGTTGTAATCCATGGTCCTTTTGACCTCAAGGGGGTCTTTTTTGATCTCCTTTTTCTTTTCCTGTGAGGTGTCTATTTCCAAAGTGTCTCCCATTTCTTCCAGGAAGCTTGAGGGTATCGTGTAGTCTGTTCTTCCATAAATGGTCCTGGCCTTTGCACTGGTGATGAAAAGCTGTTCCTCAGCCCGTGTCACCGCAACATAGCAAAGCCTTCTTTCCTCCTCCAGCTCTTCCAGGGAGTCCATGCTCCTTGAGATGGGGAAAAGTCCCTCCTCCATTCCAACAAGGAAGACAATTGGAAACTCAAGTCCCTTGGCAGAGTGGACGGTCATCATTGATATGACATTGTCCTCATCGGTGGTCTTGTCCACATCTGAAAGCAGGGATACGCTGGCAAGAAAGTCCTCCAGTGTCCCTTCCGGATTCTTCTTTTCAAAATTCAGGGCTACAGAAAGGAAGTCCTTTATATTCTCAATTCTTGTCTTTGCCTCAATTGTCCCTTCCTTTTCAAGCTCGCCTATATATCCTGTGGATTCCATGGTCTCCTGGATAAACTCCTTGATCCCCATCAATTCCTTCTTTGCCATGAGGATGTTCATTGAATCTGCAAAAGGTTTGATTGAATTTATGGCCCTTGCAGATAGTCCATCCACATTGGTCCTTTCAAGGACTGCACTGTATAGGGATTCTCCCTTCTCCTGGGCATGGTCCTCCATTTTTTCTATTGTTGCCTTTCCAATCCCCCTCTTTGGGGTATTTATGATCCTTTTCAGGGCGATATTGTCATTTGGGTTTTGGATGAATTTCAGGTATGCGATTATGTCCTTTACTTCCTTTCGGTCGTAGAACTTGAGTCCCCCAATCACCTTGTAGGGAAGCTCCTCAGCCATAAATGCCTCCTCGAAGGGTCTGGACTGAACGTTTGTCCTGTAGAGGATTGCCATATCCTGGAGCTTGTAGCCCTTATAGAGAAGGTGGTGAATTTTTCTCGCTACAAAGAAGGCCTCCTCCTCTGAGTATTCCAGCCTGGTGTATACCGCTGGGTTCCCTTCATTCTTGTCTGTCCAAAGGTTCTTGTGCTTTCTCTGTGTGTTCCTTTTGATTACCTGGTTGGCCACCCTTAGTATGGCCTCTGTTGAACGGTAGTTTTGCTCAAGGAGTATGACCCTCGCTCCTGGAAAGTCCTTCTCAAAATCCAGGATATTTGTAATGTCTGCGTGCCTCCAGGAATAAATGGCCTGGTCCGAGTCCCCAACAACGCATATGTTGTTGTGCCTTTCCGACAGCAGCTTTACGAACTGGTACTGGACCTTGTTTGTATCCTGGTACTCATCCACGAAGATATGCTTGAACCTCTCCTGGTACTTCTTCAATATGGAGGGATTTTCCCTAAGAAGGTCCACTCCCTTTATCAAGAGGTCGTCAAAATCCAGGGCGTTATAGAATCTAAGCTTTTTCTGGTAGAGGGCATATGCCTCTCCAATGTTTCTTTCCCTGAAGTCCCCATAGTTGTCGTTGATATATTCATCAGGTGTCACCTGGGTGTTCTTCAGCTCACCGATCTTTGCAAGAAGGCTGTTCTCCTTGTACATCTCCTTGTCAAGATTCAGCTCCTTCATGCATTCCTTTATAAGGGTCTTCTGGTCGTCCCTGTCGTATATGGAAAAGCTACGGTCATAGCCTATCTTATCTATGTCACGTCTAAGCATCCTTACACAGATTGAATGGAAGGTCCCCATCCACATCTTGTCCACGTCAACGGCTATGAGCTTTGCCACCCTTTCCTTCATTTCGTTGGCAGCCTTGTTTGTAAAGGTTATTGCCAGTATTTCATAGGGAGATACCCCTTTCTGGTCCATAAGGTAGGCTATCTTATGGGTGACCCCCCTGGTCTTTCCCGATCCAGCCCCTGCCATAATAAGTAGGGGTCCTTCTACGTGAAGAACCGCCTCCCTCTGTCTTTCATTTAGTCCTTTCAAATAATCCATTTGTCACCATCCTAACTATTCTCTCTACAATTATATAGTATTGACTGGAAGATTTCCACAAAAAGAACCGGTTCCTGGTCTTTAATGAAAACCTGGCACCGGTCCCTTTATACATTACATCCTACCCTCTATCCTCCTGCACAATCTGAATCAAGGCATTGACAACCTGGGGATCAAATTGGGTTTCAGAGCCTTTCCTAATCTCTTCAACAGCCTTTTGTATCCTTTGGGCAGGTGGTCCTTCCCCCTTGTTTGATAGACGCTCAAACACCTCAGCAACAGCCAGTATCCTGGATAGAAGTGGAATCTGGTCTCCCCTGAGTCCCCTGGGGTAGCCTGATCCATCCCAGTGCTCGTGGTGACTGTAGATGTATTCAGCAAGGTCCACTGTCTCATCGAACATGTTCAGGAGTCTGTAGCCCACAACTGAGTGCTGCTTTATGATTTCCGACTCCTCATCCAAGGTGGTGTCCTTGGAAAGGACCTCCTCATCCACGGCTATCTTCCCTATGTCATGGAGTAAACCTGCCCTCTTTAGCCGGCTTATTTCAGATTCCCTAAGGCCAAGCTCAACACCCATTCTTGCCGCCAACTCGCTGACATTCATGGAGTGCCGCTTTTCCCTTGGATTCCTTGAATAAAGTGTTTCCTGAATATTTTTGATCATACCCTTGTTTACAGCCCTTCTGTTTAATGTCTTGTCCTTGTACATCATGTTCTCAGCATTTGCCATGGTCTCCTCCAAGGAGTCCTCCATGGATTCCTTTGTGTCGTAGCCAAGGGAGATGCTGCACTTGATTGCCTCCATGGTGGTGTTGGAAAAGCCTTTTCTTATCCTTGAAACCACATCTCCACCGCTATCCCTATGGGTGTTTGGTAGAAGAATCACAAACTCGTCCCCACCTATTCTTGCTACAATATCCTGGGACCTGGTTGAATGGACCAAAATCTCAGATGCCTTTCTGATCAGCCTGTCACCTGCCGTGTGACCAAATATGTCATTGGTCAACTTGAGACCGTTTATATCTGCAAATATGACTGAGATGGGAAGCTTTTCCTCCACATCCATTTGATCCATTACATTTTCAAATCCCAGCCTGTTGAGGAGTCCAGTGAGGTTGTCGTGGAAGGTTAGGTATTTTATCTTGTTTTCCCTCTCTTTCCTTTCCGTAATATCCATAAACGTAATTACGGCACCAACTACCTTCCCATCCTTGATCTGGGGGAAGGAATGGTACTCAACAGGAAAATATGTCCCATTCTTTTTCCAGAAAACCTCTTCATCGGATGTTGTCCCAACACCTTCCCTTAGGGACTTCATGATCTTGCAATTATCAGCATTGTAAGGCATGCCTTCTGGATGGCTGTGGTGTATTTTTAGGTGCAGGTTCTCCCCGATCAGTTCTTCCTGGCTCCTGTATCCAAGAAGCTCAAGGCTGCTCCTGTTACATGAGGTACACCTTCCCTCCAGGTCAATTCCAAGTATTGCCTCAGCTGTTGAATCCAGTATCAGCTGCAGGTGGTCCTTGCTCCCCTCTAAAATGGTTTTTGCCTGGTCAAGCTCTCTTGTACGTTCACTGACCGCATCCTCAAGGTTGTTTATCAGAAACTCCATCCTGCCTGCAACCATATTGAAGCTTTCGGAAATCTTTCCAATTTCGTCCTTTCTAACCACTTCCACCCTCTGGGTCAAATCGCCCGAAGACAGATTTTCAGCTGCAGCAAGGAGGTCATCCACCGGCTTGAACATTCTCCTTGTCATTATGTTATATATTATTCCTGAAACAATCAGTGCTGCAATTGCCAGTAGAAGCGTCATGCCTAAGATTTCATTTAACCTGTCCATTAGAAGACCTTCAGGCAAGGCTGTCATTACAACCCATTCCAGGCCATGCAAGTCCAGTTCCCTTATTTTCACAAAATAATCCCCGTCCAAGGTTTCATAAACAAAGCTTCCTCTTCCAAGATCCCTGTACTCATCAAAGGCCTCCAGGACCTCATGTTCTCCCAGGTCCTCTATTCCCTTTCTTTGAAAGCTTCCATCCTCCATAACCTTAAAGTTGTCTGAACCCATGGAATTTGCAATCAAGCTGCCAGATTCCTTTTCAAATATTATGGCCGCACCCTGAAACTCTTCCACAGCTTCACTTAGGTATGAGCCAATCTCCCCAAGTAGCATATGGGTTCCCAAAACTCCCTCAAAATCTCCTTGATTGCCGTAAATTGGCCAGGCAGCGGAAACTGACAGGTCGTCCACTACAAAATGCTTGTAAACAGGAGAAAAGGTCGGACTGCCCATTTCTTCAGCTGCCCTGTACCAGTCTCTTGTCCTTGGGTCGAATCTTCCCGCCTTGATGACCAAATCCCCAGCAGTATAATCCTCGTTTACTGCATAGTACCAGGACTCCCCTCCGGTTATGGAATTGTTTCTCATGATTTCAATCTCGCCGTCCCCGTTTCGTCTGGCCCCGTAATACTCACCCTCCGCTGTACCGTAGCTGAAGCTGTATATGTGGTCATCGTGAGCCTCCAGAACCCTTACAAAGAATCTCTCCCTTGCCCTCCTGTCCGACAGGTCATAGCTGCCGTTTTCCAGATGAAAATGATTTACCTCGTTGACATGGAAGGGTCCCTGCATAAACGACCTTATCTCATTGTAAATGGACGTGTTTATGCTGTTTGAGATTCTCTCTGTAGTCTCTCTTGCCGATGAATACCAGTTGAAAAATACAAGATAGCCCACCAGACCAATTGTTATTATGGTTGAAGCCATGAAAACAAAAATAGTGACCCTCTTTATAGATTTATCCTTCCCCTTTGACTTCACAAGTAAAACCACCCTTTTACTTAATTTGCCTAGAATATATTGTCATTTAAACGTTTAACAAAGCCCTTTGGCTTATATATACACCTTAACTCTTTAAATTATTGAACTAATTTCAATTTTGAAGAAAAAGACATAGCCATCCTTAATGTATTAAGGATGGCTATGTTAGAAATCGGCCTATTCCACTGCAGCTACTCTTCTCCAGCTGTTTGTTGCAAAACCCATGGTCACATATACCACAGAACCGGCAAGTCCTGCAATTATTGGGGCCTCCACCCAGCCCACATCAAATCCAAGGACCAGGACCACATTGACTAGAAATCCTGTGACCATTGAAAGGAAACAGGTCTTCAGGTCAGCCTCCACAATGGTCCGCATTATGATTGGTCCAACAAACATGGAAATCAGACCCCCGGTTCCTATGTAGGCTATCTGGTTCAGCATCCCCTGTGGTGCAACAAATGTAAGGAAGAGCCCCCACAGGGCTGTCAAACCTACAACCAGACGATTTATGAAATCGCTTTTTATCTCCTTTTTCTTCCCCAGGGACATGTACATGTCATAGGAAAGTGATGACGCCAAGGCTTGAAGAATGGAGCTGATTGTGGAAAGCATTGCAAAGAGAATGAACAAGGTTATGATTCCTCCCAATGCAGGTGAAAGAAATGTGTTCAAAAATACCGGCATTGCACTGTCAGGATTTGCAAGGGTTGGGTCCTTGTAGAACATATACATCCCCACAAATGGTATAAGGCTCAGTATGATTCCCATTGGTGCCATATAGAGTGCCATCTTGTGGATCTTTATATCCTCCTTGAGGGAAAGGAATCTCACTGACATATATGGCAGGGTGGTAGTAAAGAGCAGGGCATACACAAATACCAGGTATACGCTGTAACGTGTATTCCCATAGGGCGCCGAGGTGGTTGGATTCACAAGCTCCGAGTTCATCTGGCCCACCGTCCTTATCATTTCGGTAAGGGATACATCCTGAAGGATCACACCAAAGACTATGACCGAGGCAATCAGCATTCCTACGCACATGATGGTATCAGTAAGTGCTACGGCAAGAAGCCCACCCATGATTGTGAATATTGCCACCACCGTAATAAGGAGTATGGATGCATACACCTCCGGTATGTCCAGCCACTGGGATGCCACCAGGCCCACTGCCCGGATCTGTCCGATCATGTAAACTGAAAGGAATATGAAGGTTGCAAGCCCTGCGAAGAAGTGGACCAGCCTCTTCTGCCCGTCAGTCCCCCTGTGGGTTGATGCAAGGTACTCGGGTACGGTCAAGCCACCGCTCTTTTCCGCATTTTTCCGCATGAAATTGGCAAAGAAAAGGGTTCCAAAGACAATTGCAGGGGCAAAGAAGAAATTGGCAAGCACCTCAATGGACCCAAAGGCATAGGCGGTTCCTGGAGAGCCAATGAATCCCCATCCACTGTAACCGGTTGCCATTAGGGTTCCCGCTCCGACAAATGCTCCTATCTGCTTGCCTCCAAGAAGGAACCCCTCTCCTCCATGGTTTGCCTGTGATTTTATCTTTTTGTTTGACCATACCCCAACACCTATCATCCCTGCAGCTGCCAGTATAAACACTATCCAGTTAAATATCACTTGTATCACCTTCCTTGACAGCTGTCATCTCTCTGTAGATGTACACCGCCAAAGGTACTATCATAATCACTATGCAACCAATAAAAAACTCGTTTATTGCCCATGATCCTGTCATGATCTCTTCCTCCTTCACTATGTTTTCATGTGGGATGGGTGTTTCACCCACCCCATCATCATCTATTTTCCCTCAAATGTTACAAGAGTTGGGTCTTCCACCTGGTTTGGGAAGTAATCCTGGCATTCACCTTCTCTGTAGACATCCGCCGTCGCACAATGTAGCCCTCCACCGAAGGCATAGGCATCTCTAAATGGTACAGGGATTACGTTCATTCCAAGCTTGTCCATCTGTTCCTGTTGTGCCTTCTCACTTTCCTCCACAAGGACTGTCTTATGGTCTATGACCAGACAGTTCATTGACAGCCATACGCTTGAGTAGCAAAGCTCAGGTGGCTGCTCGTGGGCAGGCATTGCAGCCTCGACAATCTCCCAGTCATTTGCCTCAAATATCTTTCTTTGTTCCTTGGGAAGCTTTCTGTGGGGATTGTTGAGTATCAAGCCTGGCTTCAGTGGAACAAATGTAGCATCTATATGGATG
>CALGAG010000155.1 GCA_937951995.1 uncultured Bacillota bacterium
TCCAAACCACAATACGTCATCAGAATTGCTGCCTCCGCCGTAGAATGTACCCAATCAGCCTTCGCTAATGCTCGTCTTCTTGGACATTCCTGGCATGAGACGTACCTCTACTTACAACTCACTTCGTTCCTTGTAAGCAGGGTTACGACTTCAACGTGAGCTGAATGGGGGAACATGTCCACCGGCTGCACCTCTTCAACCGTGTATCCTGATTCCACAAACAACTTAAGGTCTCTTGCCAGGGTTGAAGGATTACAGGATACATACACGATACGCTCAGGGTTTAGTTCAATAATCGCATTGATCAGTTCTCTCTCACAGCCCTTTCTTGGAGGATCGAGAATTATCTTGTTTGCACCCATTCCCCTTTCCACCATCTTTGGGAATAGGTCTTCTGCCTTCCCGTAATGAAACTCAGCATTATCTACATTATTGAGCTTCATGTTTTCCTTGGCATTATCAACTGCCGCCTTTACAGATTCAATACCAATTACCTTTTTTACATCTTCAGAAATAAAGAGGGATATTGTTCCTATCCCACTATAAAGGTCATATACAATGTCATCCTTGTTCCCTTCAAGGTATTCCCTTGCCTTACCATAAAGGACACCAACCTGCTGTCTGTTGATCTGGAAAAAGGAGTCTGGGGAGATCTCAAATTGCAGGTCTCCAATATAGTCTGTAAGCTTTTCCTTTCCAAAGAGGTGGATGTACTCCCTTCCGTAGGTAAACCTGCTGTCAATGGGGTTTATATTCTGATAGACGCTTACGACCCCAGGGCATTCCCTTACCAGCATGTGTACCAACTGGAACTTGCTTGGTATCTGAGAAAAGGTCGTGACAAGTATTACCATCGATTCATTGTTTTCGTTTGTCCTTATACCCACATGTCTAAGTATTCCTTCTCTTGAATCACTGTTATAAACTGAAATCTCATACTTGTCCACCCAGCTTCTAAGGGTTCTCAATATCTGGTCGGCAACCTCTGGCTGAAGGTGGTCTTCCTCCATTGGTTCAATTTCTGTGGATTTTCTCCGATAGTATCCTGTAACCGCCTTGCCGTCCACTTTACCAACGGGAACCTGGGAATGGTTCCTGTACCTAAAGGGATGACCCATGCCAATTACAGGATTAACCTGGACCGATAATCCCCCTATCCTGGCCAGGTCCTGTTCCACCTTACTCCTTTTCCAATCCAGCTGCTTATCATATGAGTAGCCTATAAGAGGAACTCCGCCTCCAAGAGCTTGTGTGTCAAACCTGTATTCCACCCTGTCAGGTGAGGTCTTAACCATGGAATCCACCACTCCCGTTGCAAAGCTCTTCTTCACTCCTGTGATTTTGGTCCTAACCACATCACCAATGAGGGCAGCTTCAACAAAGATTGGGACCCCTTCATGCTTCATGACTCCGTTTCCCTCATGTGTGAAATCTATTATTTCCCCTTCTATTACATCTCCAGTTTTAATTTTCATAATAACCTCCAAGTCTGTAGCCTACCTTAATTCTACATTATTATTCCATAGGTGTCCACATGACAAAAGCCCGGCAGAACCGGGCTTTCAAAGCTACATTTCCTTATTGAGGTATTCAGATGGTCCATCCTTTTCAAAGTTGTCCTCAAAGTCGTTGGTAACCTTGACCACAAGGGATACCATACCAAGAAGGGCAATAAGGTTGGGAATAACCATAAGTCCGTTGAAGGCATCAGCCAGCTCCCAAACTATTTCAACCTTCATGGTTGTTCCAATTATTATACATGCAAGAACTATGATCCTATATGGAAGGAGTCCCTTCTTGCCAAACAGATATCTTACATTAGATTCCCCAAAGAAGTACCAACCGATGATTGTTGAAAGTGCAAAGAAGAACAGGCATACTGCAATGAAATAGGAGCCAAAACCACCCAGTCCATTTACAAATCCCATCTGTGTCAGTGCCGCACCGGATAGTCCAGTCTCAAAGGCTCCTGTTGTAAGGATCACAAGTGCTGTCAGGGTACAAACTATACCAGTATCAATCACAACTCCCATTATGGCCACAAGCCCCTGCTGGCCAGGATGCTTAACCTTGGCGACTGCATGGGCATGGGGTGTTGAACCCATGCCTGCCTCATTGGAGAACAAGCCCCTTGCAATACCATATCTGAAGGATTCCTTTATTGTTGCCCCGAT
>CALGAG010000156.1 GCA_937951995.1 uncultured Bacillota bacterium
AAGGGGAACATATGAATAAGCAGGATTGAGAGGACGCATTTGCGTCCTCTTTAATTTAGCTACAAAAGAATAATCAATCCATTGCTGGGTATACATAATACGTAAGCAAATTTACAAGCCTATAAGTCAAAGGAGAGGTGTTAATGGGTAGATTGTTTAGTTTGGAAGGAAAGGTAGCCTTGGTTACAGGAGCATCATCAGGACTTGGCGTTCAGTTTGCGACAGCACTTGCAAGACAGGGTGCGGATGTTGCATTGCTTGCAAGAAGGGTTGAAAAGCTTGAAAAGGTTAAGGCAGATATAGAGGCACTTGGGGTTAAGGCACTTGCAGTACAGTGTGACGTAACAGAGGTTCAGCAGATCAAGGATGCAGTCAAGGAAGTTAAGGACCACTTCGGCAAGATTGACATTCTGGTGAACAACGCTGGAATCGGCTTTATGATGCCAGCTGAAGAGCAGTCAGACGAAGATTGGTTAAGAACAGTTGACATCAACCTCAATGCTGTATACTTTATGGCTAGAGAGGTTGGTAAGCATATGGTCGAGCAGAAGTACGGAAAGATCATCAACATCGGATCCATCCACAGTACTGTTGCAATGCAGGGATCAGCCATATCAGCCTATGGAGCAACAAAGGGTGGTGTTAAGATGCTGACCAAGGCCCTGGCTACAGAGTGGGCCAAATACAACATCACTGTCAACACAATCGGACCGGCATACTTTGAAAGTGAAATGACCCAGGAGGTCGTCAACGACGAGTCTTTCAAGACAGTTGCACAAACCTACTGCCCAATGGGAAGAATCGGCAAGGAAGGAGAGCTTGACGGAGCAATAGTATACTTTGCATCTGACGCATCAAGCTACACCACAGGCCAGTACCTGGCAGTTGACGGAGGCTGGACTGCAATCTAACAGAATACAACAAAGAGGAGCTATGGCTTAAGGCTGTAGCTTCTTTATTTTCCCTACACATGTTTGACTATGAATGCAGGCATCATGGGTATCTATACAGTAACAATAGAGGTTCGGTTTGTTTTCTGTTTCAGATGGAGTTGATTGTTATGATGTTCAAGGACAGGGTAGATGCAGGTAGGAGACTGGCCAAGCTGCTGAAGAGATATGCAGTGGATGATGCGGTTGTTTATGCATTACCAAGGGGAGGAGTGGTTCTTGGTGCCCAGATTGCCAAAGAGCTATCCTTGCCTCTTGATATTGTGCTTACAAAGAAGATAGGACATCCCAGCAATCCTGAATATGCCATAGGGGCATGTGCTGAGGAAGGGGAGCTCTGGTGCAACCCCAAGGCAATAAGAGACATCGATCCAAAGTGGCTTGAAGCCGAGGCTGAAAGGATCAAGAAAGAGCTTAACAAAAGGAGAGAGGTGTACCCGGCTCCCTACATCTCACCAAAGGATAAGATAGCCATTATCGTGGATGACGGGGTTGCAACAGGCTACACCATCAAGGCCGCAGTCAAGGAGATCAGGAGCAAGAAGCCAAAAAGACTGATTGTGGCAGTACCGGTCATCCCATCAGACACTGCAAGGGATCTTGACAGGATGGTTGATGACCTCCAGTGCATAGCCAGGGAGTACTTCTTCCTGGGAGCAGTCGGAGCCTACTACGACAATTTCCCACAGATTCAGGATGAAGAGGTAATTGAGCTGCTCCAGGCCTCAAATAAACAGAAGGTATAGGCAAGGGAAGGACCCTTGCTTTTCTTTTGTCTATCCTGCAGCCACTAATGTGTCACCCTGAGCCTGCGAAGGGTCTTGTTTTTGTCACCCCGACCAAGGCGGAGGGGTCTCGTTTTGTCATCCTGAAGCATAGCTGAAGAATCTTATGCTCCAGAGTATGACCCTGTCAATCCTACTGAAACGGAGGAATCTATCCTTCAATATTATTGTAAACTTAAGTGATACCTGCCTTTTACAAATAGCACGAAAATTAAGGGCATAAGATATTTATGAATTAACGCAATAATGCTTTAAATCACGAATAAATAAAGACAAAAGAGGGTAAAGAGTAGGCACATAAATAATGCAACATAAAGCAGAATATTCAGAAAATAAATCCGACTTGCATAAATAGAGGATAAATAATTGGGAGTGGGCTTTCTAACTTACTAAAAATGAGGGAGGAAAGTCAAATGAATCAAAAAAGGTTTAAGTTAATCAACTTCATTCTCATATTAGCCATGATATTCACTACAGGTACGACATTTGCAGAAGGGCATCCTGGAACCATAAAGCTAGTTGACAGTGAAATGGTTGAAGAGGGAAACAGCACAATGTTTGAGCACAAGGAAGATGTATACGTGAATGTGGAGAAATTTACTCAGGGAGAATACCAGGTATTGGTAAAATCCCCGGGAGGGAATGGAACCATTCTGGGAGAGGGTATGATAACAGTACCGGAAGAAGGAAACCTTATTTTCAACCTGTATGAGGAGACAGAGTTCATGGCCACTGACAACAAGGCAGGGGTATATACAGTGGTTGTGGGAGAGAACAAGGTCAAGAACTTCAAGCTTGTGAACTACGAGGCAGATCCGGATGACCCGGATGACCCTGATGATCCCATAGACTTCAATGACCAGGAGGAGAATGCCGACAAGCTTATCAGGGACGAAGGCTTCATTCCAATTGCAAATGGCAATGAGCTGGACAAGCTAAGGAACCAGTATCCCGATGGAGAGCTGTTTGGAGAGGGTACCTTCTGGGAAGGAGAATATGTCACAATAGGTCTTGGTGACAGTTATGTACAGGTGGCTGATATAGACCTTTCAGGCTTTGAGGACTGGGAGTCAATCGGTGGTGTCGGGGAATTCTATCTGGAGGCTTTTGAGGGCACTTTCGATGGAAACGGCTATGTCATATCCAACCTAAAGGATATTGGAGGCACAGAATATAGTGGGCTCTTTGGGTATGCTTCAGGAGCGACACTAAAAAACATAATCATCCAGGACCCAATCATCATGGGAGATTACTTCGGAGGAGCGTTGGCTGGATACGTTGAGAACTCATATATTGCCAATATATCCGTCGAAAAGATCAATAACCAAGACTCAATCATATCGGGAAATAACAGTATGGGTGGATTGGTAGGAAGTTC
>CALGAG010000157.1 GCA_937951995.1 uncultured Bacillota bacterium
CCCTGAGGATCTGGATGGCCTCCTCATTCATGGCCCTTGTGGTCTTCTTGTTGTAGCCTGAAAGGTCCTTTTCCCTTATGGATTCAATTCCAACAATTACAGCCTGGAGGCCAACATCCCTAAGCCTTTCCATTAAGTCCCGGTTCTGGGCGATAAAGTCAGCCCTTCCATATACAAGATACCTCTTGTTTATCTTCCTTTCCTTGAGGAGTCTCTCAAAGTCCAGGAGTTTTTCCCTGTCAAACAGGAAATCATCATCCACTATATAGACCTCTTCCTCGGGGATTTCCATAAGCTCATCCATTACATCGTCCATTGACCTTGAATGATATTTTCCACCTGTTATCTCCCTGCAGAAGCAAAACCTGCAGGTGTAGGGACATCCGTAGGAGGTCTTTATCAAGGCGCATGGGTTGTGGAACATGTAGTAGTAGCTGCTGCGATACCTGTCTACGCTACTTCTATCTGGAGGTCTTAGATTGAAATCAAGCTCTTCCCTAGAGATGGACTTTATCTCTTCTTTTATTTCATCAAGGTCCTTCCCCTCCAGGATTCCCCTGAGGGCACCTACAAATGCCTTTACTCCATTCCGTCCAAATACAAGGTCAAGGTCCGGGCTTGAATAATCCTCCGCCACAACCTCTGCATGCACACCGCCCACACCTGTTATTGCTGCAGGAAGGATTGACTTTACCTTCTCTGCCATATCACTTATTGTCCCCACATGGGTGATGTAGCCTGTAAAAAGGACCATGTGGGGTCTTTTTTCTTGAATTATGCTCCTGAAGGATCTCTTTTCAAGAATCATATCCACTATTTCAACATCACATCTGTTCTTGATGTCCTCTGGTATGTTTGAAACCAGGTATTCCAACTCAAGAGGCTCGCAAACCATGACATGCTTAAGTCCAATTGTCTCCCTGTGGGGCTTTGGTCTTACCAAGAGTATCCTCATCACAGCCTCCTTAGTGTGTAGACGGCAATTGTGGGCATATAGATTGCCTCCCTGATTACATGTCTGTTTTCAACAGCGAACACTTCCCTAATCATATCCCTAAACTCCATGTCCGAAGGGTAGGCTGCGGGACCGGTTGTCAGCTTTACAAGGGACAGGGCTACCCTGTCATATGGACTGTTTCCACTGGCAAAGGCAATGATAAGCTTTCCCCCTGGCACCAGTCTCTCTGCAATCTTGGCCATTACCCTTTTCTTGTTCCTGTAGTAGGGCAGGGAATGGGTACAGGTCACCACGTCAAATTTTTGGTCCAGGCCCTCCAGGTCCTCTGCAGCCATTTCCAGGTGTTTGGCCTCAGGATTCTTTCTTTTTGAAATCTCCAGCATGGCCCTTGAAAAATCAACCCCTGTTATGTCCATATCCCTTAGGTCCTCACCAAGGGAACTTATGAGCTCACCAGGACCACATCCAAGGTCCAGTAGGCTTCTTGCACCCTCCATCCATTCCTCCCTGATGATACCCCTTACATATTCTCTTGTGGGTTTAAGAGATTTCTTCTGAACCCAGAGCCTGTCATATCTCCCTGCCCAAAAATCCCATATTGCTTTTTTCATATGTTTACCTCATCAAAATATATTTTAATATCCGTTTTGAAAAGAGAAGCTTCAGATGACTCAGGTAGAACAAACCATAGAATACAGGTCTTGGAAGTCTGGATGGCAGAACAAGATGTAAAAAGTCAAAGGACTCTGCCTTGTCTGTAGTCAATCTGTCCTGATAGCTTAAGAATTCATCACTCCCCGGAAGTGGTGTGAATATTGAAATTGTGTAAAGGTCTAGCCTGTTTTTAAGGATAAAGGTCCACAGCCTCCAAAATTCCCCCAGGCCATAGTCCGGATGAACCATGAAGAGGGCGGTCAGTTGTATGTTGTTATCCTTTAGCAGACTGATGGCCTCCTCATAGATATACACGTCCACCTTCTTGTTGTAGTCAAGCAACTCCTCCCTGTCAGGGGTTTCAAAGCCTATTATAACCTCAGAAAGTCCCCCATCACGCAGGTCCTTTAGAAACTCCCTCTCCCTTACTATGAAGTCAGCCCTCAGATAGGCAATGATCCCTCCCTCAAAGCTAACATCCCTTGAAGCCCTGATAAATTCCATGGCATCCTTCCTATCCACAAGAAGTACATCGTCCACAATCCAGTAATGGTCTGCCCCTATCGTCTCCATTTCCTCAAACATCCGGGAAAAATCCGGCCTTACAAAGGTGCCGCCATTTAGGCTCCTGCAATAGCAATAGGAACAGGCATAGGGACACCCCCTTCCTCCCTTGACAAGGGCAAGCCTCTTCTTGTCAACATAACGGGTCCGATCCTTGTTGCTCTTGTAAAGGTCTCTGGATGGAAGGATAGCTTCCGGACTTTGCACAGGTCTCTCCTCTCCCAGCTCCCAGCTGCCGTCCCCTTTCCTTGTATGTAGTCCAGTAAGTCCATGGACCTCCTCTTCCCTTTGAATACGGTATAAAAGCTCCTTAAAGACCCCGAAGTCCTGGGTATGAAATATGAAATCTATGTAGTCTTCCATGAATTTTCCGCTGTTTAGCTGTACATGGACCCCTGATACCATAACAAGTATATCCCTATTCTGATTCTTCCACCAATGGGCCCTTTTCTTCATTTCCTCTTCTGCCACATTATAGCCTGTAAGGATTACCATATCGGGGAGGTCTCCTCCAGAAGCCTCTAGGCTGAAAAGGGGGTCAATAATTCCATTTTCAATCCCCATTGAATCAAGTACAGACTTTATGTACAGGAGCTCCAGGGGCTCGGTGACTATAGGCTCAAAACGTGAGAATAGGGTTTTTCTTCTTACCTTTTCAAGATATATCAGCATGGTCTTCCTCCTTGAAAACCCTGTGGCTCCTTGGATATGGTCTGTATGAAAACAGCGGGAGGAGCCTTCTTAAAATCCACCTTAGGACTGGGTTGTTATGATGGATGTAGAGAAACCTTTCCCTCTCCTGACATCCGATCTTAAGCTTGCTCTCCTCTGATGTCTGGCCAAAGTCAATTTCACTTACACCCTCCTCTATTCCAAGCCTTACTATCCAAAGAAGCATATTGTAATACAGGTCAAACTCCTCAACATCCTCTCTTCTGAAGCCACAGAAAAGAAATCTCAGCCTGTCCTTATTCCTCTCAGTCTGGACAAATGCCAGAAGTCTACCTTCCTTTGACCTGAACTCATATATGTCCCCATGATAGTCCCTGAAAAATTCCATGGGCAAGATCTCAAGAGGATGGTCTGACCTTCCAATCACATCCATGTACAGCCTATGATGGTCCTCAGTAAAGTCCGCCTTCTGGACCCTTAGGTCCTTTCCCTTATCCAGGGCCCTTCTGATCCTTCTTCTGTAGGGACTCCTCAGTGCATTGATATATTCTGAAAAAGATTTGAACCTGTTCCTAAAGACAAATGTTGAAAGAGTTTTTGCAGGAACCGAAAAGGGTCTTTCCCCATTAAGCACCACCCAAAGCCCTCTTTGTTTACCAAGAAAGCCTTCAACTTGGTCTTCACTGCCCAGATAACCTGGGTCAGCCACGGATATTGGCAGACCTACAACATTTGTATTTATCCTTACTGAAAGTCTTCCCCAAAGGTTTAGAAGGTCCATCCGGAGCCTATAGGAGACAATGAAGGTCCCTTTTTCAATATGGTAGTCTTGCTTGCAGGGATTGGCCCTTTCAAGGATGGTTAGGAGACTCAGGATATACCTATCAAGTTTTAGCCCTTCTTTTTCATTGAACTCAAAAATTCCCACTAAACCAGCTCCTTGACATATGCGGCAAAGGTCTTGGATATTCCATCGGACCACTTGTCTCCCAGGGCCTTTGATCTTGGGTTGTCCTTCAGGACCCAGCCGGACTCAAAATGCTTGTACCTTCCTTCCGTTAGCTCCTGACAATGGTCAAAGAGGGCCAGGATTGCTCCCTTGCCCTGTTCTTCCTTGACAACCCCTATCTCAACAATCTTGAAGGTATCTATCTTTTCTGGATGCAACCTTGCCTTGAGGACAGTCCTCAAACCAATCCCAGATTTTTTATCCATTATCTGATGAAAATCAGGATACCAGAGCATAAATCCCACATCCACCCCGTCTCTCTGGACAAAGAGCAGGTTTTCTGGCTTCAGAAGAAATCTGAAGTCCCTGAACAGCTCCAAATCCTCCTCCGGAACCCTCCTGTAGTAGAAAAGGTGGTCCCTGAAGGCATCGTTGTTGATTCTAGTGTATGTGGCTGCCTCCTCCCTGAGTCTTGAAAAATCAACAGGACGGACTGTGTATCTTTCCTTAAGTCTTTTC
>CALGAG010000158.1 GCA_937951995.1 uncultured Bacillota bacterium
TGGCCCTGTCGCGCATGCATTTTCCCCAGGGTACGTCGGGGCCGTTGCTGGATGCGGTGGCCCGCGCACCCCTGTGGCAGGCCGGGCTGGACTACGGTCACGGCACCGGCCATGGCGTGGGGTATTTCCTCAATGTCCACGAAGGGCCACAGAGTATTTCGTCCCGGCGCCAGGTCGATGAGAGCACGGCTTTGCTGGGGGGCATGATCACGTCCAACGAGCCCGGCCTGTATCGACCCGGGCAATGGGGTATCCGGATCGAGAATCTGATCCTGGCCACCGACGCGCCGGAGAGCGATTTCGGTGACTTCCTGCGTTTCGAGACGCTCACACTATGCCCAATCGATACGCGGTGCATCGATGTTGCGCTGCTGCAGCGGTGTGTAGGAACCGTCCTCACCGCGATAGAATTCGGTGAACACCAGATTCCAGATCTCCAGGAAACGGTCGCAGTCACAGCCCACGGCACAGTCCGGCCGGCCGCAGCCCTTGTCCTCGCCCCGGTCGAAATGGATCTCGGAACACGGGCCGCAGGGACCGACGCCGTGCTCCCAGAAATTGTCCTCTTTCCCAAGTCTTACAATCTTCTCCTCAGGCACTCCTATGTCATCCTTCCAGATGTCATATGCCTCGTCATCCTCGTGGTAAACACTTACCCAAAGGTCCTCTGAAGGTATTTCCAACCTTTCAGTCAGGAATTCCCAGGCCCAGGCAACAGCCTCCTTCTTGAAATAGTCCCCAAAGGAGAAATTCCCAAGCATTTCAAAGAATGTGGCATGTCTTGCTGTCCTTCCAACGTTCTCTATATCACCTGTTCTTATACACTTCTGACAGGTTACCATCCTGTTGTGTGGTGGAACCGCATCTCCAGTAAAGTAGGGCTTTAAAGGTGCCATGCCGGCTCCGATCAGCAGCAGGGATTTATCATTTTTTGGTACCAATGAAAAACTTGGTGCAACCAGATGGTCCTTTTCTCTGAAGAAGTCAAGATATTCCTTTCTTATTTCGTGAAGTCCTAATTTTCTCATACATACACCTCGTCCCGTTTTATTAGAAAAATCCTCCCTTTAAAGGGAGGGATGTCCTATCTATATTATTTTAAAGTAAAGCCACCTGTTTGTCAATTTGCTAAGACTTCCTATCCTCCACCTCAGTGGAATACCTTTGGGCTATCCGCTTCTTGAAGTAATTGAAAAGTATAATTGAAACGCTTACAGCTGGAACAGAAAGAATCATCCCCATAACACCGAAGATGGTACCTCCAACTATGATTGCAAGGAGGATCGTAAGTGGATGCATTCCCGTTGTCTTGCCCAATACCTTGGGCCCAAGTATGTTGTTTTCCGCCCACTGGATAAGGATAAAGAAGATTCCCACCCAAAGGGCCTTGATGGGGCTTGCGATAAAGGCAAATATGACAGCAGGGACAAATCCCAGGAATGGTCCGATATATGGAATTATATCCGCAAGTCCTGTTATGAATCCTATTACAATGGCAAATTCCACTCCCATAAGGAAAAGGAAAATAGTTGTGGCAATTCCAACCATGACAGCCATCAGTAGCCTGCCCCTTATGAACTGGGACAAGGCAGTGTCGATTTCCCTCAAGAGGTCAAGGGTCTCTTCCTTGTGCTTTTTGGGAATCATCCTTCTGAACTTGTCGATGAAGTGTTCCTTGTCAACCAGGAAGTAGAAGGTCAGTATTGGAGTCAGGATCCAGCTTATTATCCTTGTGAACAAGCCTATTATGCTAAGGATAAACCTCTCCACACCGTTGGCTATTCCTGTTTGAATCCTTCCAAGGTTCTGGGATATTACATCCTCTATGCTCTTGAGAAGCTCTGGCATTTCAACCAGGGTATCTGAATAGCCCGCATAAAGATTGGTCATCCACAGGGATACCGTGTTCACATAGCCTGGAAAATTGGTGGCCAGCCTCCTGATTTCCTGACCTGTCCTTGGCAGGACGGATACTGTAAGTATGGAGATGACTCCAAGAATAAGGAGATAGACGGCTATGGTGGCCAAAAATCTTTTGAGTCCTTTTCTTTCAAAGAAATTAACAAGGGGATTCAGAAAATATGCCAGGATCATTGATATGATTATGGTGAAGAAGGTGTCTGCCACCAGCGTGTACCTTCTGAAAACAAGCGTAACAAAATAGATGCCGAAAAGGGTTATTATTACCCACAGTATCAGCCTGGTATTGTATCTTATGACTTTTTTCCCCGGTACAAACCTGTTTCCGATGTTGATCAGGTAGTAGATTATTAGGGCCAGCAATAGGGCCGACAGGATCCATACCAGATTAACAAAGAGAGAAGGTGGCGTATTTATTGACATCTGATCACCCCTGAACAAACAGAGACCATGGCTGGATGTTTCTGCGCCATCTCTAACCAAAGTCTCTATAGGTCAATATTTATTATTCGTCATCCTCAGGAAGGTCGTGTAGATGCTCATCATCAAAGTCAACATCTTCCAGTCCCTCAATTTTTACCCCCGATTTCTTTGAATAATCAACAAGTGCTGATTTTATGGCCTGTTCAGCCAAAACGCTGCAATGCATCTTTACCGGTGGCAGGCCGTCAAGGGCATCCGCTACGGCCTTGTTGGTCAATTCCATGGCTTCCTTGACCGTCTTTCCCTTTATAAGCTCTGTAGCCATGCTTGATGATGCTATTGCTGACCCACAGCCAAAGGTCTTGAACTTTACATCGGTTATTACATCCCCATCTATCTTAAGGTACATTCTCATAATGTCCCCGCATTTTGCATTGCCTACTTCACCTACCCCATCTGCATTTTCAATTTCACCAACATTACGTGGCTGAGTGAAGTGCTCCATTACCTTTTCTGAATACATTTATATTCCCCCCTGAACTTTATCATATAACGGTGACATCTTTCTTAGCCTGTCAACTATTCCCACAAGCTGGTCCACTACATAGTCCACCTCTTCCTCGGTATTGCCTAGACCCAGAGACAGCCTCAGGGATCCGTGGGCAATTTCATGGGGAAGGCCTATTGAAAGCAGTACGTGTGACGGGTCAAGTGATCCTGATGTACATGCAGATCCGCTTGATCCTGCCACCCCTACCATGTCAAGGCTAAGAAGGAGTGCTTCTCCCTCGATAAACTGGAAGCAGAAGTTCACATTTCCCGGCAGTCTCTTTTCAGGATGCCCATTGAGTCTCACATGGGGGATCTTTCCGTTTATGCCCTTGATCAGCCTCTCCCGCAAGGAGATAAGTTTCCTGTTGTTTTCCTCAAGGTGCTCATAGGCCAGCTCGACGGCCTTGCCTGTCCCTACGATTCCCGCAATGTTCTCAGTTCCTGCCCTCTTGTTCCTTTCCTGGGCTCCTCCAGCGATTAGTGGGTCAATCCTTGTTCCCTGTCTGATGTAAAGTGCTCCCACTCCCTTTGGTCCGTACAGCTTGTGTGCAGACATTGAAAGAAGGTCTATGTTCATTTCATTAACATCTATCTTTATGCTGCCTACTGCCTGAACTGCATCCGTGTGGAAAAGTACCTTGTGTCTTCTTGCAATCTCTCCAATTTCCTTGACGGGTTGAACAGTTCCAATCTCGTTGTTTGCAAACATTATTGATATAAGTATGGTATTGTCCCTGATTGCCCCTTCCAGGTCTTCAAGGCTGATCATTCCATATTCGTCCACATCGAGATAGGTCACTTCAAAACCTTGGTTTTCAAGGTACTCACATGTGTGGAGTACAGCGTGGTGTTCAATCTTTGTTGTGATGATGTGGTTTCCCTTATCACGGTGTCTGTAGGCTATTCCCTTTATGGCCCAGTTGTCCGCTTCAGATCCACCGCCTGTGAAATAAATCTCACTCTTCTTCGCACCCAGTCCCTTTGCAACCTGGTCCCTTGCCTTGTCAATGGCAAGCTTTGACTTGCTGCTCAATTGATAGACGCTTGAAGGATTGCCGTAGTACTCTGAAAAATATGGAAGCATCTCCTGGAGGACTTCCTTCTTTACAGGTGTTGTAGCCGAGTGGTCCATGTATATCATTTTATCCATTAATCTCCCTCCAATTCAGTGTTTAATCCTTTGTCGTCCCTAATCATATCCATAAGGGTTATGGAGTCAATAACCTGGTCGATGCTGTTCTTGATCTGGCCAAGAACCCACTGGGTTGCACATTTGTCATCCCTGCTGCAATCGTGGATTCCGTCTGCAACGCAATCAGAGGGGGACATCTGTCCTTCAAGAGATCTCAGGACCTCTCCAACAGTTATTTCCTCAGGCTTTCTCGAAAGCATGTAGCCTCCGTAGGCTCCCCTTACACTTTCAAGGAGTCCATCCTTCTTGAGACTTGAAAAGAGCTGTTCCAGGTAGTTTTCACTTAAGCCCTGTTTTTCAGCCACATATTTCAGGGAAATCGGTCCCTGCCCATGGTCCTGGGCCAGTTGGTACATGGCCATTAGGCCATATCTTCCCTTGGTTGACAATTTCATTTGATCACCTCTTTAATCCCAACTTATTTAGTTGGTATTCCTAATATAGTATAGTATATCCGGGTAATCTTGTCAACATTGAAAAGCACACAAGGCCGGGAAAATTCCCAGCCTTGTTTTTGCCTGTTAGGCCTGTATATTTAGTTTCTTCCTTAAACTGTTCAGCATGTCTGCCGTCATGTCATCAAGCAGGTATTCCGGATTCCAATCCCACTGTGCCCTGGCTTCGGAATCATCCAGTGAGTTAGGCCATGAATCAGCAATTGCCTGTCTTACTGGATCAACATCGTAATCCAGCCTGAACTCAGGTATGTGCTTCCTGATGGAAGCGGCCATATCCTCCGGATCAAAACTCATCGCAGTGATATTGAAGGCATTTCTATGCTTAAGTCTTGATGGGTCTGCCTCAAGAAGCTGAACAATTGCGTTCAGGGCATCCGGCATGTACATCATGTCCATCTTAGTTCCCTTGTCTATAAAGCTTGTGTATTTCTTCTCTTTCAATGCCTCGTAGTAGATGTGGACTGCGTAGTCTGTGGTTCCTCCACCTGGAAGGGTGTCGTTTGAGATCAGTCCAGGGAACCTTACTCCTCTTGTATCCACTCCAAATTTATGGTAGTAGTAGTCGCAAAGATTTTCTCCCGCAACCTTGGTGACCCCATACATGGTTCCAGGTCTCATTATTGTATCCTGTGGTGTCTTGTCCTTTGGGGTACTCTCACCGAAAACCGCTATTGAGCTTGGTGTGAAAACCGACAGGTCCTTCTCCCTTGCAAGCTCAAGTACGTTGTAGAGTCCGTTCATGTTAACGTTATAGCATAGCTGTGGCTTGGCTTCACCAACTGCTGACAGGATTGCAGCCAGGTTAACTATGGTGTCGATCTTGTACCTGTCAACAATCTCTCCCATCTTTTCCCTGTCCAGAACATCAAGCACCTGGAAGGGTCCGCTCTCTATCAGTTCCTTATGGCTGTCCTTGGCCTGCATATCACTCATTACGACATTATCCTTGCCGTAGATGTCCCTCATCTTCTTGGTCAGCTCTGAACCTATTTGTCCAAGGCCGCCGGTTATAAGGATCTTCCTCATATATTTAATGCACCTCCGTTGATCTTAAATAACTTCGTCTACATTATAACATACTTGGAAAAAATTCATACAGCAATTGAATTATCCAGAATATTAAAATTGTATAGAATCTTCACGTACTTAGGCTCTCCTCTCTTGAAACAGCCAACTGCCTGTAACCAGGTGTAAAAAAAAATGATTCTGCTGAAAATCAACAGAATCATTTTTGCAAGTTATTTTACGACAATATTGTATATCTTTCCTGGGACGTAGATCTCCTTGACAATTGTCTTGTCATCCAGGAATTTCATAATGGATTTCACATCGTTTACCTTGTCCATGAGATTGTCTTTGGGTTCGTCAAGGGCAACTGTTATGGTACCCCTAACCTTTCCGTTGACCTGGACAGGAAGGTCTATGACCTTGTCTATGGTCTTATCCACATCAAATTCTGGCCAGGTTGTCTGGAAGAGTTTTCCCTTAATACCTACAATCTCCCAAAGCTCCTCTGTTATGTGTGGTGCAACAGGGTTCAGGAGTACAAGGTATGTTTCCATGTCCTTCCTGGTTATTGACCCGTGATCGTTGAACTCATTGAGAAGTGACATGAGGGCTGCTATCCCCGTATTGAACTTAAGGGTCTCAAAGTCCTCGCTTACCTTCTTTATGGTCTTGTGGATGGAGGATTCAAGGTCCTTTGTATATCCCTCTCCATCCACCAGTATCTCCTGAAGTCTCCAAACCCTGTCAAGGAATCTTCTACAGCCCTTAACGCCGTTTTCAGACCATGGAACGCTCTTTTCAAAGTCTCCGATGAACATCTCGTAGGTTCTTAGTGTATCTGCACCGTAGTCGTTTACTATGTCGTCAGGGTTAACCACATTTCCTCTGGATTTTGACATCTTCTCGTTGTTGTCTCCAAGGATCATTCCATGGGATGTCCTCTTGGAGTAGGGCTCAGGTCCAGGTACGACTCCTATGTCATACAGGAACTTGTGCCAGAATCTGGAGTAGAGCAGGTGAAGTGTCGTGTGTTCCATTCCACCATTGTACCAGTCAACAGGCATCCAGTAGTCCAGGGCCTCATCTGATGCAAACTGCTCACTGTTGTGGGGGTCGGTATATCTTAGGAAATACCATGATGATCCAGCCCATTGTGGCATTGTGTCAGTCTCCCTGTGGGCATCCTTGCCGCATTTTGGACATGTGGTGTGAACCCAGTCGTGTATGTTTGCAAGTGGTGATTCCCCGGTTTCAGTTGGTTCGTAGTTGTCCACCTCAGGAAGGAGGAGTGGTAACTCTTCCTCTGGAATTGGCACCCAGCCACAATCATCACAGTGGACCAGGGGTATTGGCTCACCCCAATATCTCTGTCTTGAGAAAACCCAGTCCCTCAATTTGTAGTTGACCTTTTTCTCTCCAAGGCCCTCTTCCACCAGCCAGTCTATCATCTTCCGGATGGCTTCCTTTACTTCCATTCCATCTATGAATCCGGAATTCACAAGAATTCCTGAATCTGTATCCGTATATGCTTCCTTTTCTATGTCTCCACCCTTTATTACCTCAACTATTGGAAGGTCAAACTTCCTGGCAAACTCCCAGTCCCTTTGGTCATGTCCTGGAACAGCCATGATGGCACCTGTTCCATATGTCATCAGGACGTAATCGGATACCCAAAGGGGTATCTCCTTGCCCGTTGCCGGATTGATTGCAGTAAGACCCTTCAATTCAACCCCGGTCTTGACCTTGGAAAGCTCTGTCCTTTCAAAATCACTCTTGTTAAGCACTTCATCGGCATAGGCCCTTACCTGGTCAATGTTTACAATTCTGTCAGCGTATTTTTCAATCAGTGGATGCTCGGCTGCCAGGACCATGTAGGTTGCCCCGAACAGGGTGTCTGGTCTGGTTGTAAAAACCCTTAACTTGTCCTCTCCTCCTGAAATCACAAAGTCCAGCTCAGCTCCGACAGATTTTCCTATCCAGTTTGTCTGCTGAATCTTGACCCTTTCAATGTAGTCCACAAGGTCCAGGTCATTGATAAGTCTTTCAGCATACTCAGTTATTTTTAGCATCCATTGGTTCTTGACCCTCCTTACAACCTCGCTGCCACACCTTTCGCAAACCCCGCCAACTACCTCCTCGTTGGCCAGACCGACCTTGCAGGATGTACAGAAGTTTATTGGGAATTCCTGCTTGTAGGCAAGTCCCTTCTCAAAAAGCTTGAGGAATATCCACTGGGTCCACTTATAGTATTCAGGGTCTGTGGTGTTGACCTCTCTTGACCAGTCAAAGGAAAAACCTATTGACTTAAGCTGGTTCTTGAACCTTTCGATATTCTTTTCCGTTACTATCCTCGGGTGGATTTTGTTCTTGATTGCAAAGTTCTCAGTGGGGAGTCCAAATGCGTCCCAACCCATAGGGAAAAGGACATTGTATCCCTGGTATCTCCTTTTTCTGGCTACGATATCAAGTGCAGTGTATGGTCTGGGGTGTCCTACGTGAAGACCATTTGCAGATGGATATGGAAACTCCACCAGGGCAAAGAATTTTGGATTTTCACTGTCATTGGTGGCCTTGTATGCCTCTTCCTGATCCCAGATATCCTGCCACTTCTTCTCGATATCCTTTGGATTGTACTCTCTCATTGAATGACCTCCTTAAATTTCAAAAAATAAAACCTTTCATCCCCATAGAGACGAAAGGTTATTCCGCGGTACCACTCTTATTGATTAATCCACTTTGTGTCCATTAACGGTGACAGCCGTCCAGGACTTGCACCCTGGAAACTCAGAGATGAGTTCAAGCGCTTCATATGCTGCTTTTCACCCTCCAGCAGCTCTCTGGAATAAATCCACACCCTACTTGTTCTCTTCAATGTTTGTATGATTTAGCTATGATTATAGCAAATACGCCTATCCTTAGCAACTGTTATTTAGAATTCAGCTGAATTTACAGTTCTAGGGAATGGTATGACGTCCCTGATGTTTGACATTCCAGTGATGTACATCACTGCACGCTCAAATCCCAGTCCATAGCCTGCATGCTTGGTTCCACCGTATTTTCTAAGCTCAAGGTACCACCAGTAATCCTCAGGATCCATTCCGTTGTCTATGATCTTCTGCTCAAGGACCTCAAGACGCTCCTCCCTCTGGCTTCCTCCGATGATCTCCCCTACTCCTGGAACAAGAAGGTCCATGGCTGCAACTGTCTTTTCATCCTCATTGACCCTCATGTAGAAAGCCTTGATTTCCTTTGGATAATCTATTACGAATACCGGCTTATTGAAAATCTTCTCAGTTATATATCTTTCATGTTCAGTCTGAAGGTCCATGCCCCATTCAACGGGATACTGGAACTCCTCTCCGGACTCCAGAAGCTTATCAATTGCCTCTGTATAGGTGATGACACCAAAGTCTGACTGTACTATCCTGGTAAGCCTTTCAATGATCCCCTTGCTGACAAAGCTGTCAAAGAACTCCATTTCCTCCGGTGCATTGTCAAGTACGTACTGGATCATGTACTTGAACATGTCCTCCGCCAGCTCCATGTTGTCCTTAAGCTCGGCAAAGGCAATCTCTGGCTCAATCATCCAGAATTCGGCAGCATGCCTTGGAGTGTTTGAATTCTCTGCCCTGAAGGTTGGTCCAAAGGTGTAGGTGTTCTTGAATGCCAGGGCAAATACCTCAGCCTCAAGCTGTCCACTAACAGTAAGATGGGTTGCCTTACCAAAGAAGTCCTTTGAAACATCTACACTGCCATCCTCTGTTCTTGGAACGTCGTCAAAATCCAATGTGGTAACCCTGAACATCTCTCCTGCTCCCTCTGCATCCGAACCTGTTATTATTGGAGGATGTGCGTAAATGAACCCTCTTTCCTGGAAGAACCTATGGATTGCATAAGCCAGGATTGACCTGACCCTGAAGACTGCGCTGTAGATGTTAGTCCTTGGTCTAAGGTGTGCAATTGTTCTCAGGTACTCGAGGGTGTGTCTTTTCTTCTGTATTGGATAGTCGCTTGTGGACTCCCCTTCCAGACTGATCATTTCAGCCTTGATTTCAAATGGTTGCTTGGCTCCTGGTGTTTGAACCAGAGTACCTTCCACAATTATGGCTGAATAGATCGCCAGCTTTTCCACTTCCTTGAAGTTTGTTAAGCTATCGTCATAAACAATCTGGATATTCTTAAAGAATGACCCATCGTTCAGCTCAATGAAGCCAAATGCCTTTGATGACCTGGATGTTCTGATCCATCCTTCAAGCCTCACCTTCTGTCCCATGTAATCCTCAGATTTCCTGAAAATATCCTTTACTGATAATTTCATCTCATTACCTCCCTGTTAGTTTAGATAAAACAAAAACCCTCCGTCCTTGTAATAAGGACGAAAGGTTATCTTCCGCGGTACCACCCTGTTTGCTGTGAGCCTCTTTTACACTGTTAACGGTGTGTATCCGTCCAGGCCTACCGGGATTCTATCCTTTCGGTTGGAGACTCGTGGGTGTTCTTCAGCAGAGGCTTCGTACCGGTGTCTCACTATTACCGGCTCCCTTGAACTACTTCCTGTGCCTACTCTCCCCTTCAAAGTCGGGATTCTTTTAGATTATTATAAATTGAAGCCTAGTGTTTGTCAAGAAAA
>CALGAG010000159.1 GCA_937951995.1 uncultured Bacillota bacterium
CGTCCTCTTGGTCCTTTTTAAATCGAATTCCCGCTTTGTAATGGAAAAATCTCCAGACTTGATGTCCTCCACCAGGTCTCCGGGTTTTTTTAGCTTTCTCCTTGTAAAGTTATCCATCATATCACCCCAAGTTATATCTACCCTGTGGAAGGATTTCTGAATCTGAATATTTCCTTCCTATATATAAGGGAAAGACAGCTTTCGGTTTCCCTAAGCTGTCCTCTTCCTATCTGTAGCTGTGAATGCTTGGCAGTATGTTGTTGACCCCTATGAATGTAAAGATTACGCTTATGAAACCAATAACCGCGAACCATGCAGCAGGCTTTCCCTTCCAGCCTCTGTTGAAGCGAAGGTGGATGTATACGGAGTATATCAGCCAGGTTATAAGTGACCAGGTTTCCTTGGGATCCCAGGCCCAGTATCTTGACCAGGCATATTTTGCCCATATGGCTCCCGTGACTATGACAAGGGTAAGCATCAGGTATCCAAAAGCAATTACCCTGTAGCTTAGGTAATCGCAAACCTCTGAATTTGGAAGCACGGTTTTTCCATCTCCTGATGCCTTCTGCCTTTCTCCAATGAGATACATGGCAGCCAGTCCCGCTGCAACTGCAAAGGACCCGTAGCTTACCACTGCAGTCCCAACGTGAATATAAAGCCAACTGCTTTGAAGGGCTGGCATAAGTGGTTTTATCTCCTTTGGCAGCATTGAGGCATATCCCATGACAAGAAATGCCATTGGCATTACAAAGGCTCCCACTCCTGTGAACCGATAGGCAAAGTGGAGGACCAGATAGCAAAGTACAATCCCCCAGGCAAAGCTTGTGGCGAACTCAAATTGATTGGTAAAGGGGAGTCTTCCAGATTCAATCACCCTTAAAACAATTGCCAGGGTATGTATCCCGAATCCTGCCATTGCAAGTCCAATTGCCGCCTTCCCGACCCTTTCCTTCTTCATGGCGACAAATATGAAAAACAGAATCGACGAAAGTGTATATCCTCCAAAGGCAATGGTAAACATCAGTTCCTCAAAATATACTAGATCCATCCCTATTCCTCCTTCTCAACTGATTGTTGAACAAGCTGTCTAACCTGATATTCAAAGCCCCAGGTATTCTGTCTTGTTATTGTCCGTACGCTGTTTTCCTCCACCAGTATGTGCTTTGGGTAGAAGTAGAAGGAGAAAACCAGGCCCAAAGTCATCAGAAGGCTTCCAAGCATCACAAAAATATATCCAAAATCCCTGCGATATGTAATTCCCGTATAAAGCTGAGAATCATTGAAGGCCAGGGTGAAATCCTTGAACTGGTATTCCTGGCCTGGCTCTAGAATCTCAGATGCCACGTGATTTCCAAATTCGTATAGGATAACTGCATAATATGGATTAATCTCCTGCTCTGTCATGGTAATGGGCTCTCCCATTGATGTGAGGGCCATGTTTGGAAAATATCCATACAAGTAAACCGTTAGGTGACCAGGCTGGTAGAAGTATGATTCTCCGTTTCTCAGCAGTGTATTTTCTTCCTCCCCTTCAGGTCCAATAATTGAAAGGCTGCTTGCCCAGCCATAGCTGGTCTGGAAGAAATCAACCCTGTCCACCTTGAGGGGATTGTTTACCCACATTGTATCGCTCCATTCCTCCCCTTCAGGTCTTAGTACGGTAACATCGCTGTAGTACTGGTCAACAGTGCCGTTGTCCCTGAAGCCAAGTCTGAAGTCATCCAGCCTCAGGGAGAACCCATATTCAGGAAAACCCTTTATATCCCCTGGAAGCATGTTGAAAAAACCCTCCTGGGCAAACATGTTTCCAATAAAGCTACCCAGTATTATTATGATTATTCCAAGATGGGTAACGGAAGAACCAATATTCCCAATCCTGTGCTTGCTGGCCCTGAATCCTTTTTCATCCTCAACTATTCTAAATTTCTTTTTCTCCAGAATTCCCCTGAATATCTGGAGATCCATGTTCTCCACATGCAAATTATCCCCATCCGGTCCTGGTTTGGGGAAATGGTCCTTATTCATTCTCTTCAGCTGGCCTGG
>CALGAG010000160.1 GCA_937951995.1 uncultured Bacillota bacterium
CATGGGCCAGCTGGGCAAGCTTCTCATAGTCTATTTCAGTACCCATGTTTCTGGTGAAGTATTCTGAGATTTCCTGTAGCTTCTTTTCCACTGTCTTGTCCAGGAAAAGGGTCACAAAACAACCGTCCTCGACATAGTAGGCCTTGATTTTGAAGTGCTTGTTGAAAATCTCAGAGTACTTGTCAAACTCAACCATTTTCTTTTCATAGACTATGTTTTCATATTCCCTGACCCAGGTGAGAGCATGGTCTTTGTTTTTTGTAATGTCGGCTACAAGTCTCTTGTTGATTACCTCTTCCCGTTTCAAGCCCGTCATCTTTTCAAAGGCTTCATTCACATCCAGGAACATGTAGTCTATCATTTTCCCCTCATCATCAAATATTGCCTTGTGATATGCAAATGAACACTCTACATTTTGTATGGCATCTAAGTACACATCCCTACTCATGGGATTCCTCCCCTCCTTCTGACAATCTCATATCTATCATCATACCATTTCTAGCTGTTTTAAACATATACCATAATTCTACCCTAAAAGACACTATTCAAAAAGCCTTTTCTTTCCATTCTCGCCTTTTCCTGGACTTCTATGAAGATGGATTCATACTTCACATTTGGTGGATAGGTGGCCACTCTCCTAAAAACTATTATACTAGATGGGCATGGAAAAAGGGAGGATTTCTCCTCCCCTCAACTCTATTGATTAATCGTCATCCTCTACCTCAAAGTCCAGGACCCTTCCAGTATAGGCATGGATCTCTATTTCGTATTCCATTCCATCCTTGATGATTTCGATTTCATACTCATCATCGTCCCATTCAAACTCTGTGATTCTTCCTCCCCCTGTCATTTCAAGGGCAATGGATTTTGCCTGGTCAGGTGATATTCTTGAATTTGTTGAACTTGCAGGCTTATCTTTTGGCGCAGGATCTCTTTTATCATCGTCGTCATTTCTTTCAAATTCCTCAACCCTTCCAGACCTGGCATCCAGTTCGATTTCATAGATAACTCCATCTTTTCTTACCTTGATCTCATACTCGGGATCATCATCTTCATCATCATCAAGCTCCAGCTTTATGATTTCACCATTTACAAGGCCAAGAGCAATTTTTCTAGCCTCCTCAGGGCTAATGAAGCTTCCCGCCGCCTGGGTTCTGTCTTCTTTACTGTCATGGTCGTCTCGCTCAAATTCTTTTATTACCCCTGTGAATGCATCTATTTCTATCTCATACTTGCCATCCTTTGCTAGAATCTCGATTTCATACTCGGGTCCGTCATCGTCATGGAGGTCGTCCAGTTCAAATTTGATTATCTCTCCGTCAATTTTCCCAAGAGCAATTCTCTCTGCTTCTTCCCTTGAAATCATTACTCTTGATTCCAAGGTATTATCGATGGTTCCAGCTGCAACCCTAAAGAGGCTTTCAATTGGAATGTTCTGGTCCTTGCTGTAGTGGATAAGCTGTCTAACTGTCATGTTTGCAAGTGTTTCTCCATCCATGTCATCGTCAAGTTCATCCAGTCTGCTTGCTGCCAGCTCAACTCCCGTAAGCTTTCTGCCGTCTTCACTTCTGGCAATCGCCTGGTTCAGGACTGTTGCCTCGATTTGCTTGTTCTCCAGCATTGCTGCAATGGCCCTGTTTACCTTCCTTACCAGATTGCTGTCCATTGAGTCATCATCAACTGTTATCATTACAAAGTTGTCCGCTCCACCCTTTATATGGCCTGTTAGTATCATAAGGTCCACCAGGTCGTTGACAGTGTCCTCCAGGTTCCTGTTCTTGGGGTTGAACTCCCTAAGAAGGTCGTCTGCATCCTTGTTTAGTGGATTGATCTCCACCACCCTGTCCAGCCTGTTGGTCACTATCTCAATGCTTGGATTAACGTCCATTGTCAGTGAGTTGGCCGGTTGGGTAGCTACAAAACCCACCATTACCATTGCCAGTATAAATATTGGAAGTGCGTAGTAAATCTTTTTAAGTTTCATTTCCATATCCTCCTTTTTCTTTTCTATACTGGGTTAACTCCTGGGGTCTTCATTTTATTGCATGGATTTCAAAAGTTTTTTTAATCGTCGATTTCAACTTCGATGACCGCACCGGTTCTGGCATCTATTGTTATCTCATACTCAAGGTCTCCCAGCTCGATTTCAACCTCATACTCCATATCGTCATCATCAAAATCAAAGTCTGTTATGACTCCATTTGCAACTGACAATGCAATGGACCTTGCCTGGTCTGGCGAGATCATGCTTTGAATTGTCGGTTGTGGAGTATCGTCGTCATCATCATCATCATCATCATCATCATCATCATCGTCGTCATCATCGTCATCGTCGTCGTCATCGTCATCATCGTCATCATCGTCATACCCTACAGGTTTGGGAGGGGTCTCAGGCTGTGGTTGTGGCACTTCCTCCCTTATCCTATCAAAATCATTGGAGTCGATTATCCTCTCAAGGTCAAGATTCATTCCCTGACTTAGTCTGACCAGGTCCTCAATGCTTAGGCCAGCCAGGTCCTCAACTTGAAGCTCTGGGTTTAGGATTATAAGGTTCCTGATAAAGGTCATCTTGCTGACAGAAATACTGTATTCCCTTGCATAGCTCTCTATGGTAGATGTGTTTTCAAGTTTTTGAGAAAGTACAACAGGCTGAAGGTCTTTTGCCTGCAGATACTGGTGAATCCTTGTGTCAAGTTCCCTCTTCTGCCTTTCTGCCTTGTCCTGGTCCTGGTTGTAAACAGACAGGAGTAGGAACTCGTGGTCCTTGTCAAGGTATCTTTCATCCATCATCCTGGTCAGGATCTCTTCTGTGACCTCATATACTGTCATCCCCTTGTAGTCCAAGTCCCTGGTCAAGCCTTGTCCATCACCATTTTCTGCCACCAAGCCGATAACCTTATCCTGCCTGTTGGTCGTCATCTGGATGCTGGGATTTACGTCCAGGTATATTCTGCTGTCCGGCATCCTTGTTCCTAGCTGCCAGCCAAGGAATACCAAAACAAATGCAGCTGCCAGGGATGCGTAGGGCAGGTATCTTCTATAATTATATGGTCCTGATTGCTGCTTGGTTATTTCATCGTGCCTAAGCATCCTTGTCCTTGGAGTACTTTTTATATTGTCCAGGATATCGATTGGTGCCTGATTCATAGATCTTTTGACACTATCAAGTATTTGCTTGTCCTTCATGCCCTCGCCTCCTTTCCTTCCAGGTATTCCCTTAATTTTTTCAGTGCCCTGTGGTATTTTGAGAGGGTTGTGGACAGGTTAAGTCCCAGCCCCTCGGCTATTTCCTTGTGCTTCATTCCTGATACTGCATGGAGCATTACAATCTCCCTTTCCTCCTGGGTAAGAAGTGTCAGGACCCCCTCCAACACTATCCGGTCATCCATATCAGTTACATAGGAAAATCTCCTGTCATCTGCCACCTCTTCAGGCTCCATGGATATGCTCCTCTTTTCCTTTTTTGTATTGGAATAGTGAAGGTTCTTGGCTATGGTGAACATCCAGGCCAGGGGCTTTCCCATTGGCTTGTAGAGATGTGCAGCGGAAAGGATCTTTACATAGGTATCCTGCATAAGGTCCAGCGCCATCTGGTGGTCCCTTGTAAGGGAGACCGAGTATGCATACATTGTCCTTTCCGTAAGGGCATACAGGTCATCAAGGGCAGACATGTCGTCCTTGGCAAGCCTTCTAAAAAGTCCTTCATCTATTTCTATTCTCTTGTGGCCCTTGTCATTCGGATTGTCATCATAGACAATTGTAAATAAAATCATCTTCATGGCTCCTTTGATAGTATAACTTCTGAATGGTGGATTTTATTGCATTAAAAATATTATTATCTATACCCAAAATGAAAAAAACACAACGGGACCGGTTCTTTTTGTGTTTTTTGGTTAAAAAACAAGGCCCGCCATCAAGACGGGACCTTGCTTTATATTGGGTGTGGGGTGGCACACCTTTTGGGTTTTACCGATATTAATCAGTTGTTTTTGGTTTTATCCTTGTTTTGTCCTGGTGCTTCATTTGATTTTCCAGGGCTTGCTGGTCTTCCTGATTCACCATTTTCTTCATCTTCATCATCTATTGCATCTTCGTCATTATCATTTGCTTCAAGTTTCTTTACCTGTCCTGGAGCAAATTGTGAAGGATTGTCCCTTTCGTCTTTTTCATCCTTGTCCGCCTGTCCTGGTGCATTTACACTAGGATTGTTCTTCTCACCATTTCTGGCTGAGAACTCTTCCATGATTCTCTTTGACAGTTCCTTGTTGTCGGTATCCTCGTCCTCATCTATGCCGTACTCACTTCTGATGCGATTTAGGTACCTGTCAACATTTTCTACTTCCATAAGGTTAGTGATGATATTGTATTTGCCCGGTGTGATTCCAAGTTCTCTAGCTCTTTCAACATCTTCAGGACTCAAGCCTTTTACTGACATATTTTCTTCTCTAGCTCTTAATCCTTCATTGTCGTAATCATCGTCGCCCTTTTCCTCTTGAGCTCTTTCCCTGGCTTCTTCAGCTTTTTCACGAGCATCTTCAGCTTTTTTCTCAGCTTCTTCTCTTCTCTCTTCAATCATTGCCCTGATCTCTTCTGCAAGTTTCTCTGCATCTTCCTCGCTGTCTCCCATGGGAGCTATAGCTTCTATGTCATACTTGTCAAAAAGCTCCTCAAGAAAATCTTTAATGTCACTATTCTCGAAACTGATTTCCTCTCCATCTCGTTCAACACTTGTAACTTTCCCTCTCCTGTTTACCTTAATCATGAACTCAGTTCCGTCAGTTTCCAAAGCATTCAATTCATAATCATCCGCATATACCCAGGTGCCTGTACCAATCATAGCAAATATCAATAGTGCTGTTAGAATCGGCGCCCATCTTTTATGTGAAAATACGCCTTCCTTCATGTAAATCTCATCTCCTACGGAATAGTTTTTATTGCGGATTTTAGATACAGATCCATCCGCCTTCATAACAACTGCTCTTCCCTTTATTATTTCAAGTATTACTGCCTTCATAGCTATTCCTCCTTGACATATCTCAGGTATTCTGAGAGATAGGGGTAATCCCCTGTCAGTATTTCCATTGCAGCTATTATATATTTACGGTGCCGTTCTATGGTTTTTCGGGGTAGGTTGAGATTTTTTTCAATATTTTTTATGGGCAGCGTTCCCGTCCTTCTGATTTCAATTGTCAAGTCACGATCTTCAATCAGATATAATAGTATTTCCCTGCAGGCCTTCTTTGTCTTGTCAGCCTTTGGGGAATTGCTTGCTATGTCTGAAAAGCTAAGGCCATATCCACCCAATGCCTCTCCCAGGGCATGGATTTCAAGTCTCAGGTCGTCATTGTAGCCTGTATCCTCAATATCATTGTACATGTCTTCCGTATGAAAATCCGCGCCCTGTCTACCGTTTGTCCTGAACCAGTCTATTAGCCTGGACCTTATTAGCATTCCAGCATAGGTGAGGAAGGATCCCCTTTCCGGATTGTACTTTTCTATGGCTTCAGTAAAGCCCAGAAGTGCAATGGACCATTCGTCATCGCTCTTGGTGACAAACCGCCTGGAAGCCTTGGAGGCTGACTTGAGTATAAAGGCCTCATGAAGCCTGATGAAATCCTCAAGCTCCCTTTGGTCCCCTCTTATTTCTGATATCCTTTTTCCCCAGTCAAGCATTCCTATCCCATCCTTTAAGTCTACTGCTATATTTTTACCACTTATTTCGGATTTGAATATTATTTTTGGATTACAGGACCTACCAAACCCCAGACAAAAAAACTGGCCCCTTTAATTGGATTCTTGTCCAGGGTGCCAGCTCTATTCTTGTCTATTTTATTCTGATGAGGTCCCTGTAGTCCATACCCAGGTCCTTGCAGATCCCCTCTATTTCCTCCAGGGTTCCCTTGTTCACCAGGATTCCATTTTCCATCCTGTCCCTCATGGCCTCCGCTTCCTTTTCACCGTGGGTGTAGATCCTATCTGCTCCCGCTGCCTTCTGACTGTCTCTTATCTCCCTGAGATATGCAGACAGGTGGTCTTTTATGATTTCCCTGTCGCCAAATACTCCGGGATCTATTGCAACAAATCCGTGACTGCAGGCATCGACTCCGTCCTTGAGACAATGGTTGCTGGTCATCCCCATGGCCATGATGGATGAGAAGATCTCCGCCATCATACCGTATCCATAGCCCTTGTGCCCTCCATGGATCTCACCGGCTCCACCAACTGGAAGTACTCCTCCCCCTGTCTTTCCTGCTATGTTTTCAATGACCCTTGCAGCATCATCACTGCCTTCACCCTTCTCATCTATTGCCCAGCCCTGGGGCAGGGGCTTGTCCAGCTTCTTGTAAACCTCAAGCTTGCCGTGGGTGACAACGGTGGTTGATGCATCAAAGAAAAAGTCGTGTGGCTCTGCAGGCATTGCACATGCTATTGGGTTGCTTCCGATCATGGGCATGCTTCCGTAGGTTGGCACCATTATGGCTACACTGTTTGTGAAGGAAAGTCCAAGTAGTCCCCTGTCACTTGCCATTTTGGCATAGTATCCTGCAATTCCGTAGTGGTTTGAGTTCCTTACAACCACCATTCCCATACCTGACTTCTGGGCCTTGTCTATTGCCATCTCCATCCCCTTGTGGGCAGCAAGCTGACCCATGGCAGCCCTTGCATCGATGGTTGCGGATACGGGGGTTTCAAAGACAAGCTCTGGCTCCACCCCAACCTTCATCATGCCGCTTCTTATTCCCTTGTGATACATGGCCATCCTCTGCACCCCATGGCTTTCGATTCCATATAGGTCAGAAAGCAGGATCACATCTGTGATTATATCACTTTCCTCCTCCGTGAAACCAACCTTCATATATGATTCCTTGCACAAGTCCCTTATGCTCTTGTAATCCAGTCTGTAATAGCTCATCATCTTCCTCCTATGCTCTGTGCCCATTTTTTTGGCAAGGCCAAATTTTATGAAAGCAGCATCCTGTCATCAAGAAGCTTCTTGCTGCTTTTTCTCCTGTAGCTTTCCATGAGGGCTTCCATGGTCATATTTTCTTTCTCCTCTCCCTTTATGTCTAGGATTATCCTGCCCCCATCCATCATGATTGTCCTGTTGCCCACAGAAAGGGCCATCTGGATGTCATGGGTTATCATCATGGTTGTGATATTATTCTCCCTGACTACCCTTTCAGTGATGGCGATTATCTTTTCGGCGTTGATGGGATCAAGGGCCGCCGTGTGCTCATCCAGAAGGAGAAGCTTGGGGGATGCTATGGTGCACATAAGTAGGGTGACTGCCTGTCTTTGTCCTCCTGAGAGATTGCCCACAAGGGTCTTCATCCTATCCTCAAGGCCCAGATCAAGGGATTCCAGAAGGTCCCTGTAGTATTTCAGGTCCTTCCTGTTTGTGGCAAAGATTCCACCCTTTGCTCTTCTCCCATAGGCAAGGGCCAGGTTCTCCTCTATGGTCAAGGAAGGTGCGGTTCCCTTGAGAGGGTCCTGCATAAGCCTTCCAACCTCCCTAGCTCTTTCGTGCTCCCTAAGCACCGTCAAATCCTTGCCGTCCAGATGTATCTCACCTTCATCCAGCTGGTACTTTCCGCCTATGGCGTTGAACAGGGTCGACTTTCCGGCCCCGTTGGACCCTACAATGGTCACAAAGTCCCCTTCTTCAAGATGGAGGCTCAGGCCCTTCAGGGCCTTCTTTTCTCCCATTGTTCCCTTTTCAAATGTAAGTTGCAGATTCTCAAGCTTCAGCATATTTTGCGGGTGTATCCACCCTTTCACCTCTCTTCTCTCTATCTTACATATTCCTTTATGTGTCTTACCTTTGTCTTCCTCTTCCTGATTGCCGCCCTTTCCCTAAGCATCTTCCTGATGTATGGTCCCGAAAGTGCCAGCATTACGACAATGGCGGAAATCAGCTTTAGGGCGTATGAAGGGAAGAGATCAACCTTGAGTGCGAAGGCTATTATGACCCTGTAGATTATGGATCCCCCTATGGCTGTAAACAAACCGAAGGTAACCCCCCTCTTGCCAAGAAGAACCTCTCCTATGATCACCGATGCCAGGCCGATAACCACAATTCCGGCACCTGATCCAACATCCGAGAATAGCTGGTACTGGGCAATCAGGCCTCCTGAAAGGGCTACCAGACCGTTTCCTAGGGCAAGAGCCAGACACTTTGTCCTGTCGGAATCAATGGAGGCGGCCCTTACCATTTCCTCGTTGTCTCCGGTTCCACGGATGGCAAGACCTGTTCGGGTCTTGAAGAAGACCCCCAGCATCCCTGCCAATGAGGCTGAAATCACCAATGCTAGCAAGGTCTTGCTCCCGGCCATGGTGAATACAGTGTCATGCCCAAGTACGGACATGTTTGCCTTTCCACCCATGATTGCCAGGTTTACAGTGTATAACCCCGTCATGACTATTATTCCTGACAGAATAGGGTTGATCATGAGCTTTGTCTGAAGAAGCCCAGTGGTGGTTCCAGCCAGGGCTCCCACCATTACTGCAGCTGCAAGTCCAATCAAGGGACTGCCGCCTGTTGTGAATACTGCTGTAGTTGCCATTCCCAGTACAAAGCTGCCCTCCACCGTAAGGTCTGGTATATTGAGAATCCTAAAGGTAATGTATACCCCCAGGGCAAGTATTCCGTAAATTAGGCCAAGCTCTATGGATCCGATCAAAAGTGTCATTGCAATCTTCCTTTCTACTTTCTATTGCTTTCCTACTGTGACAAACTCCTCCTCAAGTTCCTGAGGAATGTTTATTCCAAGCTTTTCAGCTATATCTACGTTTATTACATTTGCATATTCGGAAACAGTTTCAACCGGGTTGTCTCCAATGGCTTCTCCGTTGATTATTCTGCCTATCATCCTGCCGGCCTGCTCCCCCAGGAGGTTGTAGTCTATTCCCACCGTGGCAAGTCCCCCATCGGCAACCATTGAGTCTGCTCCAACATAGATTGGCAGCCCAGCCTCTGTGGCAACCTGTGAATAGGTGGCCATTGCCGAGGCAACCATATTGTCATTTGGAGTGAAGAAGGCATCCACCTGACCTGTCAGGGATGATACCGCCTGCTGGATGTCAGCGGTCGATGTTATGGAGACTTCCTTGTATGGAATACCTTGAGCATCGCAGTAGGACTTTGTGTTCTCAATACTTGCCGCTGAATTGATCTCGCTGCTGTTGTAGAGGAAGCCGTAGGTCTTTACCTCAGGTGTCAGCACTTTAGAAAGTTCAATTATATCCTCCACCGGTATGGAGTTTGATACCCCGGTGATATTTCCCTCCGGCTTGGAGGGATCCTTGACAAGGCCTGCCTCAACGGGATTACTCACTGCTGCAAAGACTATTGGAATATCTGTTGTGGAGGATAGGGCCGCCTGGGCTGCCGGTGTTGC